>JAICSX010000110.1 GCA_025936675.1 Sphingomonas sp.
CCGTGCCGGCCCTGTTGCCAGGTCCGCGGTGCGCTCTTGCCGCACCCTTTCGACCTTACCGATCCAAAGACCGGCGGTGTTCTTTCTGTGGCACTGTCCCTGAGCCGCCTTCGCACGAAGCTATGGCAACCCGCCGGGCGTTACCCGGCACCGTGGTTCCATGGAGCCCGGACTTTCCTCGTGAGAGCAAGCTCCCCCGCGGCCGCCCGGCCCTCTGGCCCGCGCGATATAGGGGAATGGCGGTACAGTTGCGAGTCAGACGCTAATGTCCGCAATGCGTGGAAAGCGAACATTGGCGATTGCGTCCGAAGGTTGCACGCGGACCTCTGATAGAGTGAGATGACGGAATGTCGCTCGCCGAGTTCGTGTGGATCTTCGCCCCGTTAGTCACCTGCGGCGCTGCGCTATTCTTCTTCGCCCGAAAGCGTCGAACTACCATCGACTTTGCTCAAGCCCGAGCGTTCAAGGCGGCGGTGCCGTGGTGGGTCGGCACGGTCGAGCGATTGGTGGCGCTAGTCTGCGCAAGCCTGCTTGCCATTGGTGCGTGGGAGATTTGCGAGCGATTACTTGGTCTTCCGCCGCCTGGTCCGATTACTTCGCCGCGGGCGATTTATGTCCTGCTCGGCATCGGCGCGATTATCCTACCACTGGCTCTCCTCTGCGCGAATCTGGTGAGTTGGATTGTTCGACCGCTTCGAAGCGCAAATCAGCGGGCATTCCACGGCAATGGCCTCTCATTTGGAACTCTCAACCTGGGACTGCTTAAGTTCGCTCTGGTCTGTGCCTCGGTTGGTCTTCTTCTGATTGGCATCGCAGCGGTTAGGCCGTGGTCTGGCTAACGTCCGCAATGGGTCGAAAGCTGCCAATAGGAACAACTCGAAATTGCTTTCCTACAAGCGGCGACCTGTGCCCTAAGCTGGCCGGTGCAGCTTCAGTTTCTCCCGCGCACTCGCAAGGCACGAAAGGTCACACGACCGAACGTAGCTCGCGAGGGGAAGGCGCGTCGATTTCACCTCATCGGACGCGAACTTTGTGACCTTTCACTGCGGACGCGGGAGCAACAGCGCGAGAAGCTTCGCCCTGCATTCGCCGTCGATGATGCCGTCGATGAGGTCGGGGCGGAAGCGGCGCTGGAACGCGATCACGGCCTTTTGCGGCTCGGTCACGTCGTAGCCGAATCGTTCGAGCGCGAGCAGGAAGCCGGCGTCGGTCCAGTAGGGATCGATGAGGTCGCGCGTCGGGCTGGGCAGCGCGAGACGCCGCTTGGCCAGCGCGTGCCACGGAAACAGCTCGCCGGGGTCCTCCTTTCTTGCCGGCGCGACGTCGGAATGGCCGACGACATTGCCGCGGCCGATTCCATGGCGTTCCTTGATGTCGGCGACGAGCGGAATGACGGACGCCATCTGCTCGTCCGGGAAATCGCGATAGCCGAATTCGTGACCGGGGTTGACGATCTCGATGCCGACGCTCGCCGAATTGACATCCGCGACGCCTCGCCAGCGCGACTTGCCCGCGTGCCAGGCACGCTTCGATTCATCGACCAGCCGATAGATCGTTCCGTCTTCGTCGACGAGATAATGGGACGAAACGCGCGCTTCCGGGGATGTCAGGCGCCCGAGCGCGGATTCCATGTCCGGCATGCCCGTGTAATGCAGGACGATCATCGACACCGGCAGCTGCCGCTCGTCGAAATTGGGCGAAGGCCGCTCGATGAAGTCCACGTCCACGGCGGCAATGGCGCACAGCTATTGCTGTCGGGTCAAGCCCCCGCGGAGGATGCCCGGCGATCGCTCTGCCGCTTCTCGATCCTGCTTCCGTCCCCCATGAGCCTGTAAAGGCCGCGTGCGTTGAGGTCTGCGCCGAGCCTCGGCGTCTGGCCGATAACGGTTTCGCCGGCGCCGAGCATCAGCCATCCGTCCTCCGCCATCGCGCTTGCCAGCCGCTCGAAGCTCAGCGCCTTCTTTTCCGGGCTGAGGTAGAGGAGGACGTTTCGGCACAGCACGATGTCGAATCCACCCGGGTGCGGGGGCTGCTCTAGCAGATTGTGCACCTGGAACCGGATCGGCCGGCGCAATTCCTCAACCGCGCGCCACCCGTCGGCGCACTCCTCGAACCATTTGATCGTCTGGTTGATTCCGAGGCCGCGCTGCACTTCGAATTGGCTGTAAATGCCGGCGCGCGCCCGATCGATGCAGGCCATGGAGACGTCGGTTCCGAGGATGTCGACGGTCCAGCCGTGCCACTTCTGGGGCTCTTCGGCGAAGAGCATCGCGAGAGAATAGGTTTCCTGCCCGGTCGAGCAGCCGGCCGACCAGATCCGCAGCCGCTTCGACTTCGCTCGGCGGTGGGCGAGCTCGGGCAGG
>JAICSX010000102.1 GCA_025936675.1 Sphingomonas sp.
GCGGCATGGTCATCCGGCAACTACGCCGTTGTCGGCGCAACACTGCAGATTGTCGGCGAGCAGCTTTGCGAGACGCTGAATCTGCGCCCGGGGTCGAAGGTGCTTGACGTTGCGGCCGGGAATGGCATGGCGAGCCTGGCTGCGGCAAGACGCTGGGCAGACGTCACCTCGACGGATTACGTACCGGCGCTGCTGCAGAATGGACGGGCCCGAGCAGAAGCCGAAGGGCATTCGATCGAATTTATCGAAGCGGATGCGGAAGCTCTTCCGTTCGATAACGGCGATTTCGACACCGTGCTCTCCACCTTCGGTGTGATGTTTACGCCAAATCAGGACCGAGCGGCTGGCGAGCTTCTGCGGGTCTGCAAACCCAAAGGCCAGATCGGCCTGGCGAATTGGACGCCTGACGGATTCATCGGACAGATATTCAAGACACTTGCCAGATATTTGCCGCCGCCACCTAACGCAAAATCCCCCGCCCTGTGGGGAACACGCGCCCGTCTCGCCGAAATGTTCGGGAGCGCAGCAAGCGATATCAGGACCGAGAGCCGTTACTTCAACTTTCGCTACCGCTCGCCGAAGCATTTTCTTGAGGTGTTCGAGACCTACTACGGCCCGATCAACAGGGCCTTTGCTACGCTCGACACGCAACGGCAGACGGAATTGAGAAACGACTTGCACGCGCTGATCGTGCGCATGAACCGGGGGAACGACGGCACGATGCTTGTGCCGAGCGAATACCTCGAAGTGGTGATCACCAAATCATAAGACCAGTGACGACAAGGTCATCCGACAACTTCCTGATTTTAACCGTGTCAAGAAAGTCGCCGACAGGCACGATTGGAAAAGCGATGAACAATCACTTCAAGATTTCTTCTGAGGCAGGGCTTACCAGTTCTGTCGTCGCGCTTCATTGTTCGCTGAGCTCTGGTCGTCAATGGGACCGTCTTGCGAAGGAGCTTGGAGGCAGACACCAGGTGATTGCGCCTGATATCTCCGGTTACGGCGATAACGCGACCTCGTTCGCATTGCCGACTACCTTAGCGGAGGAGATCGAAGCATTAAGCCCTCGGCTCAGCGAAAGCGGTGATCCCCTGCACATCGTCGGTCACTCCTACGGCGGCGCGCTTGCGTTCAAAATTGCGACTGATCCGCGGTACGCAAGCCGTGTTCGAAGCCTGACGCTCATCGAGCCCGTTCTGCCGACAATCCTGATGGAGAGCGGATCGGATCGGCGATTGTATGAGCATTTCGCTCGCCTGGGATATGCCATCTACGAGGACCTCTGGAAGGGCTGCTCCATGGAGGCCATCGAAAAGTTTCTGACGTTCTGGAGAGGGTCAGGACCTGAAGAGAGGCTGTCATCGAATGCACTCGCGCGGCTGGTGGAGCAGGCCGAAAAGCTTGCTTTTGATTTCGCCTCGGTGCTTGCCGAACAGAACGTTACCTCCGCTGCCGCCGCGATCCGCGTGCCAACGCTTTTGATCTCCGGCGGATTATCCCCATATCTCACCCAGCGGGTGGTAGGACGGCTCGCTTCCACAATATCCGGAGCTGATACGAAGTATCTGCCCGCTGCTGGTCACATGCTGGCGATTTCGCATGCCCCGTCCATCAATCCCGACATAGCGCGCCATATCGCGCGGGCCGACGAATTCGCAAACCTGTCGTTGGCGCTCCGGGCGTTCTCCGAAGAGGCTCCTGTTGTGATAAGCTGAACGGCGGCGAACGGCGGCCGCAAACTTAGCGGAGACCCAAAATCCGCGTGCTGCAGTCCGGCGCCATTACCAATGGTGCATGTTTCGTGCTATCATATCCAATACAGTTCCGACGTGTTTCGCGAGGACACAATGAGCAGCGTCATCGACGACTATCTCGTTGATCCCAAGGTTTCCCTTCTGGACAAGACCCGCATGCAGGCCCAAGTCCTGGTGCCGGTGCTGCGCGCGTTGCGAGCCGAGCTTGGGAACGAAAAAGCGGACGCGATCGTCAAGCAGGCGTTGCGCGACTGGTCGAAGCAATTGTTTGCCTCCATTGGCGAAGGTATCGAAGGCAGCCCGCGGCGGAAATGGGCGACAATCAATAGCGTGTTCGGCGAGGTCTCGGGTAAGGAGGTCGAGGTCAAGATCCTGCGCCACGACCAGCAGGCGTTAGATCTCGACGTGACACGCTGCCGCTTCGCCGAGTTCTTCCGCGCACTGGGAGAGCCGGAGCTCGGCGCCCTTCTGATATGCGAGGCCGATTTCGATATCGCATCAGTCAGTGAAGGTGAGGTCAGTCTCGAACGCGCGCAAACAATTATGCGTGGCGCGCCGAGCTGCACATTCCGCTATAAGTTCGCACCACGATGACTTCACGAGCTCGGCGGTAAATCGGCGCTCGCTGCTCGGTCATTCTATTTGCGCTTCAGTCCCCGGTCGCGCCCAGACTATCCAGAACAGCCCGCGAACCAGTGTGGTGCTGAATAGGGTTTGAGCCGTCCAAAAAGCTGCCCCTGAACCGTGACCGCTGCTATATTGAGCGCGCAATCTGGAGGTTCAGGGAATCATGCGTGACCTGGCTGGCAAGGCGGCATTCGTGACAGGCGGGGCGAGCGGCATCGGCTTTGCCCTGGGACGCAGACTTGCGGAAGCTGGAATGAAGGTAATGCTTGCGGACATCGAGGTCGATGCCTTGAACGCTGCCGTCGAGAGTCTGCGCGATGTCGGACCAGAAGTGCGCGGTGTGACATGCGACGTTACCGATCCCGTCAGCGTCGAAATGGCAGCCAAGGCATCGTATGATGCGTTCGGAAATATCCATGTCGTCTGCAACAATGCCGGCGTTGGTGGCGGCAGTGGCATCGACGACATCTCGCTCGAGAATTGGCGATGGGTGCTGGACGTCAACTTGATGGGCGTGCTCCACGGCATCCGCACGTTCCTTCCTCACATTCGCGCCCATGGTGAAGGCGGCCACATCGTCAACACAGCGTCTATGGCCGGGTTGAACAGCGGCATGGGATTCAGTGCATATTCAGCGAGCAAATTTGCCGTGGTAA
>JAICSX010000087.1 GCA_025936675.1 Sphingomonas sp.
CGCCGGCACCTGGAAAGACCTCACCGACAGCGTCAACTCGATGGCCGGCAACCTCACAGCGCAAGTGCGCAACATCGCCGAGGTGGCGACCGCGATCGCCAGCGGCGACCTGTCGCGCAAGATCACCGTCGACGTCCGCGGCGAGATCCTGAGCCTGAAGGAAACGCTGAACACGATGGTCGACCAGCTCAACGCCTTCGCCGGCGAGGTGACGCGCGTGGCCCGCGAAGTCGGCACCGACGGCAAGCTCGGCGGCCAGGCCGCTGTGCCCGGCGTCGGCGGCACGTGGAAGGACCTCACCGACAACGTCAACCTCATGGCGACCAATCTGACGAACCAGGTGCGCGGCATCGCCGAGGTCGTCACCGCGGTTGCTCAGGGCAACCTCAAGCGTAAGCTTGCCGTCGACGCCAAGGGCGAAATCGCGGCGCTGGCCGACACCATCAATTTCATGATCGATACGCTGTCGACGTTCGGCGACCAGGTCACGAACATGGCCCGCGAAGTCGGCATCGAAGGCAAGCTCGGCGGTCAGGCGCGCGTCCCCGGCGCCGCCGGCCTGTGGCGCGACCTCACCGACAACGTGAACCAGCTCGCCGCCAACCTGACCAACCAGGTCCGCTCGATCGCCGAAGTGGCGACCGCCGTGACCAAGGGCGACCTCACCCGCTCGATCGCCGTCGAGGCGTCGGGCGAGATGGCCGCGCTCAAGGACACGATCAACGAGATGATCGCGAACCTGAAGGAGCAGACGCTCAAGAATGCCGAGCAGGATTGGCTCAAGACCAACCTCGCCCGCTTCTCGCGCATGCTTCAGGGCGAGCGCGATCTTGCGACCGTGTCCAACCTCATCATGTCGGAGCTCGCGCCGCTGGTGAACGCCCAATATGGCGTGTTCTACGTCACCAAGCGCGAAGAGGACGAAACCAAGCTCGAATTGGTCGCGAGCTATGGCGCCGAGAGTCCCGACGAGCTCAAGCAGGACTTCCACCTGCGCGAGGGGCTGATCGGACAAGCCGCGGCCGACCGCCGGCCGATCCTGCTGAAGGACGTGCCGCCCGATTTCATTCGCATCGGCTCGGGTCTCGGTCACGCGAGGCCGTCGAACGTCAACATTCTTCCAGCCTTGTTCGAGGATGAAGTGAAGGCGGTGATCGAGCTCGCCTCGTTCAACGACTTCAACGAGACCCACCAGAGCTTCCTCGACCAGCTGATGGAATCGGTCGGCATCGTGTTGAACACGATCGCCGCCACCATGCGCACCGAAGGCCTGCTCAAGCAGTCGCAGCTGCTAACGCAGGAACTCCAGGCGCGGCAGACCGAGCTCACCCGCAAGCAGCAGGAGCTGCACGCGACCAACGAGGAGCTTCAGGAAAAGGCGCAGCTTCTCGAGAACGAGAAGAAGCAGGTCGAAGCCAAGAATCTCGAAATCGAAATGGCCCGGCGTGCGCTCGAGGAGAAAGCCGAGCAGCTTGCGCTGACGTCGAAGTACAAGTCCGAGTTCCTCGCCAACATGAGCCACGAGCTGCGGACTCCGCTGAACTCGCTGCTGATCCTGTCGAAGCTTCTGGCCGACAACGCCCAGGGCAATTTGCTCGAAAAGCAGGTCGAGTTCGCTCGGACGATCAACTCCGCGGGTTCGGACCTGTTGAACCTCATCAACGACATCCTCGACCTGTCCAAGATCGAGTCCGGAACGGTGACCATCGAGGTGGGCGAGATGCCGATGCAGCATCTCAAGCAGCACATGGAGCGGACGTTCCGCCAGCTCGCTTCGGACAAGGGGCTCGACTTCAACGTGAAGTTCGACAGCAAGCTGCCGCAAACCATCCGTACCGACGAGAAGCGGCTTCAGCAGATTGTGCTCAACCTGCTGTCGAACGCGTTCAAGTTCACCTCGAAGGGTGGGGTGACGCTCGGCGTCCGCTGCGTCGACAAGGGCTGGAGCGCGAACAACCCGCTCCTGCGCGATGCCGAACATGCGATCGAAATCGCGGTGACCGACACCGGCATCGGCATTCCCGAGGAGAAGCAGCGACTGATTTTCGAGCCGTTCCTGCAGGCCGACGGCACGACGAGCCGCAAATATGGCGGCACAGGACTCGGCTTGTCGATCAGCCGCGAGATCGCGCGCCTGCTCGGCGGCGAACTGCAGGTGCGGTCGAACCCCGGCGAGGGATCGACCTTCACCTTGTACGTGCCCTTGGCCGCCGCAGCGGGCGTCGAGGCTCTGGCTGGGACGCCCGCGCGTTACGACAACAGCGGCGCGCTCGTCCCGACGGCGCTTCCGACCGGGTTCGAGGTCAACGACGACCGCGACGATCTCGGCAAATCGCCGTTCGTGCTCATCGTCGAAGACGACCCGACGTTCGCCACCATCCTGCTCGATGCCGCCCATGAGGCGGGGCTCAAGGGTGTGGTTTCGACCGCCGGCGCGGGCACACTCGCGATGGCGCGCAAGTTGCAGCCGACCGCGATCACGCTCGACCTTGGCTTGGCGGACATCGACGGTTTCGTGCTGCTCGACCTGCTAAAGCACGACCCGCAGACCAGCCATTTGCCGATCCATGTGATTTCGGGTGCGGACCGTAACAAGTCGGTGATCGGCATGGGAGCGTTCGGAGTGACCGACAAGCCGGCCGAGCGCGCCGAGCTGGTCAGGTTGTTCACTGGGCTGCGCGACCACGCAAAGACGACCAAGCCGAAGCGCAAGTCGAAGCTCGCCCAGAACCCGATCACGCTCCAGGTGCCGGAGCTGGCCGGCGCGAAGGTGCTGATCGTCGACGACGACATCCGCAACATCTTCTCGCTCACCAGCGTGCTCGAAAGCTACGAGGTCGAGGTGCTTCATGCCGAGCGGGGCAAGGACGGCATCCTGATCCTGGAGCAGACGCCGGGCGTCGACGTCGCGCTGATCGACATCATGATGCCCGAAATGGACGGCTACGAGACGATGCAGCAGATCCGCAAGCTCCCCGAGCTTGCCGATCTTCCGCTGATCGCCGTTACCGCGAAAGCGATGAAGGGCGACCGCCAGAAGTGCCTCGATGCCGGTGCGTCCGACTATATCGCCAAGCCGGTGGACATCGAGCTGCTGCTCGCCCTGCTGCGGGTATGGGTTGCGCGTTCGCGCGACCGTGCGGCGGTCGACGCATCCTCGATCTTCATCGAGGCGGCGGAATAAGGGTGGGCGCGCAGATCGGAGACATACCGGTTCAGCCGCTGTTCGATCCGACGGAAGTCGACGGGTCGGATATCGAGCGGCCGCGGGTGCTGCTCGTCGACGACGATTCGCGCAACCTGCTTGCCGTCCAGAGCATCCTCGACGACCTCGGCGAAGTCATCGTTGCGCGGTCCGGTGAGGAAGCGCTGCGCCATCTGCTCAACGGCGAGTTCGCAGTCATCCTGCTCGACGTCTACATGCCGGGCATTGATGGCTACGAGACTGCCCGGCTGATCCGCGGCCGCGACCAGACCAAGAGCATTCCGATCGTGTTCCTGTCGGCAGTCAACAAGGAAGCCGAGCATCTGCTTCGCGGCTATGCGATGGGCGCAGTCGACTATGTGTTCAAACCGGTCGACCCCGTCGTGCTCCGCTCGAAGGTCGCGGTGTTCGTCGACCTGTTCGCCAAGACCAAGGAAATCGAGCGCAAGGCACGCCAGGAGCAGGCTCTGCTCGACGCCAACTTGCGCGCCAACGCCGAACGGTTGCGTGTCGAGCAGGAGCTGCGCCGCGCCCAACAGCGGCAGGCGGCGATCATCCAGTCGTTGCCGATGGTGCTGTATCTGGAGCCCTACGAAGCGCATCCGCGGCTGCCGAATTATGTCAGCGGCGATCTCGTGGGGATCACCGGCTACACCCACGACGAGATTGCCGCGCATCCCGCCATCTGGGCCGAGCGCCTGCATCCTGACGACCGCGACCGGACCATCGCTGCCATCGAGGCCCGCCGCAGGAGCGGCCGCTCGTCGATCGAATATCGCTGGAAGTGCGCCGACGGCGGCTACAAGCATTTCCTCGACCAGGCGGTGCTTCTGAGGGACGGCGATGGCGAGCCGGTCGAGTTCGCCGGCACCCTCACAGATATCAGCGAACAACGTTCGCTCGAAAGCCAGCTCGTGCACGCCCAGAAGATGGACGCGATCGGCAAGCTCACCGGCGGCATCGCGCACGACTTCAACAACCTCCTGGCGGCGGTCATTGGCGGCCTCGGCCTGCTCGACAAGCGCGCCGAGCTCAGCGACGACCAGCGCCGAGTCCTCACCATGACCAAACGCGCTGCCGAGCAGGGCAGCGAGCTGGTAAAACGCCTGCTCGCCTTCGCGCGAAGGCAGACTTTGGAGCCGCGGGCAATCGACCTCGCGGCGCTGCAGGAAGCGGTCTGGGACCTGCTGATCCATACGCTCGGCGGGTTGGTGAACATCGAATGGCGCGCGAGCCCGGATGTCTGGGACGCCTTCGCCGACCAGTCCCAGCTCGAGCTTGCGCTCGTCAACCTGATCATCAACGCGCGCGATGCCATGCCGGCGGGGGGCACCGTCACCGTCGCCGCGGAAAACTGCTCGCTGGACGCGGATAATTGGGCCGAGCTTCCGGCCGGCGACTATGTCCAGCTGTCAGTCACCGACACCGGAACCGGCATTGCCGCCGACGTGCTCGAGAAAGTGCTCGAGCCGTTCTTCACGACCAAGGAGCTGGGCAAGGGCAGCGGTCTCGGACTCCCGATGGTCTACGGTTTCGCTCGCCAATCGAACGGTGCCTTCCGAATTCGCAGCGAGGTCGGCCACGGCACCATCGCGGAGCTGTGGCTGCCGCGGCCGCCGGCCGGCCACAGCGAAGAGGCGGTGCCGGCGCGGGAGGAGACTGGGGCGATGCC
>JAICSX010000103.1 GCA_025936675.1 Sphingomonas sp.
CCGATGCGCACGCCGTCCGGAGAGCGGACTGCGAGGCCTCCGGTCAGCAGCAGGTCGCCGGGCCCGAGCAGCGACGCTGCACGAAGACGCTGGAAGGTTGCGGCTCCCTGTCCGGCAAGCCGCTGGTCCTCGACGGGATCGGTAATCGCCGCTTCGGGCCAGAGCAGCAGCCGTGGCTCGCCGCCGGCCGGGCCCGACAATTGCGCGAGGCGGCGTGCCGCTTCCTCGTCGAATCCCGGCCGCCATTTCTCTTCCTGGCCGATGTTCGGCTGGACGATGCGGACGTTCCGGATCGTCAGCGGGTCCGCAGGCACGGCCGAGGACGGCAGCACCCACAGGAATACCGCGGCGGCGAGGATCACGACCAGCGGCAGCCACTTGCGATAATATTCGAGCCAGATCGCGCCGCCGAGGAGCACGACAAGGCCGGACATTCCGTAGGTGCCGATCAGCGGCGTCACGCCGATCAGCGGCGGCGGCGCCAACGCCGCTGCGGCCGGGTTCCACGGAAATCCGGTGAACATCGTTCCGCGCAGCCATTCGGTGATCGCCCAGGCACCGCCGAGCACGGTCACCAGCACGACCCGGTCGTCGCGTCCGAGCCGCCACGCGACTCCCGCCGCAATCATCGGATAAACGGCCAGATAGATCGAAAGCATGATGACGGCGACCCAGCCGAGCCATGGCGGCATGTTCGACTGATAAATGAACGAGGTCGCGATCCAGTTGAGTCCGACCGCGAACTGACCGAATCCGAATGCCCAGCCGATCGCAAGGCTTCGTCCGATTGATTTGGTGCGGTCGAGCAGCTCGCACAGCACCGCGATCGCGACGAGCAACAGCGGCCACCAGCCGACCGGCTCGAAGGCGAAGGCGGACACTGCGCCCGCAATCAGCGCGTACAGGACGTACAGCATCGCAGCGATGGCTAGCGGTTACGCGACGCTAACGAAAGCCTCGACAATCGACCTACGACTTTGCAGTGCAGAGTTCATGAATCTGCCGCCGTTTCACCTCGCCTTTCCGGTCAGTGACCTAAACGCTGCGCGCCGCTTCTACGGCGGGCTGCTCGGCTGCCCGGAGGGACGCAGCGCGGACGAATGGGTCGACTTCGATCTCTACGGTCACCAGATCGTCGCGCACCTGGTCCACCCCTTCCCTTCAGCGGAGGTGCGTGGGGTGGGAGCTGTCGCAGTCGAAGCCGAAGCCCGCAGCCCAACCCCTCCCCTGAAGGGGACGGGCTACACCAATCCCGTCGATGGCGAAGAGGTACCGGTGCCGCATTTCGGGATCGTACTGCCGATGGACGAATGGAAGGCGCTCGCCGGACGATTGCAGGACGCCGCTGTCGAATTCGTCATCGCGCCGACAATCCGCTTCGAAGGCCAGCCAGGCGAGCAGGCGACGATGTTCTTTCACGATCCCGCCGGCAACGCGCTGGAGTTCAAGGCGATGGCCGATCGCGGCAAGCTGTTCGCGAAGCAGTAAGTTGCCTAAAAATGCGCTCATCCTGAGTAGCGGCTGAGCAGACCGAAGGTCTGTCGAGGGCGCGTATCGAAGGACGTGCTTCGATACGCGTCTTCGGCTTCGCTCAGCCGCTACTCAGCATGAGCGGGAGCAATTATTCAGTCCTTGCCTCCGCCTCGGGCGCATGCAGGCGCACCCGGATGATCCGCCGGGGGTCGGAGTCGATTGCCTCGAGCTTCCAGCCGGACGGGTGGGTCACGCATTCGCCCTTCGGCGGAATGTGACCGGCGAGCAGGAACATCAGGCCGCCGAGCGTGTCGACCTCATCCTCTTCCGAGGACAGGCGGGTGTCGACGGCGTCGGCGAGTTCCTCGAGTTCGATCCGCGCGTCGGCTTCCCACAGGCCGTCGTCGAGCAACGTCAGCATCGCTGCCTCGGCGTCGTCGTGCTCGTCCTCGATGTCACCGACGATCTCCTCGACCACGTCCTCGATGGTGACGAGACCTTCGGTGCCGCCGAACTCGTCGACAACGATCGCGAGATGGACGCGCTCGGTTCGCATGCGCGCGAGCAGCTCGATCACGCCCATCGATTCCGGGACGAACAGGGGCTCACGCATCAGCGCCGCGAGTGATCGATCGCGTCCCGGTTCGACGCTGGCGACGAACACGTCCTTGATGTGAACCATGCCGATAACGTCGTCGAGGCTCTCGCCATAAACCGGCAGGCGGCTGTGCCCCGCCTCGACGAAGGCGCGGACAAGGTCGTCGAAGCTGATGTCGCTCGGGACCGCGACGATGTCGCCGCGGGTCACGCAGATGTCGCCCGCCGTCTGCTCGCCGAAGTGAAGCAGGTTGCGCAGCATCTGCCGCTCGGCGGCGCCGAGGTCGCCGGCTGCCGGCGTGCCCCCTTCGCTTCCCTCGGCTTCGTCGATCGCTTCCTCGATCTCCGCGCGAAGCGTCGGCTCGGCCTCCTCGCCGAACAGCAGGTGCCGCATGCCGCGCCACAGCGCCGACCCGCCATCGTCGCCGCGGGTCGCCATCAGGCGGTCACCTCGTACGGATTCGCGATGCCGAGCCGTTCGAGCGCGCGCACCTCCCGCGACTCCATATCCGCGGCGTCGCGTTCCTCATGATGATCGTAGCCCAGCAGGTGGAGCGTTCCATGCACCATCAGATGCGCCACGTGGTCCTCCACGCTGACGCCTTTCTCGATCGCTTCCACCTCGCAAACGCCACGCGCGAGGATGATGTCACCGAGCAACAGTTCCCCTTGTGCAAGATTTGCTCTCGTCAAATCTCGCTCGTCGGCCATTGGAAAGGAGAGGACGTTGGTTGCTTTGTCCTTCCCGCGCCACTTGGCGTTGAGCTCGCGCACCTGCTCGTCGCCCGTCAGCGTGATGGAGATTTCGACCGGCCGGTCCGCATCCGCCAACTCGGGAAAGACGCTTTCGCCG
>JAICSX010000076.1 GCA_025936675.1 Sphingomonas sp.
AGCCGATGAAGTGTGCACGGGTCCTCTGCCTGCATTTCCTCCCATCGGGCGCGGTCATCAGCCAGCTCGCCATCCAGGGCGCTGCGAAGCTGGGCAAGCTGGTGCCGCGCGTGAATCGTCTCGGCGGCCTGTTCGGCACCAAGCGCGATGAGCACGCCGAGCACGATAATGCCGACCTCGCCAGCGAATTCGCGCCACCCGTGCAGTGGCTTGGGAACGTGGAAATGCATCTCAGCCGGACCCCGAGCGGTTACGTCACCGTAACAGAAGGACCTAATGGCAGGAATGGGTCGAAAGCTGCCGCTCGCGCGGTAGCGGCAGGAATGGGTGGAAAGCGGACGCTAGGGCAGCCGAACAGACTTGGCATTGAGGACCAGCGGCGCTCGATGATTGGCATTGTCCATCGGGTATCCGTCACCGCTGATGATCACTCGTCGGCCGACCATGCGGTGGAGCTTGCCTCGCACGCCCTTATCCAAGCTCCAGACGTGAACAGTTCTGAATCTCTGGGACTGACCGAAGTCCCGGGCGTCGATGCAAACGGGCTGAGGGAGGGTGAGGATGAAGACAAGATCGTCTTTGTCGCCCTCGCGGATGCTTGTGTAGTTTGGCGGACCGGGAAAGTGGCGCAGCGACAGTCGGCCTTCCGCAGCAAGCCCCACTCCGGTCCTGACGCAGCCATCCCTAGTTACCTGCCCGCGAAGTTGCGCAACTGCTGGAACCGGGGTCGCCACAAGACATGTCGTCAGGAATAGAAGCGAAAGCCGCATCAGCGCAGCATCTCGCAAGCGAACAATGTCTGCAATGGGTCGGAAGCCGCCACTCGCGCGGTAGCGGCAGGAATGGGTGGAAAGCGGACGCTAGATTCGCCACTTGTGGGTTCATAGGGCTATTGCCAAGTTGCGGGATTGGGGGAGCCTTCTTGAATGACAATTTGGTTTGTCGGCCTAGTAACTCGCTCCAGTGCGGAGCGAGCTTCTAAATGGGGTGGCATCGCCTGTTTATTCCAAGGCGCCCGCGAGACGCTTGGTAGCCTTCTAACAGTCAACTTGGCAGGCAAGCCCGTCGACAATGCGATTGCATACCTCATTGGCACCAACCTTTTGCCGATCCTCCTACTTGTGGCGGGCATTCGCCTGTGGCGGCACGCTGGTTGGATTTGGGGAGGCGTGGCAGGCCTTATCGTAGCTTCTGAACTTGCGGCCGCTCTAATTGCCCCAGCGGCAGTGACCAATGCTTACACGCCGATTGTCGCCAAGGTTGCACCATCACCATCGATCGCAGCGGACGCTGCGTTGGTCGCGGCGTTCGTAGTCAAGATCGCGATACTGGCCCTGATAGCCAACGGGATACGAGGGGCGCTCGCACTGCGAAGGGCTGATAAATCAAACGACGTGCAGGATTCTTTCTCCTAATCCCCGCTAGTGTGAGCTTTGGGTCGAAAGCTGCCGCTCGCGGTAGCGGCAGGAATGGGTGGAAAGCTGACATTCAACCGGCGCTACGGCGGCGAATGATTATCCCGAGGTTGAACGCCGCGCCGAACCCGAGGTCCATCAATATGCGGACGATGACGACGTAGACGAACGCCTCCAGGGCATGGCTCACCCCTCGTCCCGCTACCGCCGTGGCAACGATTGCGACCAATAACGCCAGCGTGGCCCCAAGAAGCCCGAACCGCGCCAAGAGCCAAAAACGTATCCACGGCTGGAGGGCGAGAGGGATGAAATCATCATCTTTCGGCTGGCTCGGAAGATAGCCAACCAATCGGAGGCGCAAAATGCCAGCGACAAGCGACGCGACCAAAGCGGCCAGAATGGGCCACACGATGTATCCGACGAGAGCGCCCATTGAGGGGCCGAGGAAGGCAATCCCGAGAGCGAGAGCTACTGACCCGAGCGCCACGCCAGCCGCTACGCGATAGATTGTTGCCTTCGGAACCGCTCGTGCGGTGGTTCTCAAAACGCCGTTCATGGCCGTAGCTTATCCGGATGGCGAATGTCCGCAATGGGTCGAAAGCTGCCATTCGCGCCAACGGCAGGAATGGGTGGAAAGCGGACACTACGGCCCCGCAGGATCGCACGCCGCGGCAGTCATTTCAGTGGCTTTTTTGCAGGACGGGTTCGTCGCTGATGCCGCGCTGGCATTCAGCGGCGGAACGCTAATAAAGAACCAGATCAGCATTCCACCGAACAATGCCGCGCTTACGGCTCGTACAGCCAATCTTGTTGTCGTCGAGGCATGCCTAAACTGCTTTTTGAACCGTTCGCCACGCGGCCCGTCTAGCCAAATCCAATGAACCAGCTGCACCGCAAGATAAAGGCCAACGGCATCCGTCTTGGTCGTCAACATTGTTCGCGGCAGGATGGCCAACAATGTTAAGAAGTCCAATAGGGAGAGTATCAGGACCCCGTTGAAGCGGTTGAACCCATTACGGTCCACACCGGACCACGAAGGGGCGTTAAATGACCAGACGAGGAGGAATGGCCAAAGATAGATGAGGGCTAACAGGAGTCCGGGCGTAATCTCCGTCTCCCTCTTGCGGTGAACTACAGGCCCCACGGCCTCATGGTCGCATGCAGCACTAGTGTCTGCAATGGGTCGAAAGCTGCCGCTCAGGCCGAGCTTTCGCCAATCCTGCTCTACTGCCCCGCGGGCGCCGGTCGCATCATTGCTCCCTGGACCTTGCCCTCGGCATCGAGCGAGATGTCGACGATGATCGCGCCATTCGCAAATGCGGCCCGGTACTCGTCGCCCCCCATCGCGCCGACGTCCTCGAACTTGATCGAACGAAACGCGCCGAGCGGCAGCAGGAACGTCTGTCGCAAGGTGGGCAGGTGCTCGCGGTTGAAGCTCGCGAATTCAGGGGTCATCGACGCGTAATCGGGGTTTCCGCTGACGAGCCCGGCGATGAATTGCCGAGCAATTGCCTCGGACCCGGGGAGAGGAGTCGATCGGGGCGCAAATACCTGCTTGAGTGAGGCGCTGGCGATTTCGGCCGCCGGCTTTTGGCCCAACTTTCGCAGTGCGACCGTCAGCGCATCTTGCGCTGAGACAGGCACATCGGGCTGAACGCCGCGTCCTTCCCAGTTCGTCTGAGTAATCGGGCTTTCCGGCCGGCCCCACGGGATGCTTGCCTCCAAGCCGTGGCCGAGATCGACCGGTCCTGTGGGATTTGCGCCCCCACCGGTTACTTCTCCGACGATCTTCCCCAGCTTGTGCGTCTGCACGTCGTACGCAAGTTCCTCGCCACCGGAGAAGGTGTTCTTGCTTGTCAGGACGTAAACCGGAATTTTGGCAAAGCTTACCGGCGTCGGCTGGCTCGAAAACCTCTGACGCTTGAAAGTGTTTGTCTTCGGCTCTCGCGCGACAATGTCGTTGATCTCGATCGGTCGGTTCGGCGGAACCAGAAAGCTTACGAGATAATCGACCCCGTCAGGCGATCCTCCGCCGTTCCGGCGATCGTCAATGATGAGTGCGCGGCTGCCCTTGAGCGCCAACATGGCCTTGTCGATCGTGGGTTTGAACGCCGGCAAAGGCGGAAAGCCGATCACTTCGATATAGCCGACGCCGCCAGCAAGCTTGTCGGCGCGAACGACACCCGCTTCTGACCGCGGCAATTCGGCGGCCGAACCAGCTGCTTGAGGCGGCGGCGCGTCCACCGCGGTGATCCTCAGGTGCTTGTCGTGCGCAACCGCGGCAACGTCGGCGGAGAGCCGCGCTGCAAAGGAACTGGGATCGGAAAGACTGTCGTAGTCACCGGCGGAAAGCGCGGCGCCGATCTTTTCCGCTGCCTTTGCGCCGACGTCCGGGAAGACGTAATTTTCCCGGAGCGCATCGCTCAGCTTTGCGACGATATCGTGCCGCATGCTGCTGTCGATGGTGTCGGCAGGAGGCGCGGCAACGTGCGGCGTTGCTCCTGCCTGCGTCTGTGCTGCGGTTGCCGATAATGGAGAAGCAGCCAGGCTCAGGACTATCAAGACTGGAACGCGCATCGTCTACCCCCGCTGCTGATCAACTCAGGTGCCCATTCTGCGACGCAGGGCGAATGTCCGCAATGGGTCGAAGCTGTCACTGAGCAAAGCGCTGTTGGTCGCCGTGACGATCTCATCCGTAGCCGTATTGGCGGGCGAGGGCGTTCTGGATTGACCCCTGGTCCCAATAAGGGATCATGATCAGCAGCAGCAGCACGATAAGAAGCACGATATTCGCACGGCGCGAGCGCAAAAACATGATCGCAACCATCGAGGCTTCGATCGCCAAATTGTAGGGGACCGTCCACAGCCAAAAGAGCTCCGGCTGGTGCGCGATCCGCTGTTCGAAGACGTGAAGGTACGTGACGTGGATCAGCATCTCGCCGGCGAGCAAGAGACCGACGACGAAGCGCTTCCGCTCCGCGTAATAATCGGCGAGCCGTTCGTGGTCGGCATCGTCGTGCGGGAAGACGGTGGCGGCGGCGAGATAAAAGCAGATGGCGAGCAGGACCGGCGCCCAGAGGCCGGCGAAATCCACCGAAACGTGCTTGAGGGTAAGCCAGCTGTCGACCCAGGTGGAGCAGATGTCGACGAGGATGAAGAGCGCGAGCAGCGCCGTCTGCGGCTCGAGCTTCTTCAGCGCCTTCGCGCGGACCATGTGCGCGAACCCGCCGAGCAGCTCCGTCAGCCCCAATCCCAGGATCAGGCTGTAGAAGGCAACGAAATAGGTAAAGCTGTCCACTCGGTCGCCCCCCAGCGGTAAGGACACGTAACAGAAGAGTCGGCGTCTGCAACGGCTGGAGGGGCGTTTGCTGCTGTCGGCGAATGGCTGCATGAACAGCCTTGGGGGGCATGATGAGCGTCTTCGAATATGTGTTCTCGCTCTACTCCTTGCTGCTCGGGCTAGCTCTGGCGCATCTGCTGAGCGGGCTTGCCAAGGTCGTGGAAGCCAATGGCAAGGTCCGGCTGGGCTGGCCGACCGCGCTTCTGGCGTTACTCATGATGTCCAGTCTGACGATCTTCTGGGAGATCGCCTGGCGGGCACGCGACGCTGTGCCGGACAATTCGGCCGCACTCTTTGCATCGCTGGTCATTTGCAGCCTGCTGTACTTCGCAGCCGTCCTGGTCTTGCCCAGCGATCCAGCTCGACGCGGCGATTTGGATGACCATTTCTTCGCCGAGAAAGGGAAGGTGCTCGGGTGCCTGCTCGTCGCGAACATCCTGGCCTACGGATCGCGGTACGCGCTGATGGGCTGGAAAAGCTTCTCTTACTTCAGCTGGGCGGATTGGGCTGAGCTTTCGCTGTTCCTGGCTGGTTGCGCCGCCGGCATCTTCGTGAATGCGCGGAGGCCGATCATCGCGATCCTGGCGGTTCTTCTGTTTCTGAACTTGCTCGACCCGGTTTCAACTTTGTTGGAGCGCTAGGCTGAGGACGGCAGTTGGCAGCTGGCAAGGTGAAGGTGCCTGTTGCTAGCCTTGCAGTGGCCGGCACAGCCGATGCACGTCGACGCGAACCGGCACTCCCGCCGGGTCGGCCTCGACGCCAAGCTGGTCGAGCCGGACCAGCAACGAGCGGCCGTTCGTCTCGCGACCCGCGAGATGCAGCCTCGCGCTCGCAACCTCGCGCTCGATCCCGGCGCGGACCTCCGGCCGGTCGGCGCTTGCCAGCGTCGCGGCGAGATCGGTCCAGCTCCGCTGCTCGTCGAACAAATAGCGCTGCTCGTTGGCGATGGCGTCGTACGTCTCAGCGTATTTCAGCTGCTCGTTCAGCGAAAAGTGCCCCGCTGTCGGGCTGGTCTTCGTTATATCCCATGTGCTCGTGTGGTAATTCCACAGGAGAGGCTGATCGGCATTGGCGATCCGCGCGCCGGCGGGTGCCGTCGCGGCCCAGCGCAGGATCGCGTCGAGGCGCACGTTCATGCAGCTGTCCTGCGCAAGATTGACCTCCAGCCGCTTCCGATCGATGCCGAGCTCGGAGCGCATCGCCTGCCGCGTTTGCGAGACGCTTTCCCGCCAGTGAATGGACTCGACCACCTGCTCGGCGCCGAGCGCGATCAACACGCCGAGCACGATGATCCCGACCTCGCCAGCGAACGCGCGCCAGCCGTGCAGCGGTTTGGGAAGGTGGACGTGCATCTAAGCCGTTCCCGCCCGGGGGAGCAGCGGCTCGCAGAACTCGCGAGGCGGTGTCGAGATATCGCTCGCAAATCTGCCGAAGCTCGGTCGAAGCCCGAGGGTCGCCGTATCCGTCCGAAAGTCATGTTGATCCCCAACTATCAAACGATCGAGCGTCCTCGCTCGGAAGATTAGCTCGTCAAGG
>JAICSX010000099.1 GCA_025936675.1 Sphingomonas sp.
CCGGCATGGTCAGCCCTCCAAGAGCCGACCACCCATGAATCATTGAAAAATTGATTCGGGAATCCTATAAATCGCGGTAAAATCAATAATCTGCCAAAGTAGTGCTAGGCCGTATTGCCAAAGCCCGCGCAGCCGTCGCTTCTGCCGCGCGACGATTTCGCGGGATGCGAAGAACACCATGACGACGGCCGCGACGGCGGTCCAGAGTGGCGAGACCGCGGCAAACAGGAACGTCAGCACGTATCCAACGAGCACGAGCTGAAGCAGCATTCGCACAGCCGCGATCGCCAGCTGTCTTTCAAGGTTGAGGCGGAGAACAAGCGAGAGCGCGCCATCCATAACCACAAGAAGTGCGGGCAGGACCAGATCCCCGTACGTCAGGTGGATGTAAGTCACGGTCGATTTTCCTCGATCCCGCCGTCGGTCCTCATCACAAGGACCCTCGAGCCGACGCGGCTCGCCTGGGAATTATCGTGAGTGCTCCATAGGACGCTCGTTCCATTCGAAACGCGTTCGGCGATCAAGGATTCCACGGCTGCAGCGGATGCCGCGTCGAGTGCCGAGGTTGGCTCGTCGAGCAAAAGCACCCGCGATTGCAGCATGAGCGCCCGCACAAGCCCCAATCGTTGTCTCTCCCCGCTCGAAAGTCTTTGGATCGGCCATGGTCCGCAGGTGGATGGGAGTCCCAATCGTGCTACCAGCGGCGATGCCTCCTCCCAGTCGCCGAAGTGCTCTTGCACTGTGTCGGACCACCAGCCAGGCTCGGCAGCGAGATAGGTCACTCGCTTTCTCCAGACTGGGGCAGGCATCATCTCCCTGAGCGTTCCGTCCAGTTTGACCGTTCCTTCGTTCGGATCGAGATCTGCGATGGAACGAAGCAGTAGAGTCTTCCCGACGCCGGAGGGCCCTTGCAGGGCGACGCATTCACCGTCCTGCAAATCGAATGAAGCGGAGATGTGCAAGCGCTTGAGCCGGCTCACCGTCAGCATGGTATCAAAGTTTACACCGCAGACGATCGATCACCCACTGGGCGATCTCTGCCGGCGCCTCGTCCGGGAAAGGAAACACGGAGCTGACATTAATCTCGCCAAGTACGTAGCTGTCGCTCCCATCGACTTGAACGGGACCGAGCATGAAGTCGGCGTCCCAGATCATCGGTAGCTCATGTCGCGCAATTTCGAGCAACGAGGTTAGCTGTGGCGTAAATTCGTCTTCCATCAACCGGCGCAGCCGCTGGAAGCGTGAGTCTGCGTTCGACGTGTAGAGCCGTGGTCCGGCCTCAGAACGTGCGGCCGCCAAGTCGACCAGTGCTTTGACTTTGTGATAGCCGAAACCCGCGCAGCGATCGCCTGCCATGTAGCAGCGTACAACGCCCTCGTTCAAGCGAGGCTGGAATGGTTGATCGATTACGCTGCCGCTTTCGAAATATTCCGCGCACCGACGGAGGAAATCATCCAGCGTCAGTTCCTCAGGCGCCACCTTGGTCGCGTCCAGCACTCTTATCAGGGGAGGCGTCGGCAGCATCTCGACCTTCCAGACGCCTTGGCCACCATTGCCCCGGTTGCGCTTAATCACGCGCGGACCGGTGGTGAGCCGTGTCGGCAGCTCGGCGCGCATTGCCTCGGCAGTTTGATAGAGAGCCGTATCGCTTCCCCACCCCATCGAGCGGGTGCGATAGAGAACCTCCTTGGTCCCCATCTTGAGGATGACGTCCGGATGAGCGCTGACCCATATGCCCCGCGTGGCGACGTCGCGCAAAAGGGCGTCAAGACGGTCGCGGTTTCGCCCGTCTTGAATTGGATTAACCCATACGAGAACGCCTTCCGCCGCGAGCAACTGCTCGCGGACCTCCTCGGCGAAGCTTTCATCGTATATCGCCGGGCGTGCCTTGATCCCAACCTCGGCGAGCGCGTCGAAGAGGTGCACGAAGCGGCTGTTCTGCGGGGTCGCGCTACGGCGCGCGGCCGCGTCGCCTCGGGAGAGGATAGCTACGGAATGCCGGAGATGTGACCGTCGTTCGGTGTCCATGCGCAAGCTCCACGATTTTGCGTGCTGCGCAGAGCTTGGACCGAAGTCTCGCGGGGAGTCTGCCTCATCCCCGTGCGCGGACTCTACGTGAAACTATTGAGACGTTTCAAGACCGGAGGGAGGGGTCTGAGCAGATGGTTCCTATTTGCCGGGTGAAATCTTCGTGACGCTAGGTTCCCCACTTCCCTCAACCGTGACGGCCAAGTCAGGTTGACAGCCCTTGGCCCTGGGTCTTTATTTACAGTTCGGGGAAGTGCGATCTCCCCGCGAGGCGACATGCCCAAGTATCGCGTCCTGTTCACCAAGGGCGCAGCATGTCTTATACTTCGATCTCTTCAGACAAACTGTCTCGTCTCATCGGTACGGCGCACGCGCCGGCGCTAGTTGATGTTCGCATTGATGAGGACTTCGCCGCAGATCCGCGCTTGGTTCCCGGCGCAATGCGCCGCTCCCACCGCAACGTTCAGGATTGGGCCTCTAGCCTTTCGGGGCAATCTGTCGTCGTCATCTGTAACGAGGGGCAGAAGCTGAGCGAAGGCACGGCAGCGTGGCTACGCCACAGCAGCGTGGCGGCGGAAATTCTCGAAGGTGGGCAAGTTGCCTGGAACAAGGCGAGACTGCCGACGATTCCTGCCGATAAGATCCCAAAGCGTGACGGGCGAGGTCGCACCGTCTGGGTGACGCGCGCGCGGCCCAAGATCGATCGCATTGCCTGTCCGTGGCTGATCCGGCGCTTCGTCGACCCCGCCGCGGTGTTCCTGTTCGTCGCTTCCCCCGAGGTGCCCAGCGTGGCTGAGCGCTTCGGCGCGATACCGTTCGACATCGAGAACGTGTTCTGGAGCCATCGTGGCGAGTTCTGCACCTTCGATGTTATGGTGCAGGAGTTCGGGCTGTCGACCCCGCCGTTGGTCCGACTGGCAGCCATGGTGCGCGCGGCTGATACGGACCGGCTAGACCTTTCGCCTGAAGCGCCAGGCCTCCTCGCTGCGTCGCTCGGCTTATCGCGCATGTATGACGATGACCTCGAACAGTTGAAAGCGGGCATTCTGCTCTACGACGCATTCTATCGCTGGTGTCGGGACGCAACAAAAGAGACTCACAACTGGCCCACTAACCAAGCGAAGCCATGACCACGGTCGTGAAGAAGCCATCGAACATAGGAAGGATAAAACAGGAGCGCAGCATGCGGATACGAACGATCTCACCCGTGATCTTTTGCCTCACGATGACTTGCTGGCTCGTCCCAGCCCACGCACTGACGCAGCAGGAGCTCGTCGCCAAGCTTCAGGCCGCCGGCTATTCCCAAGTCGGAGAAGGCAAATCAACGGCCGAAGGCATAGCCGTCAAGGCCACGAAGGCCGGCAAGGAAGTTGATCTTATCGTCGATAGCAGCGGTC
>JAICSX010000030.1 GCA_025936675.1 Sphingomonas sp.
AGTGGAGAAGTTGAGGCTGCCCGGGTTCTCGCAACACGCAAGAAGTTCCGACTTGGCAAGCTCGTCAATCTATTGGTTCCTCTTCTTCGCGATCTCAGCGAGAAGTTTGCGGGCACGGCCGTGGCGGAGACGGCGAAGCATCTTATCAAGCTGTTGCTCGGCTGATGCCTAAGCGCACCGACATCTCCTCCATCCTGATCATCGGGGCCGGGCCGATCGTCATCGGCCAGGCGGCCGAGTTCGACTATTCGGGAAGCCAGGCGGTCAAGGCGCTGAAAAGCGAGGGCTATCGCGTCATCGTCGTCAATTCGAACCCGGCGACGATCATGACCGACCCGGAGCTTGCCGACGCGACCTATATCGAGCCGATCACGCCCGAGATCGTGGCCAAGATCTGCGAGAAGGAGCGGCCCGACGCGGTGCTCCCGACTATGGGCGGGCAGACCGCGCTCAACACCGCGCTCGCGCTCTACAAGGACGGCACGCTCGATCGCCTCGGGATCGAGCTGATCGGCGCCAACGCGCAGGCGATCGAGAAGGCCGAGGACCGCGAGAAGTTCCGCGATGCGATGGACCGGATCGGCCTCGAGAGCCCGCGCTCGGCCATCGTCCATACGATGGAGGAGGCGGCGGCGGCGCTGGAGAGTGTGGGCCTGCCCGCGGTGATCCGCCCGAGCTTCACGCTTGGCGGCACGGGCGGCGGGATCGCCTATAACCGCGAGGAATATGAGCATTTCGTCCACACCGGCCTGGAGGCATCGCCGACGACCGAAGTCCTGATCGACGAGAGCCTGGTCGGCTGGAAGGAATATGAGATGGAGGTCGTCCGCGATCGTGCGGACAATGCGATCATCATCTGCTCGATCGAGAATGTCGACCCGATGGGCGTCCATACGGGCGACAGCATTACCGTCGCCCCGGCGCTGACGCTGACCGACAAGGAATATCAGCGCATGCGCTCGGCGAGCATCGCGGTGCTCAGGGAAATCGGCGTCGAAACAGGCGGTTCTAACGTCCAGTTCGCAGTCGATCAGAAGACGGGCCGGATGGTCGTGATCGAAATGAACCCGCGCGTGTCGCGCTCGTCAGCTCTGGCGTCGAAGGCGACGGGTTTCCCCATTGCCAAGGTCGCCGCCCGGCTGGCGGTCGGCTACACGCTCGACGAAATCGCCAACGACATCACCGGCGGAGCGACGCCGGCGAGCTTCGAGCCGACCATCGATTATGTCGTGACCAAGATCCCGCGCTTCGCCTTCGAGAAGTTCAAGGGCGCGGACGCGGTGCTGTCGACCTCGATGAAGTCAGTCGGCGAGGTCATGGCGATCGGCCGGAGCTTCGCCGAGAGCCTTCAGAAGGCGATGCGCGGGCTGGAGACGGGGCTCACCGGACTCGACCGCGTGCGTGCGTTCGAGGGCGCCGATCCCGCGGAAATCGAGAGTGCCTTGGCGCGATCGACACCCGACCGGCTGCTGGTCGCGGCCGAGGCGCTTCGGCAGGGCTTCACGGTCGAGCGGATCAACGAGATCGCCGGCTTCGATCCGTGGTTTCTGAAGCGGTTGCAGGAAATGGTTGAGACGGAAGAACAAGTCCGCATCAACGGCCTTCCGACCGACGCGCGCGGCATGCGACGGCTTAAGGCAATGGGCTTTTCCGACGCGCGGCTTGCTCAACTGTCGCTACGCTCGGCGCATGTCGAGCGCGAGATGAGCGAGGCGATCGCCGCCGGGGGCGGCGTGGTTCATGGCGCGATGCGCGACATGACCGGCGGGATCACCGAGAGCGAAGTGCGCGATCACCGGCTACGGCTCGGCGTCAGGCCCGTGTTCAAGCGGATCGACAGCTGCGCGGCCGAGTTCGATGCTGCGACGCCTTATCTCTATTCGACTTACGAAGCGCCGCTTTTCGGGGAGCCGGAGGACGAAGCGGACGTGAGCGACCGCAAGAAGGTGATGATCCTCGGCGGTGGGCCGAACCGGATCGGGCAGGGGATCGAGTTCGATTACTGCTGCTGCCATGCGGCCTTCGCGCTGGGGCGCGACCGGGGCGAGCAGAAGGGCGCCGGCCTCGAGGTCATCATGGTCAATTGCAATCCGGAGACGGTCTCGACCGACCCGGACACGTCGGACCGACTCTATTTCGAGCCGCTGACCGCCGAGGACGTGCTCGAGATCGTCCGCCGCGAACAGGAAAAGGGCGAGCTGCTCGGCCTCATCGTCCAGCTCGGCGGCCAGACTCCACTGAAGCTCGCCGAGGAGCTGCAGGCCGCGGGTGTCCCAATCCTGGGGACCTCGCCCGATAGCATCGACCTTGCAGAGGACCGCGAGCGGTTCGCGGCCTTGGTGCAGCAGCTCGGGCTCAAGCAGCCCGCCAATGGGATCGCGCGCAGCCGCGACGAGGCAATCCGGGTCGCCGAGCGCATCGGCTATCCGGTTCTCCTGAGACCTTCTTACGTGCTCGGCGGGCGAGGGATGGAGGTCGTCGAAGGACCCGCGCAGCTCGATCATTACATCGCCACCGCGGTTCAGGTTTCGGGCAAGAGCCCGGTGCTGATCGATCGCTATCTGCGCGACGCGATCGAGGTCGACGTCGACGCCATCTCCGACGGGACGGACGTGGCGGTGTGCGGCGTGCTCCAGCACATCGAGGAAGCGGGTGTCCACTCGGGCGACAGCGCCTGCTCGATCCCACCCTACAGCCTGCCGGATGACGTCGTCCGGGAGATCGAACGCCAGGCGCGCGAGCTTGCGCTCGCGCTCAAGGTGAAGGGGCTGATGAACGTCCAGTTCGCGGTCAAGGACGGCGAAGTGTACCTCATTGAAGTGAACCCCCGCGCCAGCCGCACCGTCCCGTTCGTCGCCAAGGCGATCGGGCGCCCGGTCGCCAAGATCGCCGCGCGAGTGATGGCCGGCGAGCCGCTGGCCGGGCAGGGCGAGATCGCCCACGCTTTGCCCTATATCGCCGTGAAGGAATCGGTCTTCCCGTTCGCCCGCTTCCCCGGAACCGATCCTGTGCTCGGACCTGAAATGAAGAGCACTGGAGAAGTGATGGGAATCGCTGGCCAATTCGATGTTGCGTTCGCCAAGGCCCTGATCGGTGCGGGCATGGCGCTTCCTCAAAGAGGAACCGCATTCGTCTCGGTCAAGGACGGCGACAAGGACAATATCGTGCCCGCGGTCGAAAAGCTGGTCGAGCTCGGTTTCAAGGTGATCGCGACCGCAGGTACGGCCGCGCATCTGCAGGCGAAGGGGCTCCCGGTCGAAGTCGTCAACAAGGTCGCGCAGGGGCGGCCGCACATCGTCGACCGACTGCTCGACGGTGACGTCGACCTGGTTTTCAACACGACCGAGGGATGGCAGTCGCTGAAGGACAGCCATTCCATCCGGACGACGGCGCTCACCAGGAAAGTCCCGTACTTCACCACTGCGGCGGGAAGCCTCGCCGCGGCGCGGTCGATCGAGGCTGTGCGCGGGCGCGCGCTTGAAGTCGCGTCGCTTCAATCCTATTATTCGGCCGCTTAAGAGAGCTTCACCGACAATCTGCGACTGGTTTCGCGCGCTTCATCAAGGCGCGCCCAGGTAGAGCATTGAAAAGGGTTTTGTACGATGGCGACTGCCGAAAAGGTGCCGATGCTGGCCGAGGGCCACCGCCAGCTGAGCGACGAGCTCAAGCGGCTTCGCAGCGAGGAGCGGCCGGCGGTCGTGGAGGCGATCGAGGAAGCGCGTGCGCACGGCGACCTTAGCGAGAATGCCGAATATCATGCCGCGAAGGAGCGGCAGGGACAGATTGAGGCGTCGATCGCCGATCTCGAGGACCGGCTCGCGCGGGCGATGATCATCGATCCGACGACGCTGTCGGGCGACAAGGTGGTGTTCGGAGCGACCGTCACCCTCCTCGACGAAGAGGAGAAAAAGGTCCGCTACCAGCTGGTCGGCCAGGTCGAGGCGAACGCGAGCAATGGCCGGATCAGCTATAATTCGCCGCTTGGCCGGGCGCTGATTGGCCGCCAAGTTGGGGACGAGGTCGAGGTCTCTACGCCCTCGGGCGAGCGTTATTACGAGATCAAGAAGATCGAGTTCATCTGACCCTGATGCAGGGTTTCCAGCGAACTGCGACCAACATCATCGCCGTGGTGACGGCCGCGGCGTGGGCAATCGCGCTGGCTCTGGGCCAGTCGGAGAAAGCGGCCTATGCGCTCGGGTTCATCCCCGGGCGCTTCTTCGTGCCAGTGATGCCGTTCCCGGCGGCACCCTTCTTCCTGACACCGCTGACGGCGACGCTGGTCCATTCGGGCCTGATCCACCTTGGCTTCAACCTGCTCATCTTCGTGTGGTGCGGAGCGGCCGTGGAGCGGGTGCTCGGCAAGGCCGGGCTGATCGTGCTCTATCTCATCGGCGCCTATGCGGCGGCTGCCGCGCAATTCTTCGCCAGCCCGCATGAAATCGTGCCGGTGATCGGCGCGAGCGGAGCGATCAGCGCGGTTATGGGTGCCTTTGCGCTGAGCTTCGGCAGGGCAAAGGCCTTCACTAATAACCTTCGCGTCAACCGCTGGATCAACGTCGCCTGGTTATTGGTCGCCTGGATCGTGCTCCAGATGATGATGGGCTGGCTCGCCGGCGGCGAGGGGTTTCTGCTCGCAACGCCAGCGCATGTCGGCGGATTCGCCGCGGGCTTGCTGCTGCAGCGTCCGCTGCTGCTGTGGCGATACCGTAAAGCTTAGGTTGCGGTCGCTCTCGGCCGCGCGATCCCCGAGACCGCGCCCTCGAGGTCCGGCTCGAGCAGGCGGTGCAGGTGGACGACGACATATTTCATCTCGGCATCGTCGACCGTGCGTTGCGCCGCGGCGCGCCAGGCGTCCTCGGCCGCCGCATAGCTGTCATAGATGCCGACCACCTGAACCGTGTTCATGTCGAAATCGAGGCCCTGCGGGTCCTTGACCCGCCCGCCGAAGACAAGGTGAAGCTTGCTCATGGCTCGTTTCGGTAGCGCATCGGCGGAGCCGCGTCAGCCCTGCTTGCGGACGGCGTCGACCGCGGCATTGGCCGATGCTCGAGCAGCCTCGGTCAAATTATCGAGCAGACTGCGGATGGTCTCCTCGCCCTTCTGGCGGTTGAGGCCCATTCCGTCGAGCCGCTGCGAACCCGTGTCGCGCGCCGCGTCGAAAGCCGCACGGGCGCTCTTCTTCACCCGTCGAGCCGTCGGTCGAACGAGGCGCGTCTCGGCGTCGGTGCGAGGAAGGAGCACGGCGATCAGCGCGCCTGCCGCAATTCCGCCGGCGAGCGCTAGGAGCGGAGCCTCGCCGAGCGTATCGACGGCGCGGCCGCGGGCGCTTTCATAAGCTTCGATGGCTCGCTGGCGCGGCGAAGTGTTGGCCGCGTCCTCGGCGGTCGGGCTATAGTCCTGGTCAGTCATTCACTCTTCTCCGTTTGGGTCGTCTCGGTTCGCCGACTGTTCTTTCTTGCCAGCCTTTTCTTGTCGCCGACGGCGCGGCTTGCGAGATCGATCAGCGGCTCGCGCGCCAGGAACATGGTGATCGCCGCCATGACGCCGGTCGTCGCAAGCGGCCGAGCCTTGACCGCGTCGACAGCATCCTCGGCGAGATCCGCGCCTTTTTCCTTCGCGCCTTGCCACGCGCCCTTCGCCAGGGTTTTTGGGCTCAGCCGCTCCTGAAGCTCGTGCGCCGTTGCCATCACGCGCGCACGGCGCCGGTCGACCTCAGCGCGCGCAGCGGCGATCTGCGGCGTGTCGGCCATCAGAAGTCCCGCCTCAGCTTGTTGTACCCGGCCCAGCCGAGCAGCCCCGCGAGCGCGGCGAAGATCAGCATTCCGACGAAGCCGGCCGCCAGGGGTCCGATGAACGTCTCGAGCGCGATCACCACGCCGACGGCAAGCGCGACGACCGCCGCGAGCGCGCAAATGAACGCAACTCCGGACAAGGCGGCGGGGATTGCCAGCGCCTTGCCCTTGGCCACGGCGATTGCCTTGGCCAGGTCTATCTCGGCGCGCGCATAGGCCTTGCCGTTCTCGATGAGCTCGTGGACTAGCTCACCGACCGGCTGCTCTGGTGGCGGCGGTCCGCGGTCGGCCGGCTTTAGCATGTGCTGATCTTAGGCCTCGTCCTCGTCTTCGTCACGAGCAAGCCCCGATTTGAAGAGGCGCGCGACGACGAAGCCGACGACCGCTGCGCCGGCAAGAGCGATACCCGGGCTCTCGCGGACGAAGTTGCGCGTATCGTCGATCAACTCGTCGGGGTCCTTCGATGCGATGGTGTTGGCCGCATTCTCGATCGCTCCGGCGGCCCTGCGCGCATAGTCGCCATAGTCGGGGCCGAGACGTTCCTCGATTCCCGGCGCCGTGTCGCCAACCATGCGTGCAACGTTGGCGAGCGCCTCGGACGTGCGCTCAAGGCCCTGGCTGACAAAGCCACGTGCCTTTTCGCCGGCCTGGCTGGATAGATTGTCGCGTCCTTGGCGGAAGCGATCGACGAGGCCGCGCTCGGCGCTGCCGCTTCCCGTGACCGGCCGCTCGGCATCGCCGCGGGGCGCCGAGATCTCTCTTTCTGTCACCAATGAAGTATCCTCCACTGTCACGGTGCCGCCATCATCAGTCTTTGACGCGCCTTCGATCACCGTGTCCGTTCCATCCGGCAAAGTAGCAGTTCTATCCTCTTGCATGGCGAGATCTCCTTTGCCGTTTCAACCCTGAGCCTTGAGCGTCGTTCCGATACGTGAAGGCGAAAGTTGCACGCCCGGTCTCGTCGCTTATTAGGCTCCGCGTACATCTATA
Organism: Sphingomonas sp.; assembly: GCA_025936675.1. Next base: position 6,783 of record JAICSX010000030.1, read on the forward strand.
TTGTTACGCCTGCGCAAGAAGGAAAGCCATGACCGCGATCGTCGACGTCCATGCCCGCCGGATCCTCGACAGCCGCGGCAATCCGACCGTCGAAGTGGACGTCACGTTGGAGGACGGGAGCATGGGCCGCGCCGCGGTTCCATCGGGCGCCTCGACGGGCGTGCATGAGGCCGTGGAGCTGCGCGATGGCGACAAGAGTCGCTGGGGCGGCAAGGGCGTCAGCAAGGCGGTTCAGGCGGTCAACGGCGAGATCGCAGAGACGGTTGTCGGACTCGAGGCCGAGGACCAGGTGCAGATCGACCGCGCGATGGTCGAGCTCGACGGAACTGAGAACAAGGGCCGCCTCGGCGCCAACGCGATCCTCGGAGTCAGCCTGGCAACCGCGAAGGCAGCCGCGGACGCCGTCGGGCTGCCGCTCTACCGCTACGTGGGCGGGGTCGACGCGAGCCTGCTGCCAACCCCGATGATGAACATCCTGAACGGTGGTGCTCACGCCGACAATGCCATCGACTTCCAGGAATTCATGATCATGCCGGTGGGCGCGGCGGACTTTGCCGAGGCGCTGCGCTGTGGCGCCGAGATTTTCCACGCGCTGAAGAGCGGCTTGCACCAGGCGGGGCTTTCAACGGCGGTAGGTGACGAGGGCGGCTTCGCGCCTGCGATTAATTCCGCTCGCGAGGCGCTCGACTTCATCGACAAGGCGGTCGCCGCCGCCGGTTACGAGCTTGGCGGCGACGTCCTTCTCGCCCTCGATCCGGCGGCCAGCGAATTCTTCAACGACGGCCGCTATGAAATCAAAGGCGAGGGGAAGAGCCTCACGCCCGATCAGATGGCAGATTATTATGTCGCGCTGGCCTCGGACTATCCGATCGCTTCAATCGAGGATGGGATGGCCGAGGACGACTGGGTAGGCTGGAAAGCGATAACCGAGAAACTCGGAAGCCGCATCCAGCTCGTCGGCGACGACCTTTTTGTCACCAATGTGAAACGTCTCGAGAAAGGCATTGAGGACGGGATCGCCAACTCCATCCTGATCAAGGTCAACCAGATTGGAAGCCTGACCGAGACGATCGAAACGGTGAAGCTCGCCCAAAGCTCGGCTTACACGACTGTGATGTCGCACCGATCGGGCGAGACCGAGGACTCGACGATTGCCGACCTCGCGGTCGCGCTGAGCTGCGGGCAGATCAAGACGGGCAGCCTGTCGCGCTCGGACCGCATCGCCAAGTACAACCAGCTGCTGCGCATTGAAGAAGAGCTTGGTGACATGGCGCGCTACGCTGGCCGCGCGGCGCTGAAGGCCTATCGGCCCGGCTGATCCACAACTTAATCCCCGCTTCATCCACCAAATCATTCTTTTCACTTGCGTTCCTGACTCACTCATGATTCTCATGACGTCATGGTGGGGGGTACGAACCGGATATTGGCGCTGATCCGCAGGGTTGCGATGCCGGCGCTCGCCGTCGTCATCGTCGGAACCTTTGCCGGCCACGCCATCGCCGGCGAGAACGGCATCCTCGCCTGGGGCAGCTATCATCACGCGCTTCAGTTGCGGCAGGCCCAGCTTGCCCAGATCGAGCAGGAGCGAGCCGAGCTCAAGCACCGGTCCGAATTGCTCAATCCCAACAAGGCCGACCCTGACATGGCCGACGAGCTGGTCCGAAAGAACCTCGGCCTCGTTCGCCCCGACGAAGTCATCGTCCCACTCAACTAAGCTCCGGCGCCGCCCGGTTGCCGCGTGCGCACTCGCCTCCTATAGGCTCTCGCGCTTCCAGACTGAGAGAGACCGCCGTGGCGCGTTCCGCCAAGAAAACCGCCGTTTCAGCCGTTCCCGAGACCAACGCGAATGATATTCCGCGTCCGCCGCAGCCCAAGCGCTACAAGGCGTCGAAGGACGAGATGCTGCAGCTTTATCGCGAGATGCTGCTGATCCGCCGTTTCGAGGAGCGTGCTGGGCAGCTCTATGGCCTGGGCCTGATCGGCGGCTTTTGTCACCTCTACATCGGTCAGGAAGCGGTCGCGGTCGGGCTGCAATCGGCGATGACCGTCGGCAAGGACAGCGTGATCACCGGCTATCGCGACCACGGGCACATGCTCGCGTACGGCATCGACCCGAAGGTCATCATGGCCGAGCTGACCGGGCGCGCGGCCGGAATCTCCAAAGGCAAGGGCGGGTCGATGCACATGTTCAGCGTCGACCACGGGTTCTACGGGGGCCACGGCATCGTCGGCGCGCAGGTGCCGCTCGGGACGGGCCTCGCGTTCAAGCACAAATATGCCGAGGACGGCGGCGTCTGCCTGACCTATCTCGGCGACGGAGCAGTCAATCAGGGCCAGGTCTACGAAGCCTTCAACATGGCCAAGCTTTGGGACCTGCCGGTGATCTATGCGATCGAGAACAACCAATATGCGATGGGCACGAGCATCAAGCGCTCGTCGTCGGAGCCGCTGCTGTACCGGCGCGGCGAGAGCCACCGGATCCCGGGGCTCCAGGTCGACGGAATGGACGTGCTCGCGGTGCGCGGCGCCGCCGACGTTGCACTCGAATGGACACGAAGCGGCAAGGGGCCGATCGTCATCGAATTCCTGACATACCGCTATCGTGGCCACTCGATGTCCGACCCGGCCAAATACCGGACGCGCGAGGAAGTGCAGGACGTGCGGGAGCACCGCGACCCGATCAGCCATGCCGAACGCGATCTCGTCGGCATGGGCATCAAGGAAGATGAGTTGAAGGCGATCGACAAGGAAATCAAAGACATCGTCGTCGGTGCTGCGAAATTTGCTGAAGATGCGCCCGAACCGGCCCCGGCCGAGCTCTACACCGACGTGCTGGTGGGGAGCTACTGATGGCGGTCGAGCTGAAGATGCCCGCGCTCTCCCCGACGATGGAGGAGGGCACCCTCGCCAAGTGGCTGGTCAAGGAGGGCGATGACGTCAAATCGGGCGACATCCTGGCCGAGATCGAGACCGACAAGGCGACGATGGAGTTTGAGGCGGTCGACGAGGGCAAGATCGCGAAGATCCTGGTTCCGGAAGGGACCGACGGCGTGAAGGTCGGGCAGCCGATCGCCTTGCTGGCTGGCGACGGCGAGCAGGTGAGCGCGCGCGTCGCCGAACCGGTATCCGACACGAAGGAGCAACCGAAGCCCGCATCGACGGCGACGCCCTCGGTTCCGGAACCTGCTTCTCAGCAGGACGAAGCCACGCCGACGCCGCACGTGTTCGAAACCGCCGCGCGTGATCTGGTCGCCGATGTCGCTCACACGACGGACGAGCCGGAAGTCCCCGAAGGCACGCCGCTGGTCAGCATGACCGTGCGCGAGGCGCTCCGCGACGCGATGGCCGAGGAAATGCGCTCCGACGAGCGCGTCTTCGTGATGGGCGAGGAGGTCGCCGAGTACCAAGGCGCCTACAAGGTGACGCAGGGCCTGCTCGACGAGTTCGGGCCCAGGCGCGTGGTCGATACGCCGATCACCGAATATGGCTTCGCCGGCCTCGGCACCGGCGCGGCGATGGGCGGGCTTAGGCCCATCGTCGAGTTCATGACCTTCAACTTCGCGATGCAGGCGATCGATCACATCATCAATTCGGCGGCGAAGACCAATTACATGTCGGGCGGCCAGATGCGCTGCCCGATCGTCTTCCGCGGGCCGAACGGCGCGGCCGCACGCGTGGCAGCCCAGCACAGCCAGAACTACGGCGGCTGGTATGCGCACGTGCCGGGGCTGATCGTGATTTGCCCCTACAGCGCGGCTGACGCGAAGGGCCTCTTGAAGGCGGCGATCCGCACCGACGACCCCGTCGTCTTCCTCGAAAACGAGCTGCTCTACGGCCAGCATTTCGACGTGCCGGAGCTCGACGATTACGTTCTTCCGATCGGCAAGGCGCGCATTGTCAGGCCGGGCAAGGACGTGACGATCGTCACTTATTCGATCGGCGTCGGCGTGGCGCTGGAAGCGGCGCAGGAGCTGATGGCACAAGGTATCAACGCCGAGGTGATCGACCTTCGTACGCTGCGCCCGCTCGACAGGGCGACGGTGCTCGAGAGTCTCAAGCGCACCAATCGCATGGTCGTCGTCGAAGAGGGCTGGCCGGAATGTTCGATCTCGTCGGAGATCATTGCCATCGCCATGACCGAAGGGTTCGACGACCTCGACGCGCCGGTGCTTCGCGTGACAGACGCCGACGTGCCGCTGCCTTATGCCGCTAATCTCGAGAAGCTCGCGTTGATCAAGGCCAGCCAGGTGGTCGAGGCGGTGAAGGCCGTCACTTACCGCTAGGCCGGTGCTCGGCGCCGATCTCGGGCTGGCGCTCACCTACGTTCCCTTGCCCAACCGCGGCGCGCTCGCCGCTCTGTTCGCGATCGACCGGGCAATGGCCGACGTCGTGCGAACCACCAAGGAGCCAATGCTTGGCCCGATCCGGCTGGCATGGTGGCGCGAGCGGCTCGAGGAACTGGATGAGCATGCGGCTGCGCCCGCCGAGCCACGGCTGCAGAAGGTTGAAACAGAGCTCATCCCGCGCGGCGTGACGGGGCGGGAGCTTGCCGCTCTGGAAAGCGGCTGGCTTCGGCTGTTCGACCCATTTCCGTGGACGGTTCAGACGAGCGAAGCGATCTGGTTTCGAGGTAACCTGCTGTTCGGCCTCGGCGCACGGGTCATCGGATGCGCGGAGGAACGGATCCAAGGTGCCGGCGGACTTTGGGCGTTGGTCGATGCGGCGCGGCACTGCAGCGACCCAGAATCGCGCAGCATGTTGATCGAACAGGCGCGCTCATTCGGACGAGGGCTTCGCGGCTTTCGCTTTCCTGGACCGCTCCGGCCTTTGTCGATGCTGACGGTACTCGCGATGCGCGATTGCCGCCGCGGCGAGCCGTTCGAGCGCGAAGGGGGCCCGGCGCGCGTGGCGGCAATGCTTCGCCATCGCTTCAGCGGGCGCCTTCCAAAGTCATAGTTGACAGAAGTCCGTCCATTCCGGACATCAACAGCCGTGCCGAATCTCCTCGTTGCAGGAGGTTGCCTTGTTGCGTTTTCTGGCCGGCGTCGCTTCCTGTTTCCTCCTCATGACCGGCGCTTTCCTGATCTGGCAGTCGCGCGCGACTGGCCGGTCCGACTTTCCTGACGCACCTGCGGCACGAAGCGCGAGCCAGTCGTTGTTCGGCGACGGAGCGTCGCTCCAGGCGCCCGAGGCCGATCCGAAGACGCGCGAAGAGAAGCGTTTCAGCCGCTACGACAAGAACAAGGACGGCAAGGTCGAGGCGGACGAATATCTCGCAGCGCGACGCCGGAACTTCGACAAGCTCGATGTCGACCGCAATGGCGCTCTGTCGTTCCCGGAATATGCCGCCAAGGGGATCGAGAAGTTCAACGCCGCGGGTGGCCGCAAGGGCTGGCTGTCCGCGGCCGAGTTCGTTGCCACCGCCCCGCCTCCGGCGAAGCACAAGACGTGCAGCTGCCGAGCTCCGGCAGCTCAACCCGCGATCGCTGACAACTCTGACGATTAGGCGGGTTCGGCGACCTTCAGCGGTTTGAGCCATTCAGCGAACGCGGCGCGCGCGCGATCGGTGTAGGCCTTCTTTCGATCGGCCTTCTTCCAGCGGCCGGGGAGCGGCGGCATCAGGCCGAAATTGACGTTCATCGGCTGGAAGGACTCGGCGTCGGCCCCACCCGTGATGTGGTTCAGCAGCGCACCGATTGCGGTTTCAAGAGGCGGCAATCGCAGCGTCTCTCCTCGGAGCTCGGCAGCTGCGAAACGCGCGGCGAGGATCCCAACGGCAGCGCTTTCGACATAGCCTTCGCAGCCGGTGATCTGCCCTGCGAAGCGGATGTTGGGTTTCGACTTCAGCCGCAGCTCACTATCGAGCAGCCGCGGCGAGTTGATGAAGCTGTTGCGATGAATTCCGCCAAGGCGCGCGAACTCGGCATTTTCGAGGCCGGGAATGGTGCGGAATATCCGCACCTGCTCGCCATGCTTCAGCTTGGTCTGGAACCCAACCATGTTCCACAGAGTGCCGAGAGCATTGTCCTGCCTAAGCTGCACGACGGCGTAGGGCCAGCGGCCGGTGCGCGGATCGTCGAGTCCCACGCCCTTCATCGGTCCATAACGTAGCGTCTCGGGACCGCGCTCGGCCATCACCTCGATCGGCATGCAGCCTTCGAAATAAGGGGTGTCCTGCTCCCAGTCGTGGAAGGGCATTTTTTCGCCGTCGATAAGCGCCGCGACGAAGTCTTCGTACTGCGGTTTGTCGAGCGGGCAGTTGATATAGTCTTGGCCGCCCCCTTCACTCGAACCGCGATCCCAACGCGCGGCCATCCACGCGACCGACATGTCGATGCTCTCGCGGTGGACGATCGGCGCGATCGCGTCGAAGAAGGCGAGGGCGCCCTCGCCGGTCTCGGCGGCAATGGCCTCGGCGAGCTTGGAGCCGGTAAGCGGGCCGGTGGCAATGATCGCCGGGTGATCGGGCAGAGTATCGACGCACTCGCGGACGATGGTGATGTTGGGGTGTTGTTCGATCGCGCGGGTGACCTCGGCGGCAAACGCCTCCCGGTCGACCGCGAGCGCCGACCCTGCCGGGACCCGATGCTTGTCGGCAGCGCGCATGATCAGCGATCCCAGCGCGCGCATTTCCTGGTGGAGCAGGCCGACGGCATTGTGCTCGGCATCGTCGGAACGAAAGCTGTTTGAGCAGACCATTTCGGCGAGCCGGTCGGTCTCGTGGGCGGGAGTCGTGTCGCCGCCACCGCGCATTTCACTGAGTCGGACGTGAAGTCCCGCTTCAGCGAGTTGCCATGCGCCTTCCGATCCCGCCAGGCCGCCGCCGATGACTTGTATCTGAAACGCCATGGCCGAGCGAATAGTCCCGTGGCCGAGGAAGAGTAAACCGCGCGCGGGTCGCGCGGCACTCAGGCATAGCAGAAGGGGTTCTACATGATTGACGCTCTATTGGCGCTTGCGCTGGTCCAGGCAGCCGCGCCTGCCGCGCCGCTCGACGTCGAGCATCTTGGCGGCGATGTCTCGGTCCTCATCGGGACGAGCTGCAACGTGCTGATCCTTCCTGGCGACAAGGACGTTCTGATCGTCGACGACCAGAGGCGGTCGAACCTTGCCGAGACGCTCGCCGGAGTCCGCCAGGTGTCGGACAAGCCTGTGCGCTACGTCATCGATACGCATTGGCACCTCGACCATTCGGGCGGGAACGGATCGTTCGCGGCCGCGGGCGCGCAGATCATCGCCCAGCGGAATGTTCGGGTTCGCCGTTCGACCCCGCAGTTCATGGCTGCTTACAACGCGCACATTCCCGCCGATGCGCCCGAGGCGCTTCCGGCGTCGGTCTATGACGAGAAGTTGGTGCTTCGTGAGGGTAGCGAGCGCGTCGAGCTGAGGCATGTCGCCAATGCGCACACCGATGGCGACACTCTCGTGCGGTTCCGGAACGCCAACGTCATCGCGATGGGCGACGTGTTCTTCAATCACATCTTTCCGTTCATCGACCGGAGCAGCGGCGGGAGCATCCAGGGGATGATCAAGGGCGTCGATGCCGCGCTTGCGATGGCCGACGAGCACACGCGGATCGTCCCCGCGCACGGACCGGTCGCGACCACCGCCGAGCTGCGCGCCTATCGCGACATGCTCATTGATGTTGCCGAAACAGTGAAAGCGGGGATCAAGCAGGGGCAGACCGTGGAGCAGGTCATCTCGTCCCATCCGGCTGAAGCCTATCGCAAAGGCATGGAAGGCGAGGAAGACAGGTTCGTGGAAGCGGTCTACGACAGCCTTGCCCATGAAGATCTTCACCATCGGCTATGAGGGAACGACGGTGCCCGAGTTCATCGCCGCCTTGAAGGGAGCGGGCGTGGAGCGGGTGCTCGACGTTCGTGCACTTCCGCTTTCACGGCGGCCGGGTTTCTCGAAAACTCCGCTGAGAGGAGCGCTCGAGGAAGCGGGCATCGAATATTTGCATTTGAAAGCACTTGGTACGCCGGCGGACGGACGGTCAGCGGCGAGGGCAGGGCGGCACGAGGACATGGCACGCATTTACGCCGGACAGCTAGAGCTTCCCGAAGCGATGGCGCAATCGGCACAAATGCTGGAGCTCGCACGCGAGAAGCCGAGCGCTCTCCTGTGCATGGAGCGAGAGCCTGAGCACTGCCACCGAACTCTGTTGATTAAGGCGATCGCGTCCGACGCCGAAGTTATCGATCTCTTCGCCTGAAAAATGTTGAGCCCGGCCGAAGCCGGGCCCATTTCAGGCGGCTTCGCTTACTTGGAAGCTGATGGTTCGTTCTCCGACCGTGGCATCGACAAAGCCGCGCCGGTTCATTGTCAACTCGTAACCATGACCGTTGCGGTCATAGCCTTTGAGGTGGGTCGTTCCGCGACTGTCCACGAATTGCGAGTAGCTCCCTATCTTGTCCGAATAATCGCCGCTGACGATTTGGCGATCGCTCGTAATCGGTGCGATTCCGAGCGCAACGGCGATGACGGTGCTGATCAACATTCCTGTTCTCCTTTTTTGCCCGCAGCCTGGGTGCTGCGCTGGAGAACACTTCAAGATGCGTGCCAAACGGAAAAACTGCCTTGGATCAATAGCTTGCGAGCAATGCGCATTTCAGCAATTGGGATGAGGTGCTATAGATCAGTAATACACACTAACTCGGTGGGTAGACCAGCTGTCGATCTTGCTGCCTCGCGGCAGGTGTGAGTGTTGCTGGCTCGACCTTTTCGCTGCCCATCAGATGAAAGACCTCGTGTCCTCGAAGCATCAGATAATCGGCGACGATCCGGCGGTGACAGCGCCACCACACGGCTTCCGAGCACATGATCGCCGTTTGCCGCTCGTCGGCTAGACGCTCGAGCTCTTCCAGGCCTGCCTGGAACTCCGACGAGAGCGCGTAATCGGCGTAATTGTGGAAGCTCTGGTTCTCCCAGTATCCGTTCACTTCCGGCGGCACGTCGCGTGACCGTCCGCGAAGCCCACCGAGCTCGGCGATGCGCTGATAGCTAAGCTGAAAATTCGCAAGCTCGGCCGGGAGGACGTCTTCGTTGTATTGCGGGTTGGTCCGCGAGCGGGGGACGGTTCGGACGTCAACGACCAGCTTGACGCTCCCGCACCGGAGCAGATCTACGAATTGCTCGATCGTTCGGGTCGAATGCCCGATCGTATAGATCGGAAAAGCGATCTTGCCTCTCCGGCTTCCGCTCAGACGGCGGGAAGCTCTTGCGTTCCGGTGCAGGACTCAAGCAACGCCTCGATATCCGGGATCGGTCGTCCGCTCATCTCCTTGTTCGCCGTGCAGACGACCCGCTTCTCCACTTCCTTGTGAAGGCACTTGCGGAGCACTCCGAGCGCCTTGGGTGGAGCAACGATGGCGAGAGCATCGTAATCGTTTCGGAGCGCTCGTTCCTTCAGTTCTTCCGCCGCGTCCTTGATCCAGCGGTCCTCCTCCTGCTGCTGGAAGTCCGTCTCTTCATACGTCGATCGGCCATAGCCGAAGCTCTGCTGCACCGTTCCCGGCGCATCAGACTTGATCTCGCGGTCCTTCAGCTCTTTCCGCTGATCATGCGCTTCTGTCCTGAGGTCGATTTGCCCTTCGTCTCCTTGGTTGCGGAAGAAGAGCATCTTGCGGCCATCGGCGACCAGGACGAGCGCGTTGTGGGGAAGGGGCATGGACGTTTCCTCCTCGATTTCAGTCTATCAAGGAGAACGCGAGGCTGGACTAAGGAGTTTCCGCAGTTCGCCGCAGCCGGCGGCGTCCCGTCTATTATTCCTCCGGTTCGGGGTCCGCGGGCTTCTCGAGCTCGCTTTCGCCGACGGTCGCACCTTCTTCGGGCGCGATCTCGTCGCCGGGCTCAAGCTCGATCTCTTCTTCTTCGCTCTCCTCGATCTTGGCGACGCTGACGACATGCTCGTTATCGGCGACCCGAAAGATTGTGACACCCATGGTGTTGCGCCCCGCGATCCTGATGTCGCCGACCGTCGTCCGGATCATCTTGCCCTGGTCGGTCACCAGCATCAGCGCCTCGCCTTGCCGAGCGGGGAAGGAAGCAATGACACCGCCGTTGCGCTCAGACGTGTCAATGTTGGTGATGCCCTGGCCGCCGCGATTGGTGCGGCGATATTCATATGCGGAAGAGCGCTTGCCGTAGCCGTTCTCGGTGATGGTGAGGATGAACTGCTCCTTCTCCGAGAGCTCGGCGATCCGCTCTTGCGAAAGGGCGCATTCGCCTTCCTTTTCGCCCTTCCAGGGAGCGAAGCGAAGATACGCCTCGCGCTCCTCCTGCGTCGTGCCGACGCGGTGGAGGATCGACATGGAGATGACTTCGTCGCCGGGGAGCAGCCGGATTCCGCGAACACCGGTCGAAGTCCGCGACTGGAACTCACGAACGTCGGTCGCCTTGAAGCGGATCGCCTTGCCCTTGCGAGTGGCGAGAAGCACGTCGTCGCCCTCGGTCAGAAGCTCGACTCCGATTAGCCTGTCCGTCGTGTCGGCTTGCTCGTCGCTGTCATCGCTGGTCTCGACGTCTTCGGCCGGGCCGGTGCCGAACCGCATCGCGATCTTGCCGGCGCTTGGGATGTTGGTGAAGGCAGCCATGCTGTTGCGGCGGACGGTCCCGTTCGCCGTTGCGAACATGATGTGCAGGCCGCCCCATTCGTTCTCGTCCTCGGGCAGGGCGAGAACGGTCGAGATGGTTTCGCCTTCGGCGAGCGGACGCAGGTTGACCATCGGACGACCCTTGGTGTTCGGACCGCCCTCGGGGAGCCTCCACACCTTCTTCCGGTAGACCCGCCCAAGGTTGGAGAAGAACAGCACGGGATTGTGGGTCGATGTGACGAAGAGGGTGGTAACCGCATCCTCTTCCTTGGTCGCCATGCCCGCGCGGCCTTTGCCGCCGCGCTTCTGCTCGCGGAAGACGGCGAGCGGCGTGCGCTTGATGTAGCCTTCCATGGTCACCGTCACGACCATGTCCTCGCGCTCGATCAGGTCCTCGTCCTCGATTCCGTCGGCCGCAGCGGCGAGCTCCGTCACGCGCGGCGTTGCGAATTCGGCTTCGACCTCGTCGAACTCCTCGCGCATGACCTCATAGAGCCGCGCGCGGTTGGCGAGGATTTCGAGAAGCTCGCCGATGCTCTTCGCGAGTTCCTCGAGCTCGCTGCCGATCTCGTCGCGACCAAGCGCCGTCAGCCGGTGGAGACGCAGCTCGAGGATCGCCTTCACCTGCGCGTCGGACAGGCGATACGTCTTGTCCGCCTTCTGCGGCTCAACCGCCTCGACCAGCGCGATGTACTGTCGGATTTCCTCCATCGGCCATTCGCGCTGGAGCAGCTTTTCGCGAGCGACCGCCGGGGATGCCGACCCGCGGATCAGCTTCACGACCTCGTCGAGGTTGGTCACGGCGACGACGAGGCCGAGCAGGATGTGGGCGCGCTCGCGGGCCTTGAAGAGCTCGAACTTCGAGCGCCGGGTGATCACTTCCTCGCGGAAGCGGACGAAGCTCTCGATGATGTCACGAAGATTCAGCGTTTCCGGGCGGCCACCACGGATCGCCAGCATGTTCGCCGGGAAGCTCGTCTGCGCAGGCGTGTGCCGCCACAGCTGGTTGAGAACGACATCCGGCGTCGCATCGCGTTTCAGGTCAATGACGATGCGGACGCCCTGACGGTTGGATTCGTCGCGGATGTCCGAGACGCCCTCGATCCTTTTGTCCTTGGCGGCTTCGGCGATCTTCTCGACGAGACCCGACTTGCCGACCTGGTAGGGGATCTCGGTCAGCACGATCGACCGGCGGTCGCCGCGCCCTTCCTCGACATGTGCGCGGCTGCGCATCAGGATCGAGCCGCGACCCGTCGTGTAGGCGCTGCGGATACCCGATTGGCCGAGGATCAAGGCGCCGGTCGGGAAGTCCGGGCCCTTCACATGCTCCATCAAGCCTTCGGACGTGATCGCCGGATCGTCGATATAGGCTCTGCACGCGGCGAGCACTTCGCCGAGATTGTGCGGCGGGATGTTGGTCGCCATGCCGACCGCGATCCCGCCGGCGCCGTTGACGAGGATGTTGGGGAAGCGAGCGGGCAGGACCTGGGGCTCGCTCCGCGTCGCGTCATAGTTGGGCGTGAAGTCGACCGTATCCTTGTCGACGTCGTTCAACAGGAAGTTGGCGACCTTCGCGAGCCGCGCTTCGGTGTACCGCTCGGCCGCAGGCGGGTCCGGATCCATCGACCCGAAATTGCCCTGGCCGTCGACCAGCGGAACACGCATCGACCACCATTGGGTGAGGCGCGCGAGCGCGTCATAGATCGCGGCGTTGCCATGCGGGTGGTAATTGCCCATCGTATCGCCGACAATCTTCGCCGACTTGCGATAGGGACGGCCGGCGACGAATCCGCCTTCCAGGCTCGCCCAGAGGATCCTGCGGTGAACCGGCTTCAGGCCGTCGCGCACATCGGGCAGCGCGCGGCTGACGATGACGCTCATCGCGTAATCGAGGTAGGAGGTCTTCATCTCCTCCACGATGGAGATGGGCGCGATGTCGCTGTCACCGCCGGTGGGCGGAATGTCGTTGAGGTCGTCAACCGGCGGTTCGGTAGCCAAGGAAAATCCTGTTGCTTAGAGGTGCACGCGAAGGTTGCGCGCATGACGCCACCCCTCAGCCCTACCTAGTGCATTTGGCGCCGATTGCCACCCCGCGCGCACGCGCGCGCGTGAGTAAAATTGTCACAGGCCTCGATTTCCGCCCCGAATCAAGCAGTTCAATCCGAGTTCAGGCCGCTCGAGGCAACTTACTTGGCCTAGCCACATTCAAGGTCTAATGCGCCGCCGTCATTTTTTGCGGGCAATTCGACCGCAACAGGAGATGCCCACCGATGAAGCTGATCACCTCGACTGCAATTGCGCTTGCCGCCGCCGCGTTGCCGACCCCCACGGCTGCTCAGTACAGCACGCCGTCCCCGCAGCAACAGCAGCCGGCAGTTCAGCAAGCCGCGCCGTCGGTCAAGCCTTCCGCGAAAGCCGCAAAGGCGATCATCGACCTTCAGACGACGGTGAACAACAAGGACTGGGCCAACGTCCCCGCGAAGGTCGCTGCGGCGCAGGCGGTCGCGACCAGCAAGGAGGACCGCTACCTGATCGCCCGCATGCAGCTTAGCGCTGCGATCGGCAACAACGATGCGTCCGCAATGTCTGCTGCTCTCGACGGGATTTCTGCCTCGGGGGAGCTGGATCCAGCGACCGTCGCCAAGCTCTATTCGGGGCTCGGCGTAACGTTGATGAACTCAAAGCAATATCCGCAGGCGATTGCGGCATACCAGAAGGCAGTCTCGCTCAATCCGGCCGACGGCGATTTGACCTATTCGCTCGGGCAGGCGCTCTACGAGGCTGGACAGAAGGCCGCTGCCGCCACCACGCTGGAGAAATATATTCAGGCCCAAACGACGGGTGGCCACAAGGCGAGCGAGGATGTTTACCGTCTCGCCGTACAGGCCGCGTTCGATGCCCGCTCTCCGGCGGCAAACGAGGTGGCGCGCGAGTGGCTCACCGCGTACCCGAGCGCCGACAGCTGGCGGAATTCGATTACGATCTATCGGGCGCTGAACAATCCGGATACCGAGAGCACGCTCGATCTCATGCGCCTGCTTCAGGTGACGAACGCGCTTCAGTCACCAAGGGACTATGCTGCCTTCATCCAGGACGCGGCCGAGCAGAACAATTACAATGAGGCCCAAGCGGTCCTTGACGCAGGGATTGCGGCGAAGAAGATCGATCCGTCGACGGGCGACTTCAAGGAGCTCGCCTCGGTCGTCCGCTCAAAGCCGAACATCAGCGCGGCCGAGCTTGATGCGGCGACCAAGACCGCTTCGACGGGAATGGCGCTGCTGCACATCGGCGACCGCTACTATGCGTCGGGCAATTACGCGAAGGCCGTCGAGCTCTACCGCATGGCGCAGGGCAAGTCGGACGTCGATCCGAACCTCGCCAAGCTGCACATCGGAATGGCTCTTGCGCGGGCGGGTGACAAGGCAGGTGCAACCGCAGCCCTGAACGGTGTCACGGGCGCTCGCGCCGACGTTGCCAAGTTCTGGCTCACTTACGTTAATCAGCGCGCCTGAACAGACTATCAGAAACTCCAAGGGAGGCGATGGCCCTGCCGTCTCGCCTCCTTTTTCGTGGCCCTGCACGTACGATCAACCTGTCCCGTTACGGGATAGTTAAGTCCAAGCTCCTTAGCGCATTGTAAATGCTCGACTAGAGCATCAGGAGGGTGCGTCCGAAGGAAACGACAGGCAAGTGCGCTTTGACGATCGTCTGCTGACCGTCCTGAACCAGCCGGCCGAGGACCGTCACGATGCGGCGGTGCGATGGCGCCAGCTGGTCGACCTCGTCGCGCGCGCCGGTCCGAACAGCGCCAGCCCCGTGGTTGCAGAGGCGCTGCAAGCGATCCGCAGGGAAGGCGGCGACCTTGATGAGTCGCTGCGCGCAGCAGCGGCAAGAGCAGTTGCCGCGCTTCCGCTGCCGCTCGGGCTGCTCGAATATTTTTCAAGCGATACCCTAGCAGTGTCCGCACCTGTGCTTGCTGCGGCGACGCTCGACAGGCGGCAGTGGTCTGCGCTCTTCGCAGCGGCGGATGACGAAACGCGCGCCTTTATCGAGACCCTGCACCCTGATTTGAAGGCCGAAGCAGTAAGCGAACCGGAGCCGATTGAAGCGATTGCGGCGGCGGTTCTGCAGGACGCTCCTGCGATTCCTCCACCAGAACCTTTGGGTTCGTCGCCTTCCCTCCATGACGTCGTCGAGCGGATCGAACGTCGCCGGCGGCTGCGCTCGGGCGAGGGAACCGCACAGCCTGCTTCCACTCCAACTGCCGGATCGGCGATGCTCTTTCGCTGGGAATGCGGTCCCGGCGGGGAGATCGCCTGGGTCGAAGGCGCTCCGCGGGGCGCTTTGATCGGCAGGTCGATCGCTCGATCGCTCGATGGCGATGGCGACCGCGTCGACCGGGAAGCAGTCCGCGCATTTGCGCTCAGAGCTCCGTTTCGGGACGCACTGTTCAGCGTAGGTGGCGAAGGGCCAGTCGCGGGCGAATGGAAGATCAGCGGGGTGCCTGCGTTCGAGCCGGCGGACGGCCGCTTTGCGGGATATCGGGGCGTTGCACTGCGCGACGATGCCTCGCCGCCGCCACCGGCAACGTCGCCTCAAAACGTTCCCGACGCGCTTGCCGACCCGGATTCGCTTCGCGAGCTGGTCCACGAAATCAAAACTCCACTGAATGCGATCATCGGGTTCGCTGAAATCATCGAGGGCCAGTATCTGGGCCCGGCGGACCGCGGCTATCGCGACCGGGCGGCGGAGATCGTCCGCCAGGCGCGCTTGCTATTGACCGCGATCGACGATCTCGATTTCGCTGCGAAGGTCCATTCGGCGAGTGGATCCGCGCGGGATCGTGTCGATCTAGCTGTGCTTGTCGATCGCGTGGCAGCGGAATTGCGCGAGATCGCCCGAAAACATGGTGCGACGCTTGATGTCAGTCGGCCGCGCGGGGAGGTTGTTGCAGCGGTCCAGCCGGAGCTCGCAGACCGCTTGCTGTTCCGCTTGTTCTGCGCCCTCGCCGAAAAGGCTGAAGATGGCGAAAGGCTCAACCTTTCGGTAGAGCAAGCAACAGACGGAGCGCGCGTTTCAATGAGCAGGCCAGCCGCGCTTAGACGCCTCTCCGATGCCGCGCTATTCGAACCAACGACCGGCCGGGAGGGAGTCGAAGGCGGCTTTACGCTTCGGCTGGCTCGCGGTCTGGCGCGGATTGCAGGAGGCGAGCTGAGCAGCAGCCGTGACACTTTTTCGCTAATATTTCCGCGTGCCTGAGCGCTTGGCGCGCGGCGGCGGCCGGTCTATCGCGAGCGGGCCGGGGAGGGCCTGTAGCTCAACGGTAGAGCCGGCCGCTCATAACGGCTAGGTTGCAGGTTCGAATCCTGCCGGGCCCACCGGCCTTTGCTCCGCCTTGCGGAGCTGCGGCTGGCAAGCCATAGGCGACGACGCCTTGGCGGGCTTGCCCGCGGCAGCTTTGGCGAAGGCGGGGAGTAGCGCAGTCTGGTAGCGCATCTGCTTTGGGAGCAGAGGGTCGCAGGTTCGAATCCTGTCTCCCCGACCACCGTCAGCATCTCAGCCCGCTGCCCGGCTGCCAATGCAATCACCCGCGTTAGGAACGGACGACATTCAGCTAGGTTATTGCGTGCCAATAGGACGCTTGCGGCCAGAGTTAAGATTAACTACAAGTTAACGCGACCTGGCAGTTATGGGTCAGAGGTGCCGATGACCTTGGATGCGCGTGTTTCCGAGCTGATTAAGCGGATTTATTCCGCCGGTGACAGCAAAGGCGCCTGGAACAAGGTGCTCGTCGAGCTTTTTCAGCTCCTGGGCTGCAGCGCCGGCCGTGCCGCACTCATCGATATCGGGCGCATGGAGCTCCTGGCCTGCAGGCTCTACGGGCCTCAGGCCGCGGATTTCGCAACGGTCGTCGAGGATTATCCGGCACTGTACCGCCAGGATCCGATGGTCCTTTCGGCCGCACGGAATCCTGACGCGCGCTACTGCGATAGTGGGGACGCTTTCGCGAGTGAGGATCAACAGCACCACCCTTTTTTGCGTTGGAGCTTGGCGACTTTTGGCTCAGGCTATTTCTATTCCGGCATCACTTCGCGTGACGATGAGCCAACGTTCAGCCTGGCCCTGCATTTCCCTGACGAAGCGACCGCCGCCAAAGCCAATGCGATCCAGTCATTCCAGCTGATCTTCGAGCATCTTGAATGTGCCCTAAGCCTGGGGAGAACTCGATTCCCCGCGGACAGCACCCGGGCTTTGTTGTGCCTGGGTCCGGACGGCGCTGTCGGCAATGTGAGCACGGGCGCTGAACATTTGCTTCGGCAGCGACCCGCGCTCAAGATTTCGGGATCTCGACTTACGAGCAGCAGCGCCGGGAATGACTTCGAATTGCGGCGTGCGCTCGACCGCGTCTTCGCGGCACCGGGTGTCGCCGCTCAGCCAGTGGCGATCCGCATCGAGCACGAATACGGCCGACCCTGGATTCTCGTCATTCGACCGGTGGTCGAAAGCTTTGGTCCATTCGGCAAGCTACGTCGCCA
Source organism: Sphingomonas sp. (assembly GCA_025936675.1). The sequence goes on from JAICSX010000030.1 coordinate 23,917, forward strand.
AGTCCACGTTGAGGTCTTCGACCGCATTCCAGCCGTAGCCCGGCTGGATCTCGTTCAATCGCTGTTTGGGCTGACAGGCCGCGAGATGCAGGTTCTGGGCTCCCTGACGGAAGGCCACTCGATCGACTCGTCGTCGGCGAGGATGGGGGTCAGCCGCAACACGACGCGCGCCCATCTCCGTTCAATTTTCGTTAAAACGAAGACCAGCTCTCAGCTCGAATTAATCCAGCTATGCGCCGGACTCACCAGCGCCACGAGAGAGAGCGGACGCGAAAGCGTGGAGTTAGAAACCCTTAACGTAGCCTAGTCCGCCCGGACGGTTTGCTGCTGCACACGAATCGTTAACCTCTGCCCTCGGCCCGTGACTTGGAGTCGCGAGCTTCGGAATTTGGGGGAAAATCATGCGAGTGCGCGATGCGCTGACCTCCGCTTGCGGGGGCGTGACCCTGCTTGTGCCTGAGCAGCGGCGGTGCAGCCCGACGATTGAACCTCAGTCCTGTCGGTAACGGCGTTCGTACTGGAGCACAGAGCCATGACTCACATGACGCGGATTGAGACTGACTTCACTCCCTCTGCCCCGGGGCAGGTTCTTCGCGAGAAGCTCCTCGAGGGCCTCGGTCTCACGCAAGCGGAGGTCGCTCGAGCGATCGGAGTTTCGCGGCCGCGCTTCAATATGATGCTCAAGGACCGCTGCCAGATCTCGGCCGATATCGCGCTGCGGATCGAGAAGGTTTTCGGCATCCCACCACAATTCTGGTTCCGTGTTCGGGCCGAGTTCGAGCTCTACGAAGGCCGGCAACGGCTTTCGAACGAGCTGGATAGCCTTCCGCAAATCAGCCTTCGTGATCAGGGCCAAAGCTCTGCCTGGCTTGTCAGCGAATGGCAGCTGGCCGCGTGATGCGGGGAGGCGCCTGATCATGTCGTGGCTTTGTCATCTCAAAGGGCACGTGCGGTCTTCGAGTCGCGTTCGCTATGATCGCGGCGCCGCGCGGTGGACCAGCCAGTGTCGGCGTTGCTCGGTGCCGATGGCCCGTGAGCAATGGCCGGGTGTCGGCTGGCTGGCAGTTCCTGCGGGATCGGAAGAGCTTTCATTTGCGGTGAGTGCCCCCGCCAGCTGGGACTGGCCCATCCCGTGTGCGCAGAAATGATCGAGGCTCCGCTCATTCAGCGAAGTCGCGGCTTCATCGGCCCGATCTTGCGCACCGCCGTGCCGCTCGACGCGGCCGAACTGTTTGCTGATCTCCTGGACCGCATCGACCGGCGAACGCCGGGACCCGGCTCAATGATTGGCGGTCAGCAGGACTTCGCTCCGGCAGTCCAATTTTCGAAATTTTCGACCCAAAAACACCATCAGTAGGAGCGTATGAAATGAAACGGTTATTGATAGGGGCACTAACGATCACGGCGTCTGCCGCGCTTGCCGCCCCGGCAAGTGCTGCGACGACTTTCCAGGGTTACGCAACCGGTTGCTTTACGACGACCACCTGCTCGCCATCCACGACCATAAGTCCTGGTGCGACAACGAGCATTGGAACGAGTGGCCCCAGTAACCTTGGACTGACGTGGACCGAGTCTACTGTCGACGTGAACGGCCACTCCTTTACTCAATCGGTTAACAGCGCGGGCCAAGCTGGCTTTGCCGGCACCGATTTTGGCTCGTTCTCCCTGGGGAACGCGGTTTTCGATTATAATCCATACTACTTCGATCTCCTGGTCACGTTTACGGCTCCGCCAGGGACGCAGGCCGCATCCTTCACGGCAGACCTCATCGGTTCCGTGCAGGCAGAGCAGAATGGCTCTGTCTATATCGACTTTGGACACGATCGTAGCAATCCGCTGACCCTGACATCTTCCGCGGGAACGTTCACTTTCTACATCGATAACCTGACGATCGGTCAGTCGACAGCAGGCGCACAGACGGCTCTCACCGGTGGGATCCTGTCGTTCACTCCGGTGCCCGAACCAGCCACATGGGCGCTCATGCTCCTGGGCTTCGCGGGTGTCGGCGCGGCGATGCGGCGTCAGCGCAAGCCCGCCTTGGCGCAACTTGCCTGAAGCGACCCGGACCTCGTCGTGCAGTGTGCACACAGCGCACGGCACTTCGAGATCAAACATCTGCGGCGAGCGGTCGGGGCATGTCCACGGCCGTTCGCACCAGACCTTTGCAAGAGAGCTGATCGGTTGATCGCCATGCGACGCACACTGACCATTTCACTGGCTGCAGCAGCATTGCTCGGCGCTTCGCCGGCAATCGCTGGGCTAACCGTCAACTCGAACGGGACGGTCACGACCAGTGGCACGGGCGGTGGGACCATCGTGGTGACCCTCGACGGAATCACCGGTGGACCGACGCTGATCCAAGGGCTCACAGGCCAGCTGACGCTCACTTTCACGAGCGTGACGAACAGCGGCACGACCTACAATTTCTTCTATTCGCTATTCGATTCTTCCACCGCGCCGATCACGGGATCGAGGATCTCGTCCTTCGGCTTCGACACCGATCCCAATGTGACGGGTGGATCAGTGACAGGCGCCTTCGACGTCCTGCAACTGGACAAGAATTACCCGATCATCCCGGATCCGGATGTCTGCGTGTTCGATCCAAATGGGCCCGGCGGCGTGTGCACCGGAAGCGGTGGTGGGATACTCCAGGGTCAGACGGGATCTGGCACCCTGTCGTTGAACTTTGCCACGGCTCCCGGTTCGATCACGCTGAGCAACTTCGTCGACCGGTACCAGTCGATCACCGGCGCGGGGAACGTGACCTCCGCCGTCGGTCAGCAAACCACGGTCCGTCTTCTGCCGGAGCCCGCAACCTGGGCTATGATGCTACTCGGCTTTGCCGGCATTGGGGTGGCGGTGCGGCGTAGCCGCAAGGTGCTCGTGAACCACATAGCCTGAGGCATCCGCGCCACTCAAACCTCGCAAGTTCACCGCACTTTTTCTCGCCGACCTGCGCCGCGGGCGTTAATCCTTCTTTTCGGTCTTCGTCGTCGTTGTGGTGGTGTTCGAAGTCGTGTTCGTGTGGTCGTCGCCAACCTTCACGTTGACGTCGGTATTCTGGATCTTGTCGCCGGTCTTTTTGACATCACTGCCGATGTCATTGGCGATGTTTTGAGCCGTGTTGCCGATATCCGCAGCCGTGTTTTCCGCCGTGTTCTGGTCGTACTGGACGGTGACGGCATTGCCTTCCTTGGTGACGTTGCAGGCGCCGAGAATGAGCAGCGCTGGAACGGCGATCAGGATGCGCATCTTGTGATCCTCCTTTATTTCGAGGCTCAACGCCGCTTCGGCTGTTTCGCTCCCGGTTCAATTCCGCCCGATAGAGTCGCCAGCACAGTGGTCCACGCCGCAACATTCTGCCGCAGTTGCTCGGGATCGATTTTGTCCAGCGTATCGTCGGGCGTGTGGTGCCAGTCGAAGTAGCGGGTCGCGTCCTGGTTCAAGGAAATCCATGGTGCTCCTGCGGCGATCGTTGCCTCAACATCGGTTCCGTCGGCTTCTCCCTTGTCGTTCTTGACGATGCCGAGAGGCGCGAGCCCTGCTGTAAGCTGCGCGTAGCTTGCCGGGTCGCTTTTCATGAGCTGCGAGCTGAAGCGCCATACTCGGTCAGCGCCGAGGTCGCTTTCGCCGGCGATCGCATAATGGTCCGCGGCATGCGCCTTGGCGTAGGCGGCGCCGCCGAATCCACCCGGCTCCTCGGCGCCGAACCAGACGACGCGAATTGTTCGCAGCGGCCGCCCTGCATTCATGATGTGCTTTGCGGCCGCGGTGACGATCGCCACACCCGATGCGTCATCGATTGCACCGGTACCGAGGTCCCAGCTGTCGAGGTGACCGCCGACGAGCAGGATCGGCGCTTTTGCATCGCGGCCGGGGATTTCGCCAACGACGTTGCCCGAGTGACCGCCCTCAGCCTTGTGGCTGACGAGAGTCAGGTGCATCACGACAGGCTTGCCGCGCTTCAGGATCCGTACCAGCTGCTCGGCGTCGGGGACCGACAGCGCGCCAGCCGGAATGGGCGCTGCACTGTCGGTGAAATATTGAACGCCCGTGTGCGGGTTGCGGTGGTGGTCAGTGCCGATCGATCGCACAACGATTCCGATAGCTCCCTTGAGCGAAGCGATCGTCGGCCCCTGGCGCCGCGGCGCTCCGAATTGCCCGTAGCCCGAACCGTCCTGCGCGGGCATCATGTGGTTGTCGATGAAGACGATCTTGCCTTTGACAACGCTGTCGGGCGCGGCGCGGAGCGCATCGACGCTGTCGAAATAGGCGATCTCGCCGGTGATTCCCTCCGGGGCGGTCGAGCCGCTGTAACCTAGGGCGGTGACGGCGAGCTTCTGGGGGAAGGGTGAGAAGATCTCCGCGCCTTCGGCACCGCGGGTCCAGACCGGCATGGTGAACGGTTCGACGTGCACGTTGGAAAAGCCGAGAGAGGTCAACTCTCTCACGGCCCAGTCCCGGGCGCGGGCTTCGGAGTCGGTCGCGGCGAGGCGTTGCCCCACCTCGGTCGTCAGCCCCTCGGTGATGTCCCAGGCGTAGCGATCGTTGTTCAGTGCATTATCGCGGAGCGCTGCAACGTGCGGGTCGGCGATGACCGGTGGCGGAAGCGAGGCGACGGATTGCTGAGCGGAGAGGGGAGATGCCGACGCAAGGAGGAGCGCCGAGAGGATGATACGGTTCATGCTGAAGACCTAGCAGCGCTCTCAGACGAGTCACGGTCCCGATGCGATAAAATCTTAAGTCCGATCGATCAAAGAAGCCGCATCTGGTCGCCCTCGGGTGGACGGAAGATGTCCGTTCGAAGTGGGAATTTGGCCTGTCTCAGGCCGTATTTCTTCGCCGCGATCTCGAACCGCGTTCGCAAGAGCTCGGCCCATGCACCTTGTCCGCGCATCCGGCTGAAGAAGTTGGGATCATTGTCGCGGCCGCCGCGGATGGAGCGGATCGTCGCCATGACCTTCGAAGCTCGATCCGGGAAATGCTCGTCGAGCCAGGCGCGGAACAGGGGCGCGACCTCGTGCGGAAGACGCACCGGAAGATAGAAACCGCCGGGCGCTCCGGCCTCGACCGCGGCCTCGACAATTTGCTCGAGCTCGTGATCGGTGATCTGCGGCACCACCGGAGCGATCGCGACATAGCAGGGCACACCCGCGTCGTTCAGCGCCTTCATGGCGGCGAGCCGCTTCCTCGGCTGCGGCGCGCGCGGTTCGAGCGTGCGGGCGATCTTCGGGTCGAGTGACGTCACTGAGAGCGCGACCGCTGCGATCCTCAGGTCCGCGGCTTGCTTCAAGAGATCGAGGTCGCGAAGGACTCGGTCGGACTTGGTCGTGATGGTGAAGGGATGCCGCGTTTCGAGCAGCAGCTCGATTACTGAGCGGGTGATGCGCCAGCGTTCCTCGATGGGCTGATAGGGGTCGGTGTTGGTTCCCATCGCGATCGGGCGGCAGTCGTAG
>JAICSX010000044.1 GCA_025936675.1 Sphingomonas sp.
GGTCGAGCGCGGGTTGCGGCTGGTGGTCTTCTGCTCGATCGAGATGGCGGGCGAGAGGCCGTCGATATGCTCGACGTCGGGCTTCTGCATCATCTCGAGGAACTGGCGCGCGTAGGCGCTAAGGCTCTCGACGTACCGGCGCTGGCCTTCGGCATAGATGGTGTCGAAGGCGAGGCTCGATTTGCCCGAACCGGAGAGCCCGGTGATGACCGTCAGGCTCTCGCGGGGGATGTCGACGTCGATCCCCTTGAGGTTGTGCTCGCGAGCTCCGCGGACGGAAATATGAGTCAGCATGGGTGCGTTTGTTCCGGCTATGTTCTAGGTTATTGCAGCCGCACCCGACGGTCAACGCACTGCCGGACATAAATGGGGATTGTTGCGGGGAATTGCCAGCTTAGCGGCGGCTGCTGCCGAGGTTGGGCAGCCGCACCGGGCCGCCACGAACCTTCGTGTGCAGCGCCACGACCTGGTGGGTCGAGGTCATGTAGATGGTGCGGCCGTCAGGGCCGCCGAAGGTACAGTTCGACATTGCGACGCCCGTGGAGATGAGGCCGAGCTCCTTGCCGGCGGGCGACAGCACGTGGATTCCGCCCGGCCCGCTGGCCCAGAGGTCGCCTCGCTGGTCGATGCACATACCGTCGGGCAGACCGGGCAAGCCCTTGGCGGCAAGCGCATTCATATCGGCGAAGACGCGGCGGCGCGACAGCTTGCCCGCCGGGGACACGTCCCAGGCGAGGATCACCGTATTCTTGGGATCGGAATTGGAGACGTATAGCGTGCGCCCGTCGGGCGAGAAGGCGATCCCGTTCGGAAAACGGAGCTCAGATTCGACCGCGATCAGGCTGCCGTCCGGCGCGAGGCGATAGACGCGGTTGGCGGCCTGCTCCTTCAGCGGCGAGTCATCGATCCCGTCCAGCCCATAGGGCGGATCGGTGAACCAGATTGCACCGTCGGGCCCGACCGCAATATCGTTCGGCGAGTTGAGCCTTTTGCCTTCGAAACGGTCGGCGAGGACGCGCGTCGATTTGGTGGCGAGATCGAGGAGGACGATCGCACGGTCGCCCGAATCCGCCGCGAGGATTGCGCCGGTTGGTCCGGGTTTCAACCCGTTGGTCCCCGCTTCGCGGAGCCCCTTCGTCTCGGTCGCGCCGGACGGTTCGAGGAAGACGGTCGCTTTGCCCTCGCCTGGCGCCCAGCGGTACATTCGGTTGGCCGGGACGTCACTCAGAAGCAGATAACCGCCGCGTGCGACCCAGACCGGCCCCTCAGCCCAAGTGAATCCATCCGCAATATAGCGAACCTGCGCGTTTGGGGCGACGAGCTGCCCAAATTGAGATGAGCTCGCTTCGACCGAGCCGGCAGGCGACGTCGCCGCGGCTACTGCTGCCGACGCGCCGAGCACCGTAATCGCAACCAGGACCGGCGCTTGCATGATCGCGGCCTTGAGATCCATGCCGTGCCTCAGATCATCCGGCAGAAGGGCGGCGGGGCCTTGGCCGAGCAGACGTCGGGTTTCGTGTGCGTCGTTTTCCAATAGCGCATCAGCCCGAGCCGTTGCGCGAGTCCAGGGAAGGTCGGATCGCGGCGAGCCCCAGCCATGCTCGGATAAAAGACATAGCTGGCGGCATCGACATCGCCGCGTTGAACGACGAGCTCCACCTGCTTCAGGGCATCACTGTTGTCGTTGAGCGCACCTAGTGTCGTAATTGACAGCCGACCTGTCATTTCTGGCGGAAGCGCGGCGAGCTCTGCGGCCGCGCTTTTTTTGGCCTCAGAACTGCCCGACTGCATTGCGGCGAAGCTGTCGGTAACGGCTTTCGCCAAGGCTGCTGGAACGCCCACTTTTGGATCGTGCACAGCGGCGTCCGCGCCCGCATATTTCCCCGATAGTGGCGCCGACATGAGATTGATGATTGATCGCATGGCGGGGTTGTCGACGAGGTCGGCTGCGGCATCGAAATGCGGCTTCGACTGTTCCGGATAACCCCGCATGATGAGCGCTTCTCCGAGGGAGATTTGGGTGCCGCCATTCAACGGAAGCACGTCAACCGATCTGCCATACTCCTCAACGGCGTCTTTTACGCGGCCGACATCCATCAGGAAATTGCCGTAGAGGTGATGTTCGCAGCCGCACGCGAGCGCACGCGCCGCGATCCCCTGCTTGAGCAAAGCCTCTCTTCCGACCAAGTCCGTGGGATCGATCAGATAGTTTTTGATGGAATATGCTTCACTGTTTGACGGATCGAGGCGAATAGCTTTGTCCGCGGCGGCGAGGGCTTCCTTGCGCAATGCGTCGCGTTTCGGGCCGGTCGGCTGAGCAAGCGCCGATTGCATGGCTGCGCCTTCGACTGCCGACCAGCCCCAGGAGAAATCGGGAACAGCAGCGACGACCTTGTGCGCTGAATCGAGCGCTTTGGTCGGCGACGATTCACTGCAGACCTGGAGATAATCAATCATCACCTGATCGGAGAGCGACTTCGGATAAGTCGATGCTCCGAAGAGGCCGCATCGCACCGCGGCGCTTGCGTCGACCGCCGACCAACGCGGGACCTTTGCGAGACTAGACGCATCATAGCTGTGCGTTTCGGTCAGCAATGTGGCGCCCGATCGTTCGTTGGTGAGGCTCGTGATCACCTTCACCTTGTCGCCTTCGTGGCGAATGCTTCCGCTCAGCGCATAAGCAGGTGCGTTACCCGGCGGCGGCCCCGATGCCTTCGAAACGCTTATCACTCCCTCATCATTGAACGCGGCGTCAATCTCATCCGCGAAGGCCTGGGGCATGGTTGGCGGAAGGTCGGGCGAAAGGCGCTGGAACCCGGCAAGGCGCACTTGCATCGTGTGTTGAGCGGCGGCAGATCCGCGCAGGAACCACCATGAGCTGCCGCCAATCGCGATGACGACCACTGCGGCGGCAGCGATCAGGAGCGGCTTGGTTGAATGCAGCTTGGCGCGACGGATTGGTGACCGGCCACCTTCCGCCGAGGTGGCCGCCGAACCGCCCGCCTGGTCGATCTTCCGCACGAGCGAATCGAGCGACTTGTCCCACCCTTCGAACGCGTCGATCCACTGTCGGGTGGAGAGCTCGTAAGCGAAGGCGTCGCTCGGCTCGACGTCCTCGATGCGGAGCGCCATCACCGGCACTCGGTAGCGGCTGGCGAGCGACAGCTCCTTCTTGATCTCGTCGCTATTGTTCGCCGCGTCGGAGAAGACCAGCACCATCGCGCGCGATCCGCGCAATGCCCGAACGATGGACTCCTGATAATTCTCGCCGGGCTCGACGTCGCGGGTCGAGATCCAGCATTTGGTGCCGCGGCGTTCGATCGCCTTGCAGACGGCAAGTGCTTCCTTGCGATCGGCAGTCGCGTAGCTGATGAAAACCGGCTGCGTCAGCGCGCGATCGTCACTCGATACAGGCCCCGGTTCATTCACGGCGCGCCCCCAGCCGCAGTGTCGGAAAGTTGTACGATGCATTCAACCAAAAGCAAATGCGGACGCCCACTTGGCGTCGCGGGATGGGCCACCGGTTTGACAAGTATCTGAAGGGAAGCCGCTGAAATGCCGCGGCTCGGCGCAACCCGGTTACGTGAATTGACCTAGAGACGAGCGCCACCCGATCCACAATGCTCCTAACTTGTGTTACGGAGTGAATCTATGACGGGGCGCCTTTCCGGTTATTCCAAGCGCGCTCCGCGCGTGGATGTCAGCCGTCCAGCTGTCATGATCAACTCCGACGGTGGCGAGACCGACGTTCTGATTCTTGACGTTTCCAGCGGCGGCTTTCGGCTCAAATTCGGGGAAAGCCCGCGTATCGGCGAGTTCGTAACGTTGCGGGTCGAGCATCAGGAGGAGATTCCCGCGCAGATCCGTTGGGTGCTTGGCTCGGAGGCAGGCGGCGTGTTCCTTGCGCCGGTAGATTATTCGAATCTTGGGTGAGCGTTGAAAGGGTGCGTGATGGCCGATCAGGACAAGGGCGCGAGCACATCGGATGAGCGTCGGCAAGGCGATCGCCGGCAAGCTGGAGAGCGGAGGAAGGACGCTCGCGAACGGCCGGACGGGCGCCCCAGTGATCGCAGGAGTGGCGACCGGCGCAAATAGTTCGATCCTGCTTTAGCGAAGCGGGTAGCTGGCCACCGGCTCGTAGTGCGCGCCGTGTCGCGACAGGCGGCTTTCGAACAGGATGAAGTCGCGCACCTCGAAGGGCGCCGACGCGAGGCCCTGCTCGCGTTGGAGGAAATCGGCGACTTCACGGTTTCGACGGCCCTTCCAACGTGCCAAGGTTATGTGGGGGAAGAAAACGCGCCGCTCCGGTTTAAGGCCGACCTGCTGACAGACTCTTTCGATTTTGGCGGCGAGCGCCGAGACGGGCGGTTTCGGTTCTATGCCCGCCCACAAGGCGCCGCTGCTGCGCTGCTCGAAACGGCCGACGCCGGCGATCGCTATTGAGAAGGACGGCGAGCGAACGCGGCCAAGCGCATCGGCAAGATCGTCCGCGAGCGGCCGATCGACCTCACCCGCAAAGCGCAAGGTCAGGTGCAACTGCTCGTCTTCCTGCCAGCGGAAGTCCGGGCTGTCGTCCATCGCGTCGATCAGCAGGTCGCGGATCTGTTCCGGCGGACGGATGGCAACGAACAGTCGATGCACGGGATCAGGGCAGGTCGACCCCGCCCGAGGCTTCACCGAGATTGAGCTCGTTCTCCGGCGGCACGGTGATCGGCTGAATGCCCGCTGACGTCAGCGCGTTGTTGAGCTGGAGGAGATCGCCGGTTTTCACCTTCTGCCACGCCGCCCAGTCGCCGTTGACCTGCGCGATCGTCTCGAGCGCCGTCTGGCGAAGCGCATCGCTCGGCGCGGTGTCGCTGCCCTCGGCCGAGGTCTCTAGTGAAGCCAGCGTTCCGCTTGCGCCTCCGAAACCGGCGTGCGGTCCTTTCGGCGGCTGAAGCTTGGCCTGAAGCGCTTTCGCCTGGGCAAGCAGAGCCGGATCGTGGATCGACGCAATACGCTTCTCCAACTGGTCGCGGACCGCCTGCGTCTCCGCATAACCGCGCCACGCGATCTCCATCGGCGCGTAAAGGCTCTCGGAGAATTGCCGCGCCGCGCCGTATTCGGCGTTGATCACACGCGGGTCGGCGACGATCTCGACCGGTACTTGCTGGCTCTTGCCGTCGACCGTCAGCACGGCGGTGTAGCGCCCGGGCTCGACGAATTGGCCGCGCGGATCCACCGGCGTGTCGAGGCCCCACACGGCCGCGATGCTGTAATTATATTCGACCGCCTTCGGACGCGGGCGGCGCATGTCCCACACCCAGCGATGCTCGCCGGGAGCGGCCGACAGGATCGGCTGCGGCTTGACCCACTCAGCCTGGAAGTAACGCTCGGCTGACGGCTTTTCCGGCACGTCATTGCTCGAGAAGCGGCGGACGACCGCGCCCGAGGAGTCGCGGATTTCGAGCGTCACCGGTCCGCTCGGCGCATTTGCCAGCCAATAATCCAAGACGACGCCCTCGGGCGGGTTCTCGCCAACCGGAGTCTCCGGCGTCAGCGGCGTATCGTGATTGTTGTTAAAGCGGACTCGGACTGCCGGCGCTGGCGCGAACAGGTGGAAGGGCTCCACGGCCGTTGCGGGCTGCAGCTGCCGAAGCAGTGCGAGGTCGCCGAGCACCCAGATCGCTCGGCCCTGGGTGGCGGTGATGAGATCATCGCCGTGCACCAGCAGGTCGCGCGCCCAGGCGGTCGGCAAATTCTGCTGCAGCGGCTGCCAGTTGTCGCCATCGTCGAAGCTGACGAACACGCCGGTCTCGTTGCCGGCGTAGAGCAGTCCGGAACGGACCGGGTCGGCGCGGACGGCGGTGACCACCTGTCCATCGGGAAGGCCGCGCGTGATCTCCGTCCAGCTCTTGCCGCCGTCATGCGTTCGGAAGACATGCGGCCGCCAGTCGTCGATCCGGTGCCCGTCAGCCACTGCGTACGCCGTTTCAGGATCGAGCGGTGAAAGGTCGATGCTGGCGATCTTGCTCCACGGGCGGATGCCCGGGAGCGTTGCCTGGGTCCAAGTGGCGCCGCCGTCGCGCGTGATGCCGATGATCCCGCTGTCGCTACCGGTCCAGACTTCGGAAGGCGAATGCGGTGACGGCTCGATCGAAATGATGGTGCCGTAGCCGCAGGGGAGGGCCGCCTCGGCGGTGACGTCGCCGTCACAATTCGTGGCGCCTGCGCGCTTGCCGACCAGGTCTGGGCTGATGATCGACCAGTGAGTTCCCTGATCGGTGCTTTTGAACAGGACGTCGCCGCCAAGGTAGAGCGCCGGCGGACCGCTGCGCGAGGCGACAAGCGGAGTCACCCAGTTGAAGTGATGCGCTACAGTCGTCGGCCGCGCGCCGTAATTGCTGAGCGGCCAGGGCGAGACGTCGGTAACCTGCCCGGTGCGCGCGTCCCAGCGGCTGACCCGCCCGCCGAGGCCGGAACCGTAAATGATGTTCGGATCGACGGGATCGGGGATGTCGAAGTCGCGCTCGTCGCCGCCGACCGGATGCCAGTCGCGCCAACTGATGTCGCCATAGTCGCTGCGGCTGGCGATCGCGACCGTGCCGCTGTCCTGCTGGCCCGCGTAGACCCAGTAAGGGAAGCGGTTGTCTGCAGCGAGGTGATAGAGCTGCCCCGTCGGCTGGTTGTACCAGCTGCTCCACGTACGGCCGCCGTTGACGGTGATGGACGCGCCCTGGTCGGAACCTTCGGCGATGTGGCCGGGGTTCTTCGGATCGACCCAGATTGAATGGTAATCGTCGCCGCCGGGGCTTCCGCGGAAGATATCACAATTTGCGCCGCCGTTGGTGCAGCGCCGGATCGACTGGCCCGTTAGATAGACGACGTCGGAATTCCGCGGGTCGACTGTCACCCGATTGAAATAATAATTGGAGAAGGCGCTGCCCGGATTGGCGCGCTTCCAATGCGCGCCGCCGTCATCGGATCGCCACAGCCCGCCGTTGGTCTTGGAGTCGACGTCGGCATAGACGCGGATACCGCCGCCCTTTCGTGCAACGGCGAGGCTGATGCGGCCGAGCGGGCCCGTCGGCCAGCCGCCGCCGGTCAGCCGGTGCCAGTGCACCCCTTGATCATCTGAGCGCCACACGGCGCTTCCGGGGCCCGAGATCTCCGTGAAGTAGCTTTGCCAGGGATATTGCCGCGCTTCCCAGGTGGACGCGAACAGGGTGCGCGCGTTGCGTGGGTCGCTGGCGATGTCGTTGACGCCGGTGAAGCCGCCGGGCGCGAGGACGTGCGACCAGGTCCTGCCGCCATCGGTCGAGCGATAGATTCCGCGCGCGTCACTCGCCCCGAAGAAATGGCCGACAGCGCCGACGACGACCACGTCGGGGTTCGTCGGGCTGACCCAAATGCGCCCAACATATTTGGTGTCGTGGAGGCCAAGTTCCGTCCATGTCTTGCCGCCGTCGCTCGACTTGTAGACCCCGCGGCCGGACTGGACGTCGTAGCGCGGCTCGGGCTGACCGCCACCGACGTAGATGACGTTCGGATTGGAGGGCGCGATCGCGATGGCGCCGATCGCCGAGCTTCCGCCCTTGTCGAACAGTGATGTCCACGTGCGGCCGGCGTCGTCTGTCTTCCACACGCCGCCGCCCGAAGCACCGAAGTAGAAGGTGTTGGGCTTGCTCGGGACGCCCTCGATCATCTCGGCCCAGCCGGCCCGGAACGGGCCAAGCAGACGCCAGCGGAGCGAGGAATAGAGCGACGGATCGACAGGAGCCGCAGAGGCAGCAGAACTCATTGCAGCACCGGAGAGCAGCAAGGCAGCGATCGAACTGCGAAACATCGGCAAGGTCCCCTCCGGCACTGCGTCGCAAAGTGATTGCTAGGCCGTGCGGCTGACTGCTGCAACGGCGCTCGGCAAGTGAAATCACCCAGCAGTTCCAATCTGCGAAACCTCATGCCACAAGGAATGACCAACTGTGGGGGCGTTGGATGAGCGGGCCGAGCGAGCTCACCGAGGAAGAATATCTGGAGCTTCTGAAGCCGCTGGCGAGGGAGCTGAGCGGAATGGCGCGCTGGGTTTCCGAGACGAACCAGCGGCTGGTGATCATCTTCGAAGGGCGCGACACGGCCGGCAAGGGCGGCTCGATCGATATGTTCGCTCGGCTTCTCAATCCGCGCCAGTGCCGCGTCGTCGCGCTTCCCAGCCCGAGCGAGCGCGAGACCACGCAATGGTATTTTCAGCGCTACATCGAGCATCTGCCCGCATCAGGCGAAATCGTCCTTTTCGACCGCAGCTGGTACAATCGGGCAGGCGTCGAGAAGGTCATGGGCTTCTGCACGCCCGACCAGACGCAGGACTTCCTCAACATCGCGCCCGACTTCGAGCGTCACCTGATCGACGACGGCATGCTGCTGTTCAAATACTGGCTCTGCTGCGACCAGCGGGTGCAGGAGAATCGGTTCGAGAACCGCCTCAACAATCCAATGAAGCGCTGGAAGCTCTCGTCGATCGATATCAAGGCGCGCGAGCATTACGACGATTACACGGAGGCACGCGAGCTGATGCTTGCCGCGACGCACACGGACTTTGCGCCGTGGACATTGATCGACTTCAATGACCAGCCGCTCGGTCGCCTGACCTTGCTTCGGGACCTCCTCGATCGGGTGCCGGACACCGAGTTGCCGCTGGCCGACATTCCGTGGCCGCCGCTCGAGCGCGAGCCGTCAAAAGAGCATTATGGGGTGCTGAAGCCGATCCCGAGCTATCCGGTCGATATGCAACAGCTTCGCGGACGGCCAGCGACATCATGATGACGTGCATCACTGAACCATGTGACTGAACCGCGCCGGAGTGGCGCTTGCAAGGGGGACAAGCGGATGCGTGCAGGGAAATTGCTGCTTGAGATTACCGCTTATTATCTGATCATCGCGCTTGCGGTTTATGTCGCGCTGAAGTTTTGGCCAAGCCTTAGGGGATATCTCCCTATTGGCGGCGTCGAGCAGCTGATCAGCCAGCCGACCAAGAACCCGCTGCAAGCAAGCGAGGCGGTGCGCGCCGCGCATGTCGCCAACTTCGGGCAGAGCGTGTTCTGGCTGGTCGTTGCAATGATCGCCGCGATTCTCGTCTCGCTGCCGATCAGCTGGACCTACATGGCAGTGCGCGGCGGTGACGAATATGACCAGTCGCTGGTCAACACGATCATCGTGCTTCCGATGGTCGTCACCGGCATCGTCATCATCGTCCAGAACAGCTTGGCCCTCGCTTTCTCTCTGGCCGGCATTGCGGGCGCGGTGCGCTTCCGAAACTCGCTCAAAAGCTCGGGCGACGCGCTGTTCATACTGCTCGCCGTCGCCACCGGCTTGGCGGCCGGCATCGGCGCGATCGAGCTCGCAGCGGTGATCAGCATATTCTTCAACTATTGCTTCGCGATCCTGTGGGTCACCGAATATGGCGAGCGCGCAGGCATGAAGCGCTTCCTCGCCGATTATCGCGTCGATGAGACCGTCGTCGTCGTCGAAGAAAAGTCTAGTTGACGCAGCTCTTCAGCATTTTTCCGCTGGCGACGTCGTTGAAGAAGCCGTCGATGTAGGCAGCCGCCTTCGCCTGCTCGCGCGGGTTTAGGCCCGGGATCGTTGCGAACAGGCCCGTGAACTCCGCACGCCGCGGTGACAGAGTGGCTGCAACAGCCTGCGCCTGCGCCATGTGCGCGCAATAGCCGCGATAGTTGCGCTGACGGACGTTGCTGACCGGAATGCCCTCGGGCGGGACGGCGTAGGGAGCGTCGACCAGCCCGGAATAGTCGAAGTCATAAGGAACGGGCGTGAGCACCCCGCCTGGCGCCGCCGACATCAGCCGCGTGTTGTGGCAGCATTCCGTTCCCTGCGGACCGGCGCGGAGCGACCAGTCGAAATTGCTGATCATATATTCGAATATCGCCACGCGGGCGCCTGCGGTCGCGTCAATCTGCGACAGCGGAACGATCGCGCCCATATGTGCCTGGCTCATCCCGTTGCGCTTGGCGACGTCGCTGAAATCCTCGACGAAGAAGCCGACGCGCGAGATGTAGGGGCGGCCGCTCTCGTCGAGATAATCGACGTTCGCGAGGCGCGCGCGGAAGCTCTCCGGAGTCATGAGGTTGTAGAGCCGATAGGCCGAATATTCGAGCAGGACCTTCTGCTGGAAATCCGCGGACTTCTTGCAGAAGACCGTGAGCTTCAGATGCTTTTGATGCTCGAATAGCGAGCCCGCCGGCGCCGGTTGGGTGAGGTCGACACGAAGCGGCGGGAAGTCACAAGTGTCCTTGCTCAGGCGCGTGATCCCGCGCGGCGTAAGCGTGATCGGATAAGCGACGCCGTTTACGGTCATCGTCGCCGGGCGCGGAGTCGCGGAACGGTTGGACGTCAGCGACGCCATCGGACCCTGGATCGTCACCTGGATCGGTGCATCGCTGGCGAACAGCGGCGTTGCAGGCTTGGGCTCCTTCGCCAATGCGCCGCTCGACGCCAACGCGAGCGCCGCAACAACTCCGATGCATCTCTTCATGTGCCCCCTCCTTGGATTCACGGCGCCCGCGGCACGCTGTGCGGTATCATTTGGTCGCCGATGATCTCGAGCCAGGTGAGCGGTCCGCCATACGCGCGTGAAATGCCGGTATCGATCCGCGCGAGCTTGCCGCCGTACAGGATCTGGATCTCGGCCCTTTGCGGCGTGTGAGCGACTACCATGCGCTGCGCGCCATAAGCGGCGAGAACGGCATCAAGCTCCTGCTCGGAGGTGAGCGGCGGCGGTGGCGGCTTTGCAGCGGCGCGCGCGGCCTGAGCATCGCTGTCGATCATCAAGAGGCCGCGGTACCAGAGCGGGCCGAGCGGATCGCTGAGCACAGAGGCAGTGCTGTCGTCACCCGCCGCCATGGCCGCGGCAACGCGCTTGTTCACCGCATCGATCGGCTGCTTTGCATATTCGGCGCTGATTCCGCCGTGGGCGAACAAAGTACCGCCGATCTTGAGGATCGCGGGATTGCGCGTCGCCCATTGGCCAAGGTCGCCCGACGGCATCCATGCTAGCTTATGCTCGATCCAGCCGAGCGGATGATCACCCAGCCACTTGGCACGCGCCTGGTCGGGCGTGAGCGGCGGCGTTTGCGCCCTGTAGAAGGCCTCGATCTGCGCGCGATTGGCCTCGTACACCTTGTCTCGGCGCGCAGCCGACTGGCCGTCGACAAATGCCGCATATTCGCCCGGCGTCGTATAGCGATAGTCGCCGATGAGGTTCATCGCCTCGTGGTTGCCGAGGATTACGTAAACCTTGCCTCCGGCGCGCGGCGCTTCCTTCTGGAGCTGCTGCAGGTCGCGGATGATCTTTAGCGAATCCGCCCACCTGTCGGCGATGTCGCCCATCTGGACGAGGATCGTATTACCGCCTGCCCAATGGCCGCGCGCATCCTCGATTCCCGCAGCCCTGGCGATGGTTCGCCATGCATCGAAATCGCCATGGAGGTCGCCTACGGCGACGAGGCGCTGATTAGCCGGCGCGGCGCTCAATGCGGCGGCGCTCACAAGCGAAGCGAACAACGCGGCAATGGCAAGCACGAGCCGTCGAACCAACGCTTTTGCTCCTCGATCAGGCGGCAAACACTGTCGCATCACGGACGTTGGACGGCAATGCCGTTAATCTCGTGTTGTGCGGGCTTCGACCAATCTACTGTTGCTATCGACCGGATTCGCTTGAAGTCGTTTCATGCATCCACGATATATTAGGCGTAGCGACCGGGCCTTTTGCCCGCGCAAAGGAGATCAAATGGCCAACTGGCAAGACCCGCAAACGACCGGCGTGAACGCCGCGACGGTAGGCGTACCGCGCGCTACCCGCGATGTCGGCCTGCGATCCTACATGCTCTCGGTCTACAATTACATGGCGTCCGGCGTGCTCCTGACGGGCATCGTGGCGATGCTGTTCGCCCAAAGCAGCCTCATCAACTACATCGTCAATCCTGCGACGGGCCAGGCGACGCCGCTTTTCTGGGTCGCGCTGTTCGCGCCGCTGGCGATCGTCTTCGTCCTCGGCTTTGGCATCAACCGCATTTCCGCAGCAACTGCACAAGCGCTCTTCTGGGTCTATGCGGCGTTGATCGGCGTCCAATTCTCGAGCCTGTTCCTAGTCTATACCGGGACGTCGATCGCCCAGGCGTTCTTCGCGACGGCGGCTGCGTTCCTGGGCCTCAGCCTCTACGGCTACACGACCAAGCGGGATCTGTCTGGCATCGGCACGTTCCTGATCATGGGCGTGGTCGGAATCCTGGTCGCCATGGTGCTGAACTTTTTCCTGCGATCGCCCGGGCTCAATCTGGCGATCAGCGCAATCGGCGTGCTCGTGTTCGCGGGCCTCACTGCCTATGACTCGCAGAAGATCAAGAGCATCTATTTCGCGGTTGCAGGCAATGGCGAGGCGATGGCGAAGACGGCCGTGATCGGCGCGCTCAATCTCTACCTCGACTTCATCAACATGTTCCTGTTCCTGCTGCGCTTGTTCGGCGACCGCCGCTAAAGGCACGGGCAGCAAAAAAGAGAGGGCCGGTGGAGCAATCCGCCGGCCCTTCCTTTTGGGCGATTTTGTTCAAAGGCATTCCCGGTCCTGCCAGTTTGGGTTCAAGCGGAAGTGGCAGGACCGGTCTTGTGCAAGCACCCGGGGGGTAAGGCTGGGTGCGAAAACAGGTTTAACCGAGTCGGTGTTAAGCCCGATCAAAGGGACATGGTTAGCGAAACAGAAAGAAGGTGGGGCTCTGCGCAACGGCAAAGCAGACAGGTTCGTTATCTCCAATGGCCATGCGTGATTTGGACACCGTCTTTGAAAAGCTGGCGCATTCGCCCTTTCGAACGAAGTTCCGGCTGAACGCGAAGGAACGTGCCTATCTCGACGACCGCGGCATGGATGTGGTGCGCGAGCATGCGCGCGATTTTGTCACGAAGCGCCTCGCCCCGGCGGCTCCGTCAAATGATGGAAGGCAGACTCCGTGGCGTGGGCACCCGGTTTTTGTCGCGCAGCATGCAACGGGGACGTGCTGCCGGTCGTGCCTCGCCAAATGGCACGCGATTCCCGCCGGGCGCAAACTAAGCGCGGAGGAGCAGGAGCATGTCGTCAGCGCAATCGAGCGCTGGCTGACCAACGTGCCGGAGCGGAGTTCCTAAGCCGGCTGCGGCTGCGCCGGAGGCGCCTGCATCTCGGCGATAATCTTCTCGTCGATCTCGGTTGCGCGCTTGTACGCTGGGCGCTGCTGCAGCCGATCGCGATACTTGAGGAAGCTGTCGCGCTCCGGAAGCATGTTGAACTGCAGCGGGAACATGATTTGCGAACCGACATATACGTCGGCCGCGGTAAAGCGGTTGCCGCAGACGTAGTTGCGAAGGCTGAACAGCTCGTCGAGCACGGCGACGACACGGTCGAAGTTGCCATAGCCGAACATGCGCTCGCGTTCGGCCGTAGGCACCCAACCCATCGCCTGGTTCGACACCGCGGCTTCGAGCGGACCCGCCGCATAGAACAGCCAGCGGTAATAATCGGCTTTCTCGTCGGAGCTCGGCCCGAGCATCGCCTCCGGGAAGACGTCCGCGAGATAGGTGCAGATCGCGGCGCATTCGGTGATCACATGATCGCGATGTTTGATCGCCGGGACCTTGCCCATCGGATTGACCGCGAGATACCGCTCGCTCTTGAGCTGGTCGTAGGCGATTACTTCCGTTTCGTAGGGCTTGCCGACCTCCTCTAGCATCCAGCGGACGATCCGTCCGCGCGACTGCGGGTTGGTGTAAAAGATGAGGTCAGCCATCGTCGCAACTCCCTGTTTGGAACAAACCGAGAACTACCCCTGTTCGAGCGACTGCTCAATCATTTCTATTATGGGATTCAAGCATTGCACGCGGATGAACCGGACCTTGTGACGGTCAGCTGGAGGTCCGCGGCCGGTTCTTCGCCTGATCGTCGCGATAGGCGTCGATCGCGTCATTCTGGCGGAGGATCTTGTTGTCCGGATCGACCGTGACGAGGCTGTTCGGGTTCGTAATAGTCAGCGAGCCTCGGCCGTTGGTCATCGGCACGACCTGCCGCTGATTGTCGACCTGGACCTCCACAGGCATCGGGAAGGGGAGGCCGTGCGGCGTCTTCCATTGCAGATAGAGCGTCTGCCCCTGCCGTGTCGTGACCAGGCGCGGGAGGTGCGCCTGCCGCAGGTAGACATCGAAGAACCATTTCAGGTTCTTGTGCGCCTCCTGGCTAGCGATCGCTTCGAACTCGTTAGTGGAGCCGAAGCGCGGCTGGAAATTTCCCGGCTTCGGATCCGGCCGGCCGTAGACCTCTCGGCGAACGGCGGTCCAGAATGCCTGGTCTCCGATCAGGTTTCGGAGCGTATGGAGGACCCAGCTGCCCTTGACGTAAATGTCGTTCCCGGGGCCGGTCTTGTTGTCGTAGACCTGCTCCTCGGTCTGGTGGCGTCCTGAGACGATCGGATATTTGTTCTGGATCGTCTGGCGCTGCTTGAACATCGCGGAATCGTAGACCATCCGACCGTCGAGCCAAGCGAGGGTCACCGGCTGCATGTAGCTTCCGAAGCCCTCGTGGAGCCACATGTCGTCCCAGTCACCATTCGTCAGCTGGTTGCCGAACCATTCATGGCTGAATTCGTGGTTCATCAGCCAGTCGAAGCCTTCCGGCGCGAGCTTGTAGTTATTGCCGTAGGCGTTGATCGTCTGGTGCTCCATGCCGAGGTGCGGAGTCTCGACGACGCCCATCTTCTCGTCCCACCAAGGGTAAGGGCCGATCGTCGCTTCGAAGAAGCCGATCGTCTGCACCATTTCGGCGAGCAGCTTCTGAGCGTTCTTCGTCTCGCCCGGGAGGTACCAATATTGGACCGGCATGCGGTAACCGTAGCGGCTCTGGTATGTAGTTTGCGCGAGCTGATAAGGCGCGACGTCGAGCGCAATCGCGTAATTGTTCGGGTGGCGCGCGCGCCAGTTCCACTGCGTCCGGCCGTCGGAGAGCTTGTCGACGCCGAGGAGGCGGCCATTTGAGGGTGCGGACAGACCTTTCGGAACGATGATGTGCTGGGTGACCGTCCCGATCTCGACCTGGCTGTTGTCGAAGCAGGGCCAGAAGAGGTCGCAGCCTTCGCCTTCGACGGCGGTGGCGACCCACGGGCGCCCGTCTTTGGTGTAGGCCCAGACGATGCCGCCGTCCCATGGCGCGCGCTTGGCGACGTGCGGCTTGCCGCCATAAGCGATCGCCAGCGACAGACGCTCGCCGGGCTGCTTCGGCTGCGGCAGGTTCACGGTGACGAGCCCACCGTCGTTCTTCCACGCTGAATCGGCGAGCGGCTTGCCGTCGGCCGCGATGGACTTGATCGGCAGTTCGGGATCCAGATCGAACTGAATCTTGGCGAGCGGCGATTTGACGAGGAACCCGAGGATTGCGCGGCCATCGATACGTTTGTGGCTAGGCTGGACGTCGAAGGTGAGATCGGCGGTCTGGAAGTCGACCGAGCGCTGCTCAGGGGTCAGCGGCAGGCCGGTCTTGGCGGTGCGCGCACCAAGCTCAGGCTTGGGCTTGTTCGCGATCCAGACGATGACCAGCAGCGCGAGGATGAGCACGCCGAGGATCGCCCACGGCTGCCAATCAACGTCCCGGCGCTCCTCAAGCCGCTTCGAATCCGCTTCGCTCAACCCCGCTCTCCCTTCTTCGGTGCGGGCGCATCGCTCGTCCGGTCGGCCGCGCTACGGTCGCGGGCGGCACGGAACTCGCTGTCCGCGCTCCAGTTCGGCCATTCGCGCGAGTTCGCGAGCCTCAGGCCGAGCTGGTGCAGCAGCTCGGCATTTTGAGCGACCCCGCTCCAGTCCCAATTGGGCTGCCATTCGTCGCTCGGCTGGTGATAATGCAGCTTGTTGTAGTCGTTGGCGATCTGCTCGCCGCGCGCCACGCCGCCGTTCACCAGGTCCAGCCCTTGTGAGAAGCTCATCGCGGGCACGCCGACCTTGGCGAAGGAGAAATGGTCGGAGCGGTAAAAGCCGCCGGTCTCGGGGTGCGGGTCGGGCGTGTAATAGCGGCCCTGCTTCTTCCCCTCTTCGATCAGATCATCGAGGAGGCCGAGCTTGGCCGTCCCGCGGATGGTGAAGTCCTTCTGCGGTCCATCAGGAAGCCACGCGTCGACGTTCACGTTCCCGACGGTCTTGCCGAACGGATAAAGCGGATGGGCGGCATAATAGCTCGAGCCGAGCAGGCCCTTCTCTTCGCCCGTGACGGCCAGGAAGACGATCGAGCGATCGGGACGTGGCCCATGCGCGAACACTCGCGCCTGCTCGATCAGCTCGGATATGCCGGTCCCGTTGTCGAC
>JAICSX010000049.1 GCA_025936675.1 Sphingomonas sp.
AACGGTGAAGGTGTTGCGGCACGCGTAACACTTGCGAAGCCCGATCCGGCTGCTCTTCCCCTGCAAGCGCCCGATGCGCTCCGCGTCGCAGTTGCCACAGTGCGGGCACGTCGGGCCCTTCGGCCAAAGCAGAGCTTCGACATACGCAAAAGCCGCTTCCTCATTATGGAAATGCGGGGCGCTCAAAACCGACTTAGCCACGGGGAGTTCTCCTTATGAAAGGGAAACTAGCCCTTGCGGCTGGGGTTGTCAAGTGTAACACTCCCGATCAAGTCCGGGGGGTAAAGCAGACGTCACTGCGTGTACACGACGAAACCAGCCGAGGGGATTCTTGAAGGCAGGGAACAATTCCCACGTCGGTTGCCCGCTTACGCTGCATCGCTTCCAGTAAAAGATACGATTAGGCGTGCTGAAGCGTACATATCAGCCACGACAATCGGTGTAGCTAAGATTCCGAAATAAACCCGATTTCCCCACGGGATCAGGATGATTATCACTACATGTACTATAACAATAAAGCTAGATATCAACCAAAATCTTGGTTTTTTAGATATGTCTCTAAGTATACTTATTAAAGACCCAAATCCACATATAGTCAGCGCTGATATAAATCCTCTTACGTCTTGATTTAAACTGGAAAACAAGAAATACACTGGAGCTGCAACGATGAACATGGCGAAATACGCCTTGCTAGATACGTTGTGATATTTCATCTAAAATCCTCAGTGTATCGACACGCATTCAGCAATGTCGCGCCTAATGTTATTCAAATCTATCAAGACAGAAATCCCGCCGCAAGCTACACGAGAAGTCACCTTTCAGTACCAAGGGAAGACGGCAAGATTCGACATAGTGGCGTCAGTAGGGGGTCGGCCAGTTGGTGTGACGGAAATTAAGACTGTAATGGACTTTGGCGCGCAGGGAGGCGATCTCCTTCGCAGAAACCAGCCCCTCGTTGCCGAAGGAATTCGCAACGGTGGAGCGGTGCCAATCGGAGCGAATGCCGCCGCAGCGGGATTCCAAACGGGTGTCCCCATTGGGAAGCCTCTACCGTTTTGGGTGCTACCTGCCGTTATTCCTGCAGTTTGCGAGTCAAAGAAATGAGCACTAAGTCCAAATTATCACAGGAATTCATTCAGAGAATTGCGATAGAGTTAGATGGATATGTTAGATATTCTTCTAATACTTTCGCTAAGAACTTCTCGGATGATTTAAGCGGCATCGTTAGGTTTGAGTTTATTGGCTCAGGTATTTTCGAGTGTGTTTGCTATTACGGCTCTCGAATTGCCTCTATTGAGAACAAATTGAAGAATATGGCCTTTTTTCGAACCAAAAAGAGCTCTACCTCTGTTCGTCAAACCGTGTTTCAACGAATTGACAAAATAAACCAGCTACTCTTTCGTAAAAATATTGTATCATCTTTCCGGATTGACCCATATGAAAGAGGGGTGGCGGATTTCTACAGCGAATTCATAAGAGATGTTGAGCCTACGTTTAGTAGTTTTCCTGATCTCGCAAAATATTGTTTGATCGATACCAATCTTCCGTTGGGACATCACGCATTCAGAATTCCATTCCTGCTGGAGGCCGCTGGATTCGTAGATCAATGTGAGGAGTACATGCGACAAGTGGCGGCAGGAGGATTTATTCCTGATTACATAGACTTTGAGGAGGAGTTTAGGGAACTCTTCTTGAAATGACTCTCGCCGAGGTTTGTGAGTACGCCTCGGCACGGCTTTGAGCGAGACCAGGTGTTGCCCTGTAGTCAGTCGCGACTAATCGGGGGGATATCACTATACCCCCCGGATCAAGTCCGGGGTGACGAGCATAGGCTCGTTAGAAGGGAAGCTTGAATCCCGGCGGTAGCGGGAGGGTGCTTTGCATCTTCTGCATCTCGCCTGCAGCGGCTGCGTCCGCCTTCGCCCGCGCGTCATTGATCGCCGCGGCGACCAGGTCCTCGACCATCGTCTTTTCCGAGGGCGAAAGCAGGCTTTCGTCGATGTCGACGCCAAGGATGCGACCTTTCGCGGTGGCGCGGATCTTGATCATCCCTCCGCCGGCCACGCCTTCGACCTCTATACTGTCGAGATTGTCCTGGGCCTTTTGCAGCTCGGCCTGGGCGTTCTGCGCCATTTTCATGATTTCGTCGAAGTCTGGCATCTCGGGCATGTCAGCTGCCTCTCGTTGAATAGGATTCGAGCTCGGCCTCGGGGAATGCGTCGATCACGGCGCGGACGTTGGGGTCGGCGAGCACATCAGCGCGAACGCGCTCCTCGGCCATTTTCTCCTGCTCGAGTAGCGAGGGCTCCCCTGTCTCGTCGGAGAGCGCCACTTTCCACGACGCCCCGGTGGTGCCTTTGAGCGCCAGGGCAAGGTCGCGCGGCCAGTCCTGTCCAAGCGGGCGCAGCGGCTTGAGGACGAGCTCGGGCGGCTCAAAGCGGACGAGGCCGACCTGGTCGTGAAGCTGGATCGCAAGCTGATGCTTCCCCGCCGCCTCGAGACTCGCGATCAGTGCTCGAAAGTCCGCGGGGAGCCGAGCAGACGTTTCGTTGCCTCTCGACGAAGTTGCACGCGGCGCGGCCACACTGCCCGCTTCGCCGCTCAGCTGGCGGACGAGCGCTGCGGGGTCCGGCAAATCGGCAGCGTGGATCAGCCGAAGGAGCGCCATCTCGGCGGCTTCGCGCGGATCCGGTGCTGCATCAACGTCCTGCAGTCCCTTGAACAAAAGCTGCCACAAGCGATGGATCGTGCCCCAGGACAGCTTTTGCGCGATCTCCGCAGCGCCCTCGCGTTCCTCGGCGCTTTGAAGCGCATCGACCATCGCACCCGCCTTGGCGCGGGTCGCGGAATGGAGGCTCTCCATCAATCCGCGAAGCAGCTGGGTCGGGTCGATCCCGAGCTCATGCGCCTCGTCGAGCTCGGCGAGAGCGCCGGTGGCGTCGCCGGTGAGGACGAGCTGAAGCAGCCGGCGGATTCTTCCGCGGTCGGCGAGCCCGAGCATGTCGCGCACTTGCTCTGCCGTGACCGTGCCGGCGCCGTGGGCAATGGCCTGATCGAGCATCGAAAGTCCGTCGCGCGCCGATCCTTCGGCAGCGCGGGCGATCATCCCGAGGGCTTCTGCGTCGACCTCGACGCCTTCCGCCTTCGACACTTCACCGAAGTGCTCCGCGAGTTTCTCCGCTGGAATGCGCCTCAGGTCGAAGCGCTGTGTGCGCGACAGCACCGTGACGGGCACCTTGTCGACCTCAGTCGTCGCGAAGAGGAACTTCACATGCTCAGGCGGCTCCTCAAGAGTCTTGAGCAAGCCATTGAAAGCCTGCTTTGAAAGCATGTGGACTTCGTCGATGATATAGATCTTGTAGCGCGCGCTGACCGACGCGTAGCGGACCGCGTCGATGATCTCGCGGATGTCGTCGATGCCAGTGTGGGAGGCGGCGTCCATCTCGATCACGTCGATGTGCCGCCCCTCGGCGATCGCTCGGCAGGGCTCGCAGACGTTGCACGGCGTGATCGTCGGGCCGCCCTGCCCGTCCGGCCCGATGCAATTGAGCGCCTTCGCGATCAGCCTGGCGGTCGAGGTCTTTCCGACCCCGCGCACGCCGGTCAGCAGAAAGGCATGGGCGATCCGCCCGCGCTCGATGGCGTTGGCGAGCGTCTTCACCATCGCGTCCTGGCCGATCAACTCGGCGAAAGTCTGCGGCCGGTACTTGCGCGCAAGCACGCGATACGCGGTCGCGCGGGCCGGCTTCTTGGGCTCTTCGGGAAGGTCCAGCCCGAGGCCGGGAGCATCATCGAGATCGGAGGAATCGGGCATCAAAGCTTATCTAGGGGCGCGGTGAGCGCTTGTCAGCCAAATGGCCGATGCTGATCCCGACCTGCTCGCCCCAGCGGGAGCTTGGCCCAAGGTCGAAGTCGGCGAAGAGCATCATGCCAATCAGGATGACGAAGAGCACAATATCGACCCGGCGCAAGCGGGTGAACAGCAGCGCGGCCAGCGGGATGAAGTACGGCAACTGGTAAATCCAGAACCAATAATCATCGAGTGCAGGAACAGCGCGGGTCCACTGCCACGCCATCGTCGCCGTCTCGACCAGCAGGATGCCGCCGATCACGAACCGCTTGCGAGCCCAATAATGCTCGTCGAGGTTCTTCCACTCACCCTCGCTTCGCGGGAAGATCATCGAGGCGGACAAATAATAGATCAAGGCAACGGTCAGGCCGATGAACACCGTCCGCCAGCGCACGTGAAGCTGCTCGCGGATCGACCAACTGAACAGCCAATAGCCCGCGACATCGATCATCACGAACAGCGCAAGTAGGGGGGTCAGGACTCCGATCGGACGCCGGGAATGCGCGTCGATCGCGTCGGCGAATTTGATTGCGATCTCGATGAAAGTGAGGCCGATGAGCAGGCCGAATACCGAAAACAGGAATTCGAAGTCGCTCATTGCGCGATCCCCCCGGCACCACGCTGGCAGGACGCGCTAAGATTCCAAAATGAAAAAAGAGGTGGAAGCCGACGACCCGACACGAAATCGTTGTGGCTGCTTCCTTCCGGACCTGACCAGGTTGGCGACAGCGCCGCCCGCCGACTTCCGCGAGCGCATATGGTTGAACCGACCTCGTCGTGCAAGTTCATGTTCCCCCGGTCCGCATTTTCATTGACCGTTCACACGGCACGGAGGACGTCAGCCGCAACGATGCGCTCTCCCGTCCTTCTTCTGCTTTTGGCCGCTACTGCCGCCGAGGCGCAGGTCTTGCCAAGGGCCCCGATCATGGTGACCGCGCATCCATGGGCGCCGTTCATCAGCCCGATGGGCGAGGCGTTCCGCCCGAAAACGCGCGAAGACGACACGCTTGCCGACTGGTTCTTTAAGGCCGACCGCAACCGCGACGGGTTCATCACAGCCGATGAGATGGTCGCCGACGCTCAGCGATTTTTCGGGACGCTGGACACCAATCACGATGGGCAGATCGACCCGGACGAGCTCGCTGCATACGAATATCAGGTCGCGCCCGAGATCCAGGTGAACTCAAAGACGAAGCCGCTCCCGGGCCATGTTGCAGAGCTAGCTAGGTCTACCGACGACGACGACCCTGCAGCGGATGATTCCGGCACTGATGGCGGCAAGCATCACCGCAGGAGCCGCGAGGATTATGGCGCAAGCCTCGGAATCGGCGGCGAGCTCCAGGGCGCGGCGCGCTATTCCTTGCTCAACATGCCCGAGCCCGTCGCTGCCGCGGACGCCGATTTCAATCGGGCGATCACAGCCGACGAGTTCCGCCAAGCCGCGCTTGCCCGATTCCAGCTGCTCGACAAGGCGCACCAGGCCCGCCTGACTCTCGTCCAGCTCGAAGCGATGCCGCACGCGCCCAAAGAAGATGGCCGCCGGTCGAAGCGCGACGACAAAGCGCCCGACGCCCGGATCGGCAACCCGCTTCCTTCCGGACGCTGATCGATGGGCACGACATGGCTGAGCCCAATTCACTTGGCAGCAAGCGCTTGAGGTGCTTCACTCTGCCGATGCTCCTCGCACCTTTTCTCCTTTCTGCTGCCGCAGCCGCGCAGGCGCCGCAGGCAGCACCCGCAATGCCGGTTCAGCAGGCGTCGGTTAGCTCGACGCGCGGCGCGGGCCGCTTGTTCATCAGTCCGATGGGCGAGCCCTTCTATGGGCGGACAGCCGGCGAGGACGGTCTGGTCGTGTGGTTTCAGCAGGCCGACCTCAACCACGACGGCATGTTGACCGCCGATGAAATGACAGCGGATGCGGACCGCTTCTTCCAGGTCCTGGACCGCAACCATGACGGCGAGATCGATCCGGACGAGATTACTTATTACGAAGGAACAATCGCCCCTCAGCTTCGCGTGGCACCGATCATCTCCAGCTCCACGCTGCCCGGCGGCGAAGTGGAAGAGCATGTCGATGACGAGACAAATGCGGGGCGCATGGGCTTGCTGCAGATCCCGGAGCCGGTCTCCTCAGCCGACACCAACTTCGACCGTGGAGTCTCGCCGCAGGAGTTCCGCACCGCGGCGCTGGCTCGCTTCCAGTTGCTCGACACCAGCGGGGGCGGCCAGCTGTCGCTCGCTGCGCTTCAATCGGTCAGGCATGCGGCTTCGACCGTTGCGAAGCGCAAGAAGGACATCAAGCCCGGCGAATCGGACGATCCGCACAGCGCCGAATACGGACCCATGACGAGCCCGCAATAATCCGCTGCGGGCGACACGTCCGAATTCATGACTCAATTCATTTGGCAGCAAGCTCGGCGAGTGCTTCACTCGGCACGTGATCCTGGGTCCCCTCATCCTCCTCGCAGTGGCCGCGGGACAGGCGCCGGCCGAACAGGCCGCTGAGATGCCGCACCGTTTCAATCGCGTCTTCATCAGCCCGTTGGGCGAGCCGTTTCGACCGAATGGACGCGACGATGACACGCTGGCCGACTGGTTTCGTCAAGCCGACCTCAACCACGACGGCTTTCTAAGCGTTGACGAGATGCAGAAGGACGCCGAGCGCTTCTTCGCGATGCTCGATCTCAATCATGACGGTGAAATCGATCCTGACGAGATCACCCACTACGAGACGGCCGTCGCGCCCGAGATTTCCACGGCGCACCTCGGCTTCGCGTCCATGGGTGCCGGCGAAGCGGGTGAACACGGCGGCTGGAACGGAGGCGGCGGGCATCGGGGAGGAGGAGGCCACCGCGGTCGCGGGCGTGGCTGGAGCGACGACGCGGCGGACGATGCGCACCAGGGCGGCGCCCGTTACGGGCTGCTCGACTTGCCGGAGCCCGTCTCATCTGCCGATTCAGACTTCAACCGCGGAGTCTCGCTCGCCGAATTCCGGCAGGCCGCGACCCAGCGCTTCGTCGCGCTGGATGTGGACCATCAGGGCCAGCTTTCGCTTGCGGTCCTCGAGACGCTGAAACCGCCGCCGCCGGCGAAGGGGAACAAGCCGGAGCGACCAAGGGAAGATCCGGACGAAAGCGCGCTTCCGGACGATCCGGGGATTTAGCGGCCCATCCAGTTCCGTGCTTCGGGCGGCACCCTCACACTGAGGGTTTCCATCTCCGGCGTCAGCATGATCTGACAAGCCAGGCGCGACGTGCGCGTGGCATGGGCGGCGAGGTCGAGCAGATCCTCTTCCTCCTCGCTTGCAGGCGGTAGGTTCGCGAAATCCTCCGAATCGACAATCACGTGGCAGGTCGAGCAGGCCATCACGCCCTCGCAGGCGCCCTCCAGCGGCTCGCGCGCAGCCCAGGCGACATCGAGAAGCCGCTGCCCCGGTTCTGCTTCAACTTCCTTGTCGAGGGTTCCGTCCGGTTTGAAAAAGCGCACCAGGGTCACGCGTCGAGCTTCTCCTGCGCGACTGCATGGGTGGCGATGCGCTTGCATGCGTCCACCACCTCATGCTGCGTGGTGTAGCGCCCGAAACCGAGCCGGATCGAGGAACGTGCCTCGCGATAGTCGAGTCCCAGTGCTCGAAGTACATGACTAGGCCGGCCCGACCCGCTCGCACACGCCGATCCAAGCGAGAAGGCAATGTCGCGCAAATCGGCCAAAAGTCTTGCTGCATCAACGCCTTCTCGGCGAATGTTCAAATTGCCATGATACCGGCACTCAGCACAACCGTTGATCGTCCATCCCGGTCCGAGCGCGTGGATGGCCGCCTTCCACAGCTTCTGGACATGGTCGTAGTCGCGCGTGCAGCGCTCCTCTGCGAGCTTGGCTGCCGCGCCAAAGCCGACGCAGAGCGCCGGGGACAATGTGCCCGAGCGAAGCCCCTGCTCCTGTCCGCCGCCATGGATCAGGGGTGCGGGTTCCTTGCCGTTGCGCATCCACAAGGCCCCGATCCCTTTCGGTCCGTGGATCTTGTGCGCCGACACCGCGACGAGATCCGGTCCTTGCCACAGGTCGAGCCTTCCGAACGCCTGCACGGCGTCGCAAAGCATCAACGCGCCGGCTTTATGTGCCATATCGGAAATCTCTGAGATCGGCTGGGTGACGCCAATCTCATTGTTCACCATCATCACAGCGACGAGCAGCACGCGCTCGTCGAGCTCGCGTTCGAGCAACGAGAGATCGAGCCGCCCATTGGGCTTCACCGGCAGCACCGTGAGGTCAACGCCCTGTCCCGCCAGCCACTCGCAAGTGTCGAGCACCGCCGCATGCTCGGTCGCCGCCGTGATAATCCGGTTGCGGCCCTTCGGCGCGTTCTCGACGCTTCCCTTCAATGCCCAGTTGATCGCTTCGGTTGCGCTTCCGGTAAAGGCGATGCTCCCGCCCTTGAGGCCCATTGCCTTCTCGACCTGCTTCCGCGCGGCTTCGATGGCGGCGGCGGCCTCATGGCCCCATCGCGAGGGCGAGTGCGGGTTGGCAAACCGGTCCTCGATCCAGGGATGCATCGCCTTCGCCACTTCAGGCGCAACCGGCGTCGTCGCCTGGTAATCGAGGTAGATCATGCGGCCTGAGCTCGCGCACGGCTGGCGATCTTGCGCCACTCTGCGAGGAAGCGGTCGACGTCCTGCTCGCTCGTCGAGGACCCAAAGCTAATCCGGAGGAATCCCGCTGCGACATCAGCCGGGACTCCCATCGCCGCCAAGACGGAGCTGCTCTTCATCGCCCCGGATGAGCAGGCGCTTCCAGCGGATACTGCTATCCCCGCGAGGTCGAACTGCACGAGGAGCGACGCGCTCGCACCACCCGGCAGCGAGACCGCGCCGATGGTGGCGATGCGCGGACTGTCTTCTGCGATGACGATGCCGCCGGCGTTCTTGACGCCCTCCTCGAGACGCTCTCTGAGACTTGTGAGCCGGTCGAGGCCCCACGCGCGGGCAGCCAAGGCGGCCGCGAATGCCAGCGCGTTCGGCGCGTCCTGGGTACCACGGCGGTAGCCCTTCTCCTGCCCTCCGACCGCTTCGAGCGTCGCCAGGTCGCGGACTAGCAAGACTCCCACGCCCGGCGGGCCGCCAAGCTTATGTCCGCAGGCTGCGATGAAGTCCGCATCAGGAAGCGGCAGCTTCCCGGCCGACTGGGCGCAATCGGCGAGCAGCAACGAGCCGGCATCGCGGATTCGGGGCGCCAGCCGGTCCAGTGACTGGATGACACCAGTCTCGTTGTTCACATGCTGAATCGCTATCAGCGCCGGCCCCTGGGCGAGCTGCACGTCGAGCGCTGCTTCATCGACCAGTCCGTCACGACCGACGGGGATGACTGCCGAGCTGGGACCCATCGCGAACGGGACGATCGCGTGCTCGGTTGCCGAATGCGCACGTTGCGGGACGCGTGCACGCCGGCCCGCAATCTCGATCGCTTCGCTGGCGCCGCTGGTGAAGATGACGTCATGACGCCACCCGAGCACGTCCGCGATCGTCGCCCGCGCTTCCTCGAGCAAGGCCCTTGCCGCGCGTCCCTCTGCGTGCGGCGAGCTAGGATTGGCCCAAGAGTCGAGGCCACGCTGCAGCGCGGCGCGCGCCTGCGGCAGCACCGGAGTCGTCGCCGCATGGTCGAGGTAGAGGCGCTCCATGCTGCTCAAAACCCGCGCTTTCCTGCCAATTGCCACATCAATGCCCGCCCCTATATAGGACCCGACGCCGCTACGCACCCGCGTAGCGCCACCTAATTCGCGAGCACCACCACTTCCATGCCTGAAGTCATTTTCCCAGGACCCGAGGGACGCCTCGAAGGACGATTCCATCCCGGCACCCGTCCCCGCGCTCCGGTCGCGCTGATCCTGCATTCGCATCCGCAGGCCGGCGGCACGATGAATAACAAGATCGTCCAGCTGCTCTACCAGACCTTCGTCAAGCGCGGCTTCGCGACATTGCGGTTCAATTTCCGCGGAGTCGGCAAGAGCCAGGGCATCTTCGACAACGGCATCGGCGAGCTATCCGACGCAGCCTCTGCGCTCGACTGGGTGCAGCAAATCCATCCCGAGGCCGAGACGACCTGGGTCGCGGGCGTCAGCTTCGGCGCGTGGATCGGCATGCAGCTGCTGATGCGGCGGCCCGAAATCCGCGGCTTCATCTCGATCGCGCCGCCGGCGAACATGTACGACTTCAGCTTCCTCGCCCCCTGTCCCTCGTCGGGAATCATTATCCAGGGCGAAGCCGACGAGGTGGTCACACCAAGCGCGGTCCAGAAGCTCGTCGACAAGCTCCGGACCCAGCGCCACATCACCATCCATCACGACGTGATCCCGTCGGCGAACCATTTCTTCGCCAATGAGCTCGACCTCTTGATGAAATCGGTCGACGAATATCTGGACATGCGCCTCGCGACCGACCCGATTAAGCCGGCTATACCGTCCAGATCATCACGTTCATGACGATGACTAGCGCCGCGACCATCATCAGGATGCCGCGCAATCTCGTCTGACGCTTGAACGCCAGCTTCGCCCCGCCGGCGAGCAGAAGGAAGCTCGCGACCATCGCCAAGCCCATGGCGAAAGACGAAAAATTGTTCATTTCATCGGCCTGGTTTCACCAAGACTTAACCAAGATCGCCGAAAAGCGGTCTCATGCCGAAGGCTGACCAGCAGGCGCGCCTCGACGAGGCGTTCGAGCGGATCGAGGAGACCATCCTGCCGTGCATCGCAATGATGCTCGACACGCTGATCGACGCCTCCGAGTCCGTCGCCGCCGAGGAACGCCGCTTCCTCGCCGCCGAGCTCAAGACGCTTGCCGCCGAGCTCGAGGAGCTGACCAAGGCTGTCGAGCGCTCCAGCCCTATGCATGTGGAACCCGGTGAGTATAAAGCGCGCAACGTCGCCTAAGCGGCTTCCGCGATGATCCGGGCGTGAAGTGCTGGATCGACGTTTCCACCCGATAGGACCACGACCGTATCCTCCACTGGTGGAATTTTGCCGGCGAGCAATGCTGCGAGGCCAACAGCCGCGCCTGGTTCAACGACCAAACCATGCGTTGCCCAGGCGTAGCGGATTGCGGCGGCCACTTCGCCGTCGCTGACGGAAAGAGCACGGGCGCTGCGATCCCGAAGGATTCCAAAGGTGATCGGCGACACGCGCGGGGTCATGATGGCATCGCAGAAGGTGTCGGGCGCATCCGATGCGACGGGAACAATCTCTCCCAGCTCGAGCGAGCGCCCCATGTCGTCCCAGCCTTCCGGCTCGACGACGACGATCTCGGCGTCGGGAACCGCAAGCGCGATCCCTGCCGCCAACCCGCCGCCGCCGCACGGGATGAAGATGCGCTTTGGCGAGCGGCCAAGCTGCTCGACGATCTCGAGGCCCGCAGTGCCCTGGCCGGCGACGATCGCCCGATCGTCGAAGCTCGGCACCACCGTCGCGCCGCTCTCTCCGGCGATGCGGCCTGCAATCTCCTCGCGGCTTTCCGTGCGGCGGTCGTAGAACACGATCTCTGCCCCTTCGGCGCGGGTGCCTTCGACCTTCACCTGCGGCGCATCGGCCGGCATCACGATGACCGCTTGAATCCCGAGCCTTTTTGCTGCGATTGCGACCCCGCGCGCGTGATTGCCCGACGAGAAGGCCACCACTCCCCGCTCCTGCTCCTTCGGCGAAAGCTGAAGCAGCCGATTGGTCGCACCCCGCAGCTTGAATGCGCCGCCGGTCTGCAGGCACTCGCATTTAAGCCAGACCCGCTGACCGTTAATATTGCTCTCGATCAGCGGCGTGCGTTGCACGAATCCCTCGATCCGCGCGGCAGCTTCGACAACATCCCGCAGCGTCAAATCGGGCGCTTTAGATAAGTCGTTGATAATTCACCTTTTCGATTAGCCGTTTCAGATCAGCGACATACGGTCACCAAATCTTTAGCTCCTGGCTAAACAATCTTTACAGCAGGAATCGCCACACATATATCGCGCTCCGCTGCCCCATGGGACTTCCAACCGCAAGGCAGCTTTCGTGTTGAACTACCTGTTGGAGGTCCCTTGAGTTGCACAAGCATCATCGCGCGCTGGGGCTAGCGTCCGCCCCGTCCGGCAGCCGGGGGGCTGCCGCTATCGCCAAGATGCGCCCGGTCCAGCCGGTTACGCTGCTACGTCCGCACGCTGCGCGTCGCGCCGCCCGCTTCTTCGTCGAGAAGTTCCCGGGGCGGTCGCTCTATGCGGTCAAGGCCAACCCTTCTCCCGACCTGCTCCAGATCCTCTGGAGCGAGGGCGTCACGCATTACGATGTTGCCTCGATTGGCGAGGTGCGTCTCGTTCACGAGGCGCTGCCCGAGGCCGTGCTCTGCTTCATGCACCCCGTAAAGGCCCAGGAAGCGATCGCCGAAGCCTATTTCGACCACGGCGTCCGGACCTTCAGCCTCGATACGCTCGAGGAACTGGAGAAGATCGTTCGCGCAACCGCGAATGACGGAGTTCCGGCATCGGATCTCAACCTGCTGGTCCGCATCAGCGTAAGCTCGGAGCATGCCAAGCTCAGCCTTGCAGCGAAGTTCGGCGCCGCGGCGAATGAGGTCAGCGCGCTGCTGATGGCCGCTCGCCAGGCGGCCGACGCGCTCGGCATCTGCTTCCACGTTGGCAGCCAGGCGATGACTCCGGCGGCCTTTGCCGAAGCGATGACCCGCGTCCGCGACGCGATCGTCGAGGCAGCGGTCACCGTCGACATCCTCGACGTGGGCGGAGGCTTTCCCTCCTCCTATCCCGGCATGGAGCCGCCACCGCTGGAGACCTATTTTTCGGTTATCCACCAGGCTTTCGAAGCACTGCCGATCAGTTATTCGGCCGAGCTCTGGTGCGAGCCAGGACGTGCGCTCTGTGCCGAATATGCGAGCGTCCTCGTGCGCGTCGAAAAGCGCCGCGGCGATGAGCTCTACATCAACGACGGCGCCTATGGCGCTTTGTTCGATGCCGCGCATATCGGCTGGCGCTATCCGGTACGGCTGATCCGTGACGAGCGCTCACGGGTCCGTCCGGCGGAGTTCAGCTTCTATGGTCCGACCTGCGACGATCTCGATCACATGACCGGTCCGTTCGAGCTGCCGGGGGACGTCGCTGCCGGCGATTATATCGAGATCGGCATGCTCGGCGCCTATGGCTGCGCCATGCGCACCCAGTTCAACGGCTTCGGCGCGGTCGAGTTCGTGATCGTCGAGGACGAGCCGATGGCGAGCCTCTACGGCGCCAAGCAGGCGGCGCGGTCCAAGATCGTGAAGTTCTAGCATCTCCCCTCCCGCTTGCGGGGGGGGGTATTGGGGGTGGGCCTGTCCCCCCGCAGAGGAATGACGGCCAATAGCCGGTCCAGCCGAGGACCAAAGGAACAACCCACCCCTGGCCCTCCTGCACGCGGGAGGGGAAGCTATTGGAGCATGAGAATGACGACTGACGAGCTGATCGACCGGTCCAAGGTCAACGATACGCGCAAGGCAGAGCTGCTTGCGACGCCCGTCGAGCATATCGACATCACGAAGTTCGACGCTCGCCCGATCGTCGACGCGATGGGTCACATGAGCTTCACCAGCCGCGACCTGGCCCGCGCCACCAAGATCTACAACATGATGCTCGAGGACCAGAGCTGCTCGGTAATCCTGGTGATTGCCGGCTCGACCTCGGCCGCCGGCTGCATGGACCTCTATTCGGAGCTCGTCCGGTCGAACATGGTAGACGCGGTGGTCGCCACCGGCGCCTCGATCGTGGACATGGATTTCTTCGAAGCGCTTGGCCACAAGCACTACCAAGCCAATGAGATTCCTGACGATGATACTTTGCGCTCGCTCTACATCGACCGCATCTACGACACCTATATCGACGAGGAGCAGCTACAGGACTGCGACCACACCATCGGCGCGATCGCGGACAGCCTCGAGCCGCGCCCGTACAGCAGCCGAGCCTTCATCCGCGAGATGGGCAAGTGGCTGAGCGAGGGCAACGCCAAGAAAGAGGGCAGCCTCGTCCAGCTTGCCTACGAAAATGACGTGCCCATCTTCTGTCCGGCCTTCACCGACAGCTCGGCCGGCTTCGGCCTCGTCAAGCACCAGGTCGACGCGATGAAGCGCGGCGGCCATTACATGACGCTCGACAGCATCGCCGACT
>JAICSX010000040.1 GCA_025936675.1 Sphingomonas sp.
CACCCCGAAGTCTACATCATGATTTTGCCGGGCTTCGGCATCATCAGCCACGTCATCTCGACCTTCTCCAAGAAGCCGATCTTCGGCTATCTCGGCATGGCCTACGCGATGGTGGCGATCGGCCTGATCGGCTTCGTCGTGTGGGCGCACCACATGTTCACGACCGGCATCTCGGTCGACACGCAGCGTTATTTCGCCTTCGCCTCGATGGTCATCGCGGTGCCGACCGGCGTGAAGATCTTCAGCTGGATCGCGACCATGTGGGGCGGTTCGATCACCTTCGAGACCCCGATGCTGTTCGCGATCGGCTTCATATTCCTGTTCACCGTCGGTGGCGTCACCGGCGTCGTCCTCGCGAACGGCGGCGTCGACACCTACATGCAGGATACTTATTACGTGGTGGCGCATTTCCACTACGTGCTCAGCCTCGGCGCCATCTTCTCGATTTTCGCGGGCTTCTATTACTGGTTCCCGAAGATGAGCGGCAAAATGTACAATGAGCTGCTCGGCAAGCTGCACTTCTTCATCATGTTCGTCGGCGTGAACATGGTGTTCTTCCCGATGCACTTCCTCGGCCTCGATGGAATGCCGCGGCGAATCCCGGACTACACGCCGGCGTTTGCGGGTTGGAACAAGATCGCGACCTACGGCTATATGGTGACGGTCGTCGGCGTTGCGATCTTCTTCATCAACCTGTTCTGGTCGCTCGCGGCCGGAAAGAAGGCTCCGGCCAATCCGTGGGGCGAGGGTGCGACGACGCTCGAGTGGACGCTGCCGAGCCCGCCGCCGTTCCACCAATATTCGACGCTGCCGGTCATCGACTGAGCTCTTCTTCGGTAAGGGGACGAACCGCCCCTTCCGTCGCGCTGCGGACATTTGGCTCGCGCAATGCTATGCGCGGCGGTTCAGCAGGCTGAACAAACAGGGAGAGGTCGAATGCCTCAGTATGTGATCGAGAGGGAAATGCCCGGCGTCGGCAAGCTTGGCCCCGCCGATCTCAAGGCTGCATCGCAGACATCGTGCTCGGTGCTTCGGGACCTCGGGCCAGAAATCCAGTGGGTGAATTCCTACGTCACCGACGACAAGATCTACTGCATCTATCGCGCGCCTAACGAGGAGATGATCCGCGAGCACGCGCAGAAGGGCGGTTTCCCGGCCAACAGGATTTCTCAGGTCCGCTCCAACATCGATCCAACAACGGCTGAATAGACGCGAGAGAGCGAGCTTCGGTTCGCCTATGTCGCATATATTCATCTCCTACGCGCGTCCCGACGAGCCACTTGCGAGCCTGATTGCGGACGGCCTTCGCGAAGGCGGCTTCGAAGTCTGGCGCGACGACGAGCTTCCGGCGCACCGCGCCTACGCCGACGTTATCGAGGAGCGGATCAACGGCGCCAAGGCGGTGGTCGTGCTGTGGTCGGCAGAGGCCGCGCGGTCGCATTGGGTGCGCGCGGAAGCCGACACCGCTCGAGGCCGGCTGACTCTGGTCCAGGTCAGCCTCGACGGAACTCTCCCGCCGATGCCGTTCAATCAGATTCAGTGCGCCGATTTGAAGGCGTGGGATGGGCAGCGCACGGCGCACGGCTGGCGCAAGCTGGTCGCTAGCGTCACCGAGCTCGCGGGCAGCCCCGCAAAGACGGCACCAAAGGCTCGGCAGACTGCTCACGCTCTGTCGATTTGCGTCCTCCCGTTCCAGAACATGAGCGGCGATGCGGAGCAGGAATATTTCAGCGACGGAATCAGCGAGGATATCACCACGGACCTCTCAAAGGTCTCGGCGCTCGAGGTCATCGCCCGGAATACCGCCTTCACGTTCAAGGGTCAGTCGGTGAACGTTTGTGATGTCGCGCAAAAGCTCGGCGTTACGCACGTTCTGGAAGGAAGCGTTCGCAAGGCCGGAAACCAGGTGCGGATCACTGCGCAGCTGATCGATGGGCGTACGG
This sequence comes from Sphingomonas sp., assembly GCA_025936675.1. The sequence goes on from JAICSX010000040.1 coordinate 1,944, forward strand.
GTGGCCACGTCTGGGCAGACCGCTTCGACCGCGACCTTACCGACATCTTCTCGATCCAGGACGAGATTTCCAAGGCGATCGTCGCCGCGCTCAAGCTGAAGCTTCTGCCCGAAGAGAAGAAAGCGATCGAGCAGCGCGGGACTCAAAGTGCCGAGGCCTACAACCTTTATCTGCTGGCGAGGCAATATTGGATCACCGGCAATATCGGTGACCTTCGCCGCGAAGAGCGGGTGATGCGGATCTGCAGCCGGGCGGTCGAGATCGATCCTTATTACGCGCGGGCCTGGGCGTTGCTCGCAATGGCGCAGTCGAACTTGCGCTATGCGTTCCGCTGCGAGGTTGATGATGGTTTTGCGGCAGCAAACTCTGCTCTGACCATCGATCCCTCTATCGCCGAAGCATATCTGCCGATGGTCCGCCGGCTGGAAGACCGATTGCAATATGACGAGGCCGACGCTCAAATGGCGAAGGCGCTCGAGCTCGACCCGGATTCCTGGGAGGTGAACAAGGAGGGGGCGCGCGTCTGCATGCGGCAGCGGAGGTTCGCCGAAGCGGCTGCGTTGCTCGAGAGAGCCGTCACCCTGATGCCCTCAGACGTCCACGCCTGGGCTAGGCTCGTGACCCTCTATCATGCGCTCGGTAAAGTCGCGGCAAAGAAGGTCGCAGCAGAAAGCACGATTGGCGAAGCCGAGAAGGTACTCGCCAATGATCCGAGCAATGGAGCCGTCATGAGCTTCGGAGCGGGCGCATATGCGGCCGTAGGCCAAGTGGACCGCGCGCGTGAATGGGCCGAGCGCGGCGCGCTGGTCGATCCCGACAACTCCAGCATGCGCTATAATTTTGCCTGTGCGCTCGCCGCTTTCGGCGGCGACAAGGAAGGAGCGCTACGGCAGCTCGATCGGTCGCTCCGAACCGCAGGCGCGTTCCACATTGCAATGGCCGAAGCGGACCCCGACCTTGATTCGCTACGGGACGAGCCTCAGTTCAAAGCCATTATGACCCGAGCCAGGAAGCGTCTTGGGATCAAGGAACCCGTCGCGGCTATTTGACCCGTTCAGCGTGCAGAATCTTCACCGGCGGATCGAGCATCTGGCCCTTCATCGCTCCTTCGCCCTTTGTTTGCGAGACCTGCGCGTTCCAGATTGCTTTCACCACGTCCATCCCCTCGATCACGTGACCAAAGGCCGCAAAGCCGCTTGCGTCGCCTCCAGGACCGCCCGCGTCGAGCCCCGGCATGTCCGACAGCAGGATGAAAAAGTCGGCGCGGGCGGTTCCCGGTCCGTTGTTGGCCATCGAGACAGCTCCCGCCATATTGTCGAGGCCAGTCTGGCTGGTCGGCTCATGCGCGATCGGCGGATACAGCAATCGGATGTCTGTCCTGATGCCGCCCTGGATGAGGCCGCCGTCCTTGCCGTCCGCGTCCCGCACATGCATCGCACGATAGAAGCTCTGCCCGTCGAAGCGGTGCGTGTCGACGTAGTGGAGGAAGTTGGCGGTTGTGACCGGTGCGTGGCCGCGGTCGAGCGCGATGACGATCCGGCCGAGGCTGGTGTCGATCGCCACCGGGACGAGGTCTTCCTTGGTGGCGGTCGCTGTGCTGGCCGGGGCCGTCGGAGCCGCTTGCGCGAAAGCTGGAGCTGCGAGCGCAACGAGCAAAGCGGTGGCAAGGATTCGGTGCATCATGCGGGTGCGCATAGCAAAGCCTTGATGAACATCGCTACAGGTCTGGCGCTTGGGGCTTTTCCCCTTGCGGCCAAGCCCTTATAGGCCGCGACAAATGCCAGCCATCGAGATGACGACTCCAGCCGCGCTGCCGGCCGACTGGCGCGATTTCGTCGCGCTCACCAAGCCGCGCGTGATGAGCCTCGTGGTATTCTCGGGGCTGTGCGGCCTGCTCGTCGCTCCGGTCCAGCTTCCGATCGTTCTCGCCTTTAGCGCGATCCTCTGCATCGCGCTCGCGGCGGGCGCATGCGGCGCGCTCAACCAATGGTACGAGGCCGAGATCGACGCCAAGATGCGCCGAACCGCCAAACGGCCGCTTCCGGCGGGACGGATGGACCGGCAGTCCGCGCTTCACTTCGGCGTCGGCCTGTCCTTCTTCTCGGTGCTGCTGATGGGGCTGGCGACCAACTGGCTCGCCGCGCTGCTGCTGACCGCGTCGATCCTGTTCTACGTCCTCATTTATACGGTGTGGCTGAAGCCGCGGACTGCGCAGAACATCGTCATCGGCGGGGCAGCCGGAGCCTTTCCGCCGCTGATTGGCTGGGTTGCTGCGACCGGCCATTTCGCAGCGCTACCGCTGCTGCTGTTCGCGATCATCTTTCTTTGGACCCCGCCGCACTTCTGGGCGCTGTCGCTGTTCGTCCGCTCCGATTATGCGGCGGCCGGAATTCCGATGCTTCCGGTAGTCGCGGGCTTCGACAGCACGCGGCGCCAGATCTTCCTTTATAGCGTCCCGATGGCAGCGGCCGCAGTCGCTCCCTGGCCGCTCGGCCTCGCCGGCGTCGTCTATGGAGTGAGCGCCGCGGTACTGAGCTTCGTCTTCCTCGTGCTCGCGGGCCGCGTCGCCACCAGCCGAACGACGGAGCCGGCCGAAATGGGCGCGGAGAAGCATCTGTTCGCTTATTCGGTCTTCTATCTGTTCGCCTTGTTCGCAGTGCTCGTCGCCGACGCGTGGCTAGCTTGATGCCAAAGCTCGAGGACGAGATCTTCCGCCGTCAGCGCGAGCGGGCGAAGATCACCGCCTGGCTCCTGGGCGCCTTCGTGATCCTGCTGTTCTTCATCACCATGGCCAAGACGGGAATCAACTGGTGAACGCTGCCGAGCGGCCGAACAACGTTGGGAAGACTCTTCGAATCCTGCTGACCATCATTGGCGCGATGGTCGTGCTCGTGGCCTTCACGCCCAAGCTCTACAGCGCCTTTTGTGAGGCGACGGGCTTCAACGGGACGACGCAACGGGCGGATCGCGCGCCGGGTGCGGTCCCCGGCTCGGTGAAGGTCGAGTTCGACGCCAACGTCCATCCGGGTCTGCCGTGGCGGTTCGAGCCCGAGCAGAACGAAGTGAATATCGCGCCCGGGGCGAAGACAAAGATCTTCTATAGCGCCGAGAACCTGTCGGCGCGCACGATTGTCGGCCAGGCGGTCTACAATGTGTCGCCGGACACGGTGGGCAAATATTTCAAGAAGATCCAGTGCTTCTGTTTCTCCGAGCAGACGCTGAAGCCGGGCCAAAAGGTCGACATGCCGGTCATCTTCTTCGTCGATCCGGCGATCAAGAAGGATCCGGACACGAAGGACGTCCACGAGATTACGCTCAGCTATACATTTTACCCGGTGGAAACGCTGACCGCGTCTCGCTAGAGCCGGGTAAAGACTAAGAGGGAAGCTGCACGAACATGGCCGCGAAGAATCACGATTATCATCTGGTCGAGCCCGATCCGTGGCCACTGATCGGCGCCATCAGCGGCGGCGTGATGTTCAGCGGAGCGGTCATGTGGTTCCACGAGAACCGCTATGGCCCCATCCTTATGGCTCTCGGCCTGCTTGGCGTGCTCGTCACCATGTTCAACTGGTGGCGGAATACGATCAACGAGGCGCACACCGGCTACCACACGCCGGTCGTCCAGCTTCACCTGCGCTATGGCATGATCCTGTTCATCGCATCCGAGGTGATGTTCTTCCTTGCCTGGTTCTGGGCCTTCTTTGACAGCGCGATCTTCCCGTCCGCGGTCGATGCAGTCGGCGGCGTGTGGCCGCCGAAGGGCGTCGAGGTCATGGATCCGTGGGGCCTCCCGCTTCTCAACACCCTGATCCTGCTGTGCTCGGGCACGACGGTGACGTGGGCGCACCATTCGCTGATCCATGGGGACCGCGCTGGGCTGAAGCTCGGCCTGTGGTGCACGATCCTTCTCGGAATCCTATTCACGTCGTGCCAGGCCTGGGAATACATCCACGCGCCATTCCCGTTCAAAGGCAGTATCTACGGCTCGACCTTCTTCATGGCCACCGGCTTCCACGGTTTCCACGTGATCGTCGGAACGATCTTCCTCACCGTATGCCTCATCCGCTCCTACCGCGGCGACTTCACGCCCAGGCAGCATTTCGGCTTCGAGGCGGCAGCCTGGTATTGGCACTTCGTCGACGTCGTGTGGCTGTTCCTGTTCACGTCGATCTATGTCTGGGGCGGCTGGGGCGCGCCGCACGCCGGGTGACCCCAGAAGCGGAGGCCGAACGGACTTCGTCGCTTCAGTCGGCGCTCACCGGCGCCTGCCCGCGGTGCGGAGCGCGGACGCTCTTTTCCGGGTGGGTGAAGTATGCCGACAGGTGCCGCGGCTGCGGGCTCGATTATTCGAGCTTCAACGTCGGTGACGGGCCTGCGGCATTCCTGATTTTCTTCGTCGGAACGGTCACGGTGGCCGGCGCTTTGCTGCTCGACGCCGCCGTCGAGCCGCCATGGTACGTCCATCTGATTTGGATCCCTGTCGCTGCCGCGCTGACAATCCTTGGCCTGAGGCTGTCCAAGGCGTGGCTGCTCGCGCAGGAATATAAGCATCGCGCGCGCGAAGGGCGGATCGCCAAATGACGAGGCGCATTCCCATCGTTGCGACGATCGCCGTCGCCGTAGCCGTCGCGGTGATGATCGGCCTCGGAATGTGGCAACTCCAGCGTGCCAAGTGGAAGGAAGGACTGATCGCCCGCTACGCGGCGGCGAGCAGGCTGCCGCCCATCGCTTTCCCCACGACTCCTCTCAAGAAGGACCAGCTTCCGCTGTTCCGCAATGCCACGGGGGTTTGCCTGCGTGTCGCCGGTCAACGGGTGATCGGCGGCGAGAACCGCGCCGGCGATCCGGGCTACGTCCACATTCTCGACTGCGCGACCGGTGCGGAGGGCCCGGGAATGGCGGTGGAAGTCGGCTGGTCGCGCGACCCGAATGCGAAGGTGAATTGGGCTGGCGGGCCGGTCAGCGGAGTCATTGCGCCGGATCGGATGAAGGGCATGCGGCTGGTCGCTGCCTCAGCTCCACCGGGACTGGAGCCGAGCAAGGTCCCAGACGTCACTTCGGTCAGCCCGATCACGCCCGCGGGCCACCGCGGCTACGCCTGGACCTGGTTCGGGCTCGCGGCAATTGCGCTCGTGATCTACGCGCTCGCCGTCAGAAAGCGGCTGAAGCAGCAGCCGCCGGCGACATGATGGCGCTGACCATCCTTCCAAACGGCCTCAGGGTCGCGAGCCGTCCGATGCTGAGCGTCGAGACGGTTGCCGTAGGACTCTACGCTCCGACGGGATCGCGGTACGAACCCGAGCGTCTCAACGGCATCGCGCATTTGTTCGAGCATATGGTGTTCAAGGGCGCGGGCGGGCGGTCGGCGCGCGAGATCAGCGAATTGGTCGAGGATGTCGGCGGCGATCTCAATGCTTCGACCGATCGCGAGCTGACGGCATTCTACGCGACCTTGCTTGCCCCCGACCTGGAGCTCGGCGTTCGCCTGCTGGCTGACCTGGTCAGGCGGCCGCATTTCGACCCGCGCCACCTCGAGCTCGAGAAGCAGGTCGTCCTGCAGGAGCTTGCGGAGGCCCGCGATACGCCCTCGGACATGGTCTTCGAACATCTCCAGGAAGCGGCCTTTCCAAGGCAGCCGCTGGGCCGATCGGTCCTGGGCAGCGAGGCAAGCATTCGTGATATTTCCGCGGATGACCTGCGGGAGTGGTTGTCCAGTCATTACGGCCCTTCGAACCTCGTCCTCGTCGCTGCGGGTAAGCTCGAGCATCAGCAGCTCGTCGACCTTGCAGAGCAGGCGTTCGGCGAGGTGCAGGCTTGTGAACCGCCAACTGCGACGAAAGCGCAATTCGTGGGCGGCAAGAGGTTCGAGCGACGTCGAAGCGACCAGGCGCATATAGCCATCGCGACGGTTGCTCCGGCCTGGGGTGCACCGGACGCTTATGCGTCGCAGCTGTTCGCCGACGTGGTCGGCGCGAGTTCGTCGTCCCGATTGTTCCAGCAGCTGCGCGAGGAGCGGGGGCTGGCTTATTCGGTCGCCGCGGGCGTGCAGCACTTCACCGGGACGGGCATGCTCTGGGCCTATGTCGCCGCGCACCGCGAGAATGCCGACCTGGTCCGCGAGGAGGTCGAGCGGGTGCTTGCCGAAGCTGCGGCGGGCCTCGATCAGCGTGAGCTGCAGCGCGCCCGGGCAATGGCCAAGGCGGGCATGATGATGAGCCTGGAGAGCTGCTGGGGACAGGCGAGCTATCTCGCGACGCGGCTGCTTCGCGAAGGGCAGCTTGCCGAGCCTTCGGAGCTTATCTCGCGGATCGACGCGGTGACTCTTGAGGAGGTTCGCGGGGCGGGTGCACACATGCTGGCTGGCCCGCGGGCAATTGCATCGGTGGGCGCAAAACTCGCTCTGGCGGCGTGACGGATCTTCAGACGATCATTGCCGAACCCTGGCAAGACTGGGGACTCGTCGACTGCGGCACTGGCCAGAAGCTGGAGCGATACGGTTCGTACAAGGTGGTTCGGCCCGAACCACAGGCGATGTGGGCGCCAGCGCGCGCGGATTGGGATCCCGACGCGACCTTCGTTCCGGGTTCTGACGAGGAAGGCGGCGGTCGCTGGGTGCAGCATCGTCCGGTGCCGCGGCAGTGGGAATTGTCGCGCGGCGAAGTAAAGTTCAACGCGTCGCTGACGCCGTTCCGGCACCTCGGGTTCTTCCCGGACATGGCGCCGCAATGGGACTGGATGCGCGAGCGCTCGACCGATGCCGACGTGCTCAACCTATTCGGTTATACGGGTGTCGGCACCTTGCAGTTGAGCGAAGCCGGCGCGCGGATGGTCCATGTCGACGCGTCGAAAAAGTCGGTTGAGCAGGGCAAGGAGAATGCGCGCGTCTCTGGCATGGACGACCGGCCGATCCGCTGGATCGTCGATGATGCGAGCAAGTTCGCCGCGCGCGAAGTGCGACGCGAGCGACGCTACGAGGGCATCCTGCTCGACCCGCCAAAGTTTGGCCGTGGACCTGAAGGGGAAATCTGGCGGCTGGAGGAAAATCTCGCGCATTTGCTAGCCGACTGCCGGCGACTGCTCGACGAGAAGAGCCGCTTCCTGGTGCTCACGGTCTATGCAGTGCGCATGTCCGCGCTCGCCATCGGCGAGCTGGTAAAGCAGACGCTCGGCGATCTCGGAGGCAAAGTCGAGATGGGTGAGATGGCCGTCCGCGAGGAGGCGAGGGGCCTGCTTCTCCCAACAGCGATCTTCGCGCGCTGGAGCCGCGACTAGCTTCGAGCAGCCCTGATCGCGGCGCCCGCGACGAAGGGTGCTCCAGCGGTCAGCAGAAGTGACACCGCCGCCTCGAGGAGCAGAGCTTGGGAAGCGCCGAAAATCAGCAGCGGGACCGCTAGCGGAAGAAGCAGTAGGCTGGCCAAGGATCCCGCTCGCGGAAGGCCCGCCGTGACAGAAGCGACTGCGACGGCGAGGGCCGCCAGCGCCGGAGTCCCGATCAGCAGCGCGAGCTCGGTTCGGGCAAGGGAGGAACCTTCCATCGCGAGAAGCGCCGAAGCTGGAATGGCTGCGATGAGAAGCAGCGGCGCGAAGGTCATCCAATGCGCAATGATCTTCGCGAACGCGATGCTCTCTTCCGCAACACCGTGGAGAAAAAGCTGGTCGAGCATTCCATCCGCGCGGTCGGGCTCGATCAAGCGTTCGATCGGAAGCAGCGCCGCGGTCAGTGCGGAGATCCATAAGATTCCGGGGCCGACGCGTCCCAACAACTGGGCATCCGGACCTAAGGCAAATGGCACCAGGGCTGCAACCAGCAGGAAGAAGGCGATCGGCAGCCACGCCGCGCCGGCGAAGCCCCGCCGCACATCGCGCAAGATAAGCGCTGCGATCACCGCGACAGATCCAGCCGGCGCCATTCGCTCGCGAGCGCCAGGTGCGATGCGGCGAGCACCGCGCCACCCGAAGCGCGGTGCCGATCGATCAGTGAGGCGAGCCGCTCGGCTCCGTCCGGGTCGAGTCCGTTGAACGGCTCGTCGAGAAGCCAAAGAGGCGCAGAGGACGCCGCCACGCGGGCGAGGGTGGCGCGCTTGAGCTGCCCCGTCGAAAGCAGCCGCACCGGCACGTCGGCGAGCGGCGTCACCCCGAGCGCATCCATCGCCTGATCAATGTCACCGCCCCAGAAGGTGAGCGCTCGCCGAAGCGGCAGCTCGCGATCGATTGCGAGCTTGTCGTCCGCTAGAGCAACTTCCGCTCGCTTTATGCTGCCGCGCTCCGCGCGGAGCAGCCCCGCGGCCAGGCGGATCAGGCTCGACTTGCCGCTACCATTGGGGCCCGCAACCTGCAGCGCCTGTCCCGGTCCGAGCTCCAGGTCCAGATCCTGGAATAGCAGTCGCCCGCCGCGACGAAGCGCGACCTTGTCGAACCGAAGCAGCGTGCTCACTCGGCGTCGCGCTCCAGCGCGTGCATGTCGTCGTCCGAAAAGCCGAAATGGTGCCCGACTTCGTGGATGACGATGTGGCTTACGAGCTGCTCCAGGCTGAACGGCGTGGAGCGCCATTCGGCGATGATCGGCCTCAAGTAGAGCGTGATCCGCTCTGGAAGCGTCCCCGATTGCTGGGCGCTCTGCCGGTTGAGTGAGATGCCTTCGTAGAGGCCGCTAAGCTGCATCGGATGATTGAGCCCGACGTGCCTTGCCGTGTCCGGATCGGCGACTTCCTCGATCATCAGAACGATATCGCCGAGGCTCTCGGCGAAGGGCGAAGGAAGACGCCGCAAAGTCTCTCGCGCGATGCCATCAATGTCGGCTGTGGACGGCGTTCGGCCGGAGAGGCGCTCGGCGGGTGTCATTGCCGATGGACGTAGGGGCGGGCGTTACGCCGGGCAACCTTGCCCGTCCGCGCCTTGCCCCTTAGATGCGCGCCTTCCAGGAGAAAGCGGAGCGGTGGCCGAGTGGTCGAAGGCGCTCGCCTGGAAAGTGAGTATACGGCAAAACCGTATCGAGGGTTCGAATCCCTCCCGCTCCGCCAGCTGCAGCGTTCGTCACAGTTCGCGGGCGTTCGTAGAAAACCTCGCAAATTAGCCATTTTCTTGTTATAAGGCACTCGCGACTGGCTGCCGGCGTTCGCCTAAAGCCAATGCAAAGTGTGGTAATGGATGGGTAATAATTTGTGCTCACGGTTAGGAAAATCGCGAGTCTGAGGGAAGGCCGGCATTCGGACGGCAACGGCTTGTCGCTGCTCGTCAAACCGTCCGGCTCCCGTTCTTGGGTGCTCCGAGTCCAGCACAACGGACGTCGACGCGACTATGGCTTAGGCGCGGCCATTACCGAGCCCATCCATTTCGATATTCCGATCGAAAAAAGAAAGTCGCTCACACTCGCCCAGGCGCGCGAAAAGGCACGCATCTGGCGCGAGCTCGCGAAAGCCGGCTTCAATCCATCAGCAGTCTGGCGCAGCAAAAACGAAACGACGCCCTCATTTCAGAAGGTGGCCGAGGAATATCACGCTGAGGTCTCCAAAGGCTGGCGCAACGGCAAGCACGGCGACCAATGGCTTGCCACCCTCAAGACCTATGCATTTCCGCTCATCGGTGACGTGTCAGTCGATGAAGTCGACGCCCGAATGATCCAGCGGGTGCTCGGGCCAATCTGGTTGAGCAAGGGCGAGACGGCGCGGCGCGTTCGTCAGCGAATCGGCTCGGTCCTGGACTATGCCCACGGCAAGGGATGGCGCGAGAGCGAAGCGCCGATGCGGGCCGTCAACCAGCTGCTGGGCGGGATTAAGCAACCGAGAGCCGGAAATTTCGCTGCAATGCCCTACAAGGATCTGCCGAGGTTCGTGGCGAAGCTTCGCCAAGGCGACTTCGCCGTTGGGCGCCTCGCGCTTCAATTCCTCATTCTCACCGCGGCTCGCTCCGGTGAAGTGCGCAAAGCACGGTGGCGGCATATCGATCCGGAGACGAAGGAGTGGCAAGTCCCTGCCGACAACGCCAAGACAGGCCGATTACACATCGTCCCGCTCGTTCCTGCGGCCATGGCAATCCTTGAACAGATCCGCGGCGCCTTTGGCATCGATCCTGACGATTACGTCTTTCCTGGTCTGGGTGGCCAGATGAGCGATGCCACTCTCGCAAAAGTGGTGCGCACAATGTGCAGCGAGCGCTTTACCGTTCACGGATTTCGCTCGAGCTTTCGGGATTGGGCGGCTGAGAGCGCCTTCGCCGATTCATGGGCAGAGGCCGCGTTGGCGCACACCAACCCCAATCGCACCGAAAGCGCATACCGACGCACGACGTTTTTCGATCAGCGCCGTGACACGCTCATGCCTGCTTGGGCTAACTTCCTGCTTGGAGGGGCTGCCGAATAAATGGCAGATTTTAGCCATTCTTCGTATGCGCAGATTTGCATTTGTTCTTGTTTTGTGCTATACTGTATTTGTTGCACACTAACTGTGCAGAGCGCTTCAACATAGGGATAGCAGATGGGTATGCCAGCAAAGGTGTTGGCGCCGCGCGAACTGTGCCGCTTGGAAAGGCGAGCCGCGCGCGGGCGCTATGCGCACCGAAACAAAGTGATGGTCCTACTCAGCTTCAAAGCAGGATTGCGCGCATGTGAAATTGCGGGGCTCGACTGGTCGATGGTGCTGGAGCCCAACGGACGCGTCGGTAGGTCGCTGACTGTCGCCAGTGGTATTGCGAAAAATGGCCGCGCCCGGCGGCTGCCGCTCCACGAAGAGCTGAGGTCGGCACTCGAGGTACTGAACAAGCAATCCGGGCGGCCTCGCTTTGGCCCCGTCATTCAATCACAACGCGGCAAGGCGATGACGCCGCGGAGCGTCGTCAATTGGTTCAAGCAATTATACCAGGAGCTGGGTCTCGATGGCTGCTCGTCGCATTCAGGGCGACGCACGTTCATCACGCTTGCGGCAAGGCTGATATCGCGCGCTGGCGGGTCGTTGCGCGATGTCCAGGAGCTGGCTGGCCACAGCGATTTGGCGACGACCCAGCGCTACATCGAGGGGGACAGGGATGCCCAGCGTAAGCTGGTAGCGATGCTGTGATTACGCTGAAGCGCTTTCGACGCATCGAGCGGGCACTCGAGGAGGCGGGCTATGTCGCCGACAATGCATGGGCTGAGCAGCTGCGGCCGCCAGTCGACGCTGACCAGTTCGCCGAAGCGGCAGTCTACGTGATCGTCAACTCGGGAATGCAGTACAGCGTGGCACAGGACATATTTGGGCGCTGTATTGAAGCGTTATGGGCAAGAGGCAGCGCCCGCAGAGTTTTCGGCCATGTCGGAAAGGTGCGCGCCATCGATCAGATTTGGAAACATCGAAAGGAGCTATTCGATGCCTACAGGCTGGCCAACGACAAGCTCGAGTTTTGCCAGTCGCTGCCGTGGATTGGACCAGTAACGAGCCATCATTTGGCAAAGGATTTGGGCGTTGATGCCGCGAAACCTGATGTTCACCTCTCCAGGCTCGCTCGAAGGGACAAAACCAGTGTGGCCCGCCTCTGCGCGCGACTAGCGAGGCAAACCGGTTACCGCCTGGCGACGGTCGATACGATCCTGTGGAGAGCGTGCGCGACGGGGATCCTCAATTCCAAGCAATATGAAGCCAAAGGCTGGCGAGCGGCTTTTCGCGGCATTCCAAAGACCCAGCATTAGCGGACCACGTCCAGCTAGTTCCTGAAGACTGAAAACCACCAATTCGGCGGCCGCGCCGCCGGAGACGGGCGAATTGCGCCCAAAACACCCCAACGATGGAGGCATCAATGGCAAGCACCATAGAGTCGAGTTGTGCCCACGAGGTTCCGCGCGCCGAGCGGATTGCGCGGCTCAACGACGAGCTTCGAACCCAGGGCACGGGCGGGCAGATTGTCATCACTCGAGGAGTTCACGACCTCACCGGCGCAGACGTGTCCGAACTACTCCTGGCGCTTGCCGGCTTCAGCGATTTTGATGCCGACAGCGATCCTCACGGCGAGCGTGACTTTGGGCTGTTCGACTTTCGCGGTCGCGAGCTCATGTGGAAAGTCGATTACTACGGCGACGCCGAGTTTCGTTTTGGCTCAAACGACCCGGCCAATCCCGACGTCACTCACCGGGTCCTGACAGTGTTGCTGGCGGAAGAGTATTGAACCGTGCTGCGCGCGCAAATTGCGTGGCGGGAAGAGGGCAGCTTTGGGATCGGAGCTGCCCCGACCCTCATTGCCGCCAAGCTTGCCAATACCCGCCTGGTTGAACCGCTCGAATATGGCGAAACGCTCATTGGCTTGAGCGGCATCTACGCCATCACCAACGCCATTCGCCTCGCAATTGCGGACAAGCGCCAGCTCACGGCAGGCGAAGTGCACATGCTGATGGCGAGTGGGTTTAATTTTCTGTCGGGGCGGTTGACGCCAAAGCAGGTGTTTCACTCAGGCTGCCGGATTTCGGTGTGGCGCGGCATGGGCCAGGCGATGGTCGAAGCGGCACGGCTGAAGCTCCATATTCACTTGGGCTTGGACAGGCTGTTCGTTGAGGCAAGCGACGACCGAATGGGTGCATTTGCCGCGATCGAGCAGGCGATCATCCGCTGGCGGCCCGTTTTGATGCTGTGCCGCGGCGCCCGTTACACCGTCGTCAGCGGGTTCACGCCAACAAGCTTGCTGCTGTTCGATGGTGGCGGCGCATGCTGGCTGTCAAAGCAAGCGTGTGGCGTGCCGGGCGACAGCGAAAATATGCGCCATTTGCTCATCCCAGCTTCGTTAATGGCGCTAGTCGCCTGATTGCGGCGCTTGTCGCGCCATTTGCAATTTCGACTTTGAATATACAGCGGCGCGGTGGCCGTTCGAGGTCGCCGCTGCCGTGACTGCAATGCTGCAACACTCACCCCTAAAGGAAAAACGACATGCCACAAGGATGGTTGGCGTATCACGTGGTTGCGCGCCACGGTTACGCGATCGAGCGCCTGAAGCGCGACATGGCCAAAGAGGCGAGTAGCGAAGGGTTGGTCGATTTCCTCGCCTATGATGCGGCAAGCTTCATTTGGGGTTTCCTGCTCGCCAGTGGCAACGCGATAGACGCCAAGGATCGCCGGCTGCGCGATGCGCTGCAAGCGGCTGTGCTTGGCGTGCTTGCCGCGCACGGCATTGACCCGAGCACGTTCGTGGTCAGGCCGCAGCTTGATGCCGGGGAGCCGCTAGCTGGCGCGGAAAAGCGACGAAAGTCGCCAAAGGTCATAGATCCCTAATGTTCGTTCGACGCATTACAGTTACAAGCGGTTTGGCCGCTAAGCGCCCATCGCAGCCATTCACGCGGGAACTCAGGAGACCCGTAAGCGGTCGTTCCTTCAGGCGGGACGCTAACGTCTGCTTTGGACCCCGTGGCCGACATTCGGTTTGCGACATTCACAACGAAAAAGACCGAAAGCGGCTTTCACCGCTCCCGGTCTCCTGCCACCTTGGATGTTACCCCTCAGTGACGGTGCCCTTATGATCCGGCGAACTCGCGCGGAATATACGTAGATTCGCTTAGGTGGACCTCGGCTCATTCCCTTCCGGCAAGAAGGTCGCGAAGGTGCTGCTCTTCGTCGTCCAGCAGAGTGCGAATGGTGGTGTTGCGGGTCCCAGCCGCACCGGCCAAAAGCTGTGCCTTAAACCGTCGAATGTTCTCGCGAGCGATGAACTCAGTCATTTGGGTCACTGGAGTTCTCCTTGCGCCCCCGGGGCATCCAAAACCGAGGTGCGTTAGCTGAGACTCTTCGAGGTCTTCGGAGCAACGATGCTGAGAATCGATCGGATCTGCTTCGGGCCCAACGTCGCATCATATTGGTGCTCCAGCGCTTCGCGAATTCTGCGGGCTTTTTCCCGTTGGGCGGTGATGACGAGTTTGCGCTGGTTCAACACGTCCTCGCCGTAATAGTCGATAACATGGAGGGTCATTATGCGTCTCCTCGGCAGCGGCAGCTTACCTAGTGATATTGCGAAAGTTCGCGCAGGAGAGGGCGGAGGCCGAAACCCCCGTCCTCATTCCAATTACGCTGAATGCAGGTTGATGGCGCAGGCGTCACCGCTGCCATTCTTGCCTACTTCGTAAGACAAACGCCGTTCGGTCTTCGGGGTCGTGGCATTGTCCCACTGGACGGCGCTCTTCTCGAAGCGAAGCTCGTCGCCGCCGGCTTCCGGCTTGATGATGCCATAGCCCTTGGTCTCGTCGAACGACTTCACAGTGCCAAAGAGTTTCATGTTGTTATCCTTCTTTGCGGAAACGGCCTTCATTGGCCGTCTCGCGGCTAAGAGGCGTCAAAGATGGGAATAAGGTGCGGCTTAGCGCCCAAGACCGTCGATAGCGACTGGTAGCAACTCTATAATGGTTGAGGACAGGTTAGGTTGCGGTTCAGACCCCTTTAGGCGCCACGTTTGGCGGATGCTGAAAATGCCCGCTTTCCATCCAGGTCGACACAAGATGTTGGAGCGTCACGAGCCATTCATCAGCGCGTGCTAAGAAGGGTTATCACCTGAGATCGCAACCGAGCGGCCTGTGACAGAGAGACCCTTCGTGCTCTCGCTCGCAGGAGATGGATCATGGAAAAGGTGTACTGGCTCAGCCGCAAGCGGGCTTCGCTCAGGGCAGCTCAGAATGCAAGCAGCGCCGAGGCTCGGCTCGCACATTACGATCTTGCGGGTCGCTATAGTTTGAAAGCTATCTCCGCTGAGACGGAGGCGATTGACCTAGCTGATGCACTGCCGCCTGCGATCTACTCGAGCGGTGCTTTCAACGCCGGCAAGGCGCGTTCCGATGGCTGAAGTGGAACGCTCGCTGGCTTTCGGCGCCGGGTTATTGATGGTGATTTCTTTTGCAATTTGGGCGAGCTGGCTCCGAGGACCGCTGCTCCAGCGGCTAGATGGACGACGCGCATCAAATGTGGCGCCGGCCGGATTTGCCGTAAAATCGCTCCTGGTGGCGTTCGGCGCGAGCGCGATCGCAGCCGCCTTGGCCATCATGGAGTGGATCTCTCCCTAACGCCACCCTTGACGCAGCGTCCAGTGGCTCATGGGTTCTCGAACGGCAAGACTCCTCGCGGCACATCGACAACCAGCGCGCGTTTAAGAACCGACAGACAAGAGGTGCTCAATGCGTTCTTTGCTTGTTGTGGCCACGTTTGTTTCAATAGCTGGTTGCCAGCGTACACCCGAACAGCAGCAGGCTGACGCTGTCCGGAGCGACGCGCGACAACGAGGGACGGCCATAGAGAATCAGGCCAATGCTCAAGCTGATCGGTTGGAGCAGCAAGCCTCCGATCTCCAGAATCAGGCGATGCAGGCGGGAGGGATGACCGGAGAGCGACTGAGAATCCGAGCAAACGCCCTGAATCAGGAGTCCAAGGTTATTCGGAAGCAGGGAGACATGCAGGCCGATGCGATTAAGGAGGACGCGGACGCTCGGATCAAAGCATCCAAGAGCCGCTGACCATCGAGACTGCGTGTCCCGATTTTTCGACTCCGCAGAAAAGGGGAAAGTTACTCCTCGACCTTCACCGCATCCCCGAACCGCACCCTTTCCAGCACAGCTCCCTGCTCGTCTGCGATGTCGATGCGGTGATGCAGCACTACGCGGCCCTCATCTTTGGCGTTTTCGGCAAAGGTGACGCGGGCGCATCGCACAGCATGTGACCGCGCAGCTTCTAGGTCAGGTAGTTCATTACCCTCGTCGTCGAGGATATCGACGTCATCGTATAGGTGGAAGTAGAACCTCGGCACCATCTGCCGAAGCGTCTGCTATCGAGCTAGTTCCATCTTCTGATCTATGTAAGCCACTGGCCATAACCGGCGGGGCCGGGGCGTTACGACACCGTGACCGATTCCGTGTGACCTAGGCCCTGAGTATAATCGAGCACTGAAACATGTCGGCATCGGGCGACCATCGTCGCTACCTCGGAGCTTTGCGGTGGCGCGAGGTCGGTGAGATTGGGATGTCTCTGCGCGAGCAGGTTCCAGGCATGGCTCCGTTCCGCCAATTCGTCGAGTTCGAATGCCTCGCAGCCCGCATAAACGGCTTTTATGTTGCGGATGTCCGAAGGCTCGCTTCCTACAGTGATCGCAACGCGATTATCGCGCAGGACGTTCGCGAGTTTCTGGCTGTTGCGGTAGATCAGAAAATACAGCGACCAACCTTCGTTCGCATAGCCGACGATCGTCGCTTGCGGCCAGCCGAAGCCGGGTTATTCGATCCCAACGAGGACACCTGATTGCGCGGTGATTACTGCGACCTATAAACTTGGCCAGTACCCCGCGTGACCCGCAGACCTGATCTTAGCGGGTCTTGCCGAGTTCGCCCTTTTTGGCCGTGGCGCCGGACCGTAACTTCCGACCCAAATCAACCTATTTTGGCCGCTCTTTTTACCACCGCATTAGCTGTACGCACGCTCTAGCTGGCTTGAGTCACCTTAGTGTCCGTTTTCAACCCATTGCAGACACTAGACCGGCGACCCTAAGCTTTCGCGACCTCAGAACAAAACGAATGTAGAGGCGCCTATGCTTTCAATCTTATCCGCGGTGTTACTTTCTCAGATTGGCTCGCCAGCGCCATCGCAAGTCATAATCGATGGCGGTTCGATGTATCCTCGAAAGCAGATCGTCAGTTATCGCTTCACGTGTCCCGACGGGGTTGTCACCGTCGATGTAACGCAAGTGCATGGCTTACCTCCAAAGGTGACTCGTGCGCTTTATGGTGACGCGCCGATCACGGCCGAAATCGGACCGCAAATAAGCCGCGCAATCAGCGGGCTTCGCACGGTGGAGAGCGTCAGCCCGCGTTGCCTTACCGGCGGCGGAATCTGGCTTATCTTCGGAGGTCTGTTGCGGGACGAAAACCCGTCACGGAGACATGTGGTTTCCGTCCAATTCGGACGCCACGGACACGCCACATTCAATTAAGGCGCGCCGAACATTGCGTGGCAGCTTTCCACCCATTCCCGCCATAAACTGTCGGTTGCGCCAGCACAGCTGCGAGGCGACACTGGAGGAATGATTGACCGTCAGAAGCGCGATTTGGCAGCCACGCTCGTGCGCAAATTTCGGGATGGCGAAATTGACAGTGACCAACTCGAAACGGATTGGCCTTCGCGGTCGGACGACAAGGCATTGAAAGCAATCGAGTCACGGGTGTGGGCGTTCTATGACGATCACCGACCACGTACGATGAGCGGCAAAGAGGCTGCATCGCCCGAAGAGCAGGAGTTGCTTACGCGGTATGCGGCCTTCCTAAACAGCCCACTTTCCTATGAATGGTCAAAGTCCAACTTCTACGGCCTGGGCGGCTGCGGGCCGCTCGTTCTTCTGACCCTGGGTCTGCTGTGGCCTGTCGATTGGTGGATCAAGCGTCGGAACGCCCGCGAGGAAGTTGCGCTACGGCAAGAGGGCGATTTGGACGTATGGCCGTTCATTCGCCGGGCTGATTGCGACCGATATCTCAGCGAAAGGTAACGGCAGCTTTCCACCCATTCCTGCCGCCAGAC
>JAICSX010000054.1 GCA_025936675.1 Sphingomonas sp.
ACGGCCGAGAGTCGAGCGGAAATCGGCGATCGCCTGGTCGCGGTCCTGCCCCCGGGCCAGCCGGTACAGAAACAGCAGCAGGGTCGCGAACGCGCCGAAGGAGATGATCGCGATGCCGGTCAGCTCGACGATGCGCGTGACCGTGTGCGCGCTCGCCGTCGCGATCTGCTCGACGCTGGCGGCGAGATCAAGCGCCACGGGGCAACGCGTAGGCGATGACGCTGTCGCCCATTGGCGTCTCCATGAAATGATGGCCGCCGGCGAAGATCACCAGATATTCGCGACCGTCCTGCTGGTAGATCATCGGTGTCGCCTGGCCGCCCGCAGGCAGCGCAACCGACCACACGACCTTGCCGGTGCGCTCGTCGATCGCACGAAGCAAATCGTCCGTTGCGGCGGCGATGAAGATCAACCCGCTCGCCGTGGTCACTGCTCCGCCATTGTTCGGAGTGCCGATCGCGAACGGCAGAAGGGCCGGCAGGTTGAACGGCCCGTTGCGCCGCGCAGTGCCGAGCGGACGATCCCACAAGGTCTTGCCGGTCGCGATGTCGATGGCGCGGATGCCGCCGTAGGGCGGACGCTTGCACATCAGCTTGGTGAACGGCATCCGCCAACCCGCGTTGACGTGGATTCCGTAGGGCACGCCCCATTGCGGGTCGACGGCATGCGCCTGCGTCGAAGCGATGTCGGTGGCGAAGCGCGGCTTGATGTTCTTCTTGTTGGCGACGTCCCGCGGGATCAGCTTCAAATAATTGGGCATGTCGTTGTAATTGGCGATGATCATTCCGCGCACCGGGTCGATCGACACGCTGCCCCAGTCGCTGCCGCCGTTATAGCCGGGATATTCGACGGTATATTTGTCGACCCGCGGCGGGGTGAAGAAGCCGCGATAGTCGGCCTGGCGGAACTGGATTCGGCAGATCATCTGGTCGATCGGCGACATCCCCCACATGTCTGCTTCGGTCAGCACCGGCTTGCGCAATGTATTCCATAGCGAGACCGGCTGGCGCGGCGCGCGCTCGGCCGGCTCGACGCCGCCACCAGGCGCGGCGATGCTGCCGACCGGCGTTAGCGGCTTCCCGGTCGCACGGTCGAGCA
This sequence comes from Sphingomonas sp., assembly GCA_025936675.1. Next base: position 1,099 of record JAICSX010000054.1, read on the forward strand.
CGTAGAAATCGCCCTGCTTGGACGGGATCACGACTGCGGGCGTGCCGTGATAGTCGATCAACGACGGCTGGCTGCCGAGGTCATAGTCCCAAACGTCCTTGTGCACCGTCTGGAAGCTCCAGCGCGGCTTGCCGGTGGTCACGTCGATCGCCACCAATGAGCTTGAGAACTGGTTCTCCTGCGGCTTGCGGCCGGTGGAGATGTAATCGTCGGCGACGTTGCCGGTCGGCACGTAGACCAGGCCGAGCTTCTCGTCGCCGGCGCTGGTCGTCCAGCTGTTGGGCGTGCCGCGGGCCCAGGTCTGGCCGGCCGGCGGGTAGCCGTTCCAGTCGGGGTGCATCATGTCCCACGCCCAGGCGAGCTTGCCGGTCTTAGCGTCGAAGCCCTGGATCACGCCCGACGGCGAGCAGCGGCACTGGCCGTCGAGGATCTGGTGGGGGACGACGATGATCCCTTTGACGATCGTCGGCGCCGAGTTGATCGAGGCGAGGCCGGGATAGACGGGGCCCATGCCAATTTTCGTGTCCTGCTGGCCGGTGCCGTTGAAGTCGGTGCACGGCTTGCCGGTGAGCGCGTCGACGACGATCAGACGGCTGTCGAGCGTGCCTTCGATGATCCGCGTCGCGCAAAGCGTTCCGGCCGCAGCTCCGGGCGTCTGGTACGACGCCAGCCCGCGGCACGCTGTGGTGTACGGGATCCACTTGTCGGGCACGTGCGGATCGACCCGCCACTGCGGCTTACCAGTCACCGCGTCCATTGCGACGATGATGTTCTTCGCGGTGCAGGTGTAGAGCAGGTTGCCGATCTTCAGCGGCGTGTTCTCGGTGCCGTAGAGCTTGGTGTAATTCGGGTCGGTCGGCAGGCCGCCGGTATGGACCTGCCACACTTGCTGAAGCTTGCCGACGTTCGCCGGGGTGATCTGCGTCAGTGGCGAGAAGCGCCAGGCGGCGTTGGTACCGCCATAAGCCGGCCAATCGGCGCCGGTGGTGTCCACCGAGGGGTCGGTCATGCCGGGCGAGCTTTGGGCCGGAAGCGCGGCCGCGTCCGTGTCGCTGTTGTGACCGAGAATGACAAAGCTCACTGCCACGAACAGGATGCCGAGCGCGATCCCGCCATGGGCGAACTTCCACCGGTTCCGGTCCCGCGTGAGCGTCGGCATGACGAGGAGCACGGCAATCAGCAGCACCAGCGGCGCCACAAGCCACGGGATCATCGCCCAGGCGTTGCCGCGCGACTCCGCGAAGCCCCAGACCGCGGAAAGAATGAACAAAGCGATGTAGATCCAGCCGCCAAGCAAGCGGCCGTTGAACAGGAACCAGGCGGATGCGAGCAGCGCGACGCCGGCGATCAGATAGTAGATCGACCCGCCGAGCACCGCGAGCCACGCTCCGCCTATGGTGAGCACGATGCCAATCACGGCGAGTACGATGGCGAGGATCATCGCGGGCCAGCTGCGCTTCATGGTGAGCCCTCCTTCGGCCAGCAATTCTCCTGACGAGCGAACGAAGCGGAATGTTCCCGGACTCCCGCCGCGCAGCCATCGTCGAAGACGCGGCAACGGCCCGTCGTCATCTAGCGGCGAACCGTTGCCGTTCTTGCGGCACCTGCTGATCGCCGCCCGTTACGGAGCAGCACCGTATCGAGAAACCATCGCAAGCGGATGCCGGCGGCTCGCGCCGCATTGCAGGAACGTGACCGATCGGCCGCGGTTCGCCGTCTTGAGCGGGGTCAAGAAGGGTTCGTAACCATCGGATTGCGCTTGCTCGAGGGTCGCCAGGCCTACAGCTGGAGTTCGACCCAGATTGGCGCATGATCGCTGGTCTTCTCCCAACCGCGCGGTGTGCGGTCGACTCCGGCAGCCTTCAGCGACTTGGCCAGGCTCGGGCTCAAAAGCGCGTGATCGATCCGGATCCCAGCGTCGCGTTGAAATGCGTTCCGCCAATAATGCCAGAAGGTGTAGATGCGCTGGTCCGGGTGGAGCTGGCGGATCGCGTCGGTCCACCCCTGGCCGACCAGCTCGGCATATCTCTGACGCGCTTCGGGCGCGAACAAAGCGTCCTTTAGCCAGCGCTCGGGCTTGTAGACATCCTCGTTCGTGGGAATCACGTTGAAGTCGCCGATCAGCAGTGCCGGAACTTTGCTGTCGAGAAGATCCTGCGCATGGTCGGCGAGGCGATCCATCCATTCGAGCTTGTAGTCGAACTTGGGACCGGGGCGCGGGTTGCCGTTAGGTGCGTAAAGATTGCCGATGAGGATGCCGCAGATTGCCGCTTCGATGTAGCGGCTCTGCTCGAGCTTCGGGTCGTTTGGAAGTGAGCGCCGGGTTTCGACGGGGGCACCGACGCGGCTCAGCAGCGCGACTCCGTTCCAGCTCCGCTGGCCATGCCAGATCGCGGAATAACCGAGCGCCTCGATCGCGTCCGCCGGGAACGCCTCATCGGTGCACTTGAGTTCCTGCAAGCCGACCACGTCAGGCTGGAACTCCGCCAGCCAGCGAGTCAGCACATTAAGCCGCGCATTGATCCCGTTGATGTTGTAGCTCGCGATCCGCAAGCGCCGCTTCTCTGTCATCAGCCGTAGGAACCCTCAGGAAGCGAAAGTGTTCTAGCGGCGTTGCTTCGGAACCACCGAACTGTGTCTCCGCGGCGGACGCGGGCATCAGTCCCCGCATCGGCTGTGTTGATGACGCGGATCACTGGATCGGAAGCACGGGAGCCCCGTCAGGCGCGAGCCTGTCGGGGCTCTTTTTGCGAGTCGCGCCGAGTCGATCTTGATTGCCACAGCTTTATCCACTGATCCGCGCACAGTTTTGTCGTGCGCCCGACACGATTCTGCTGGCGCCAGCGGCCAATCGAGCTATGGTTACTTCGTGCTTCCGAGTTCGAAAGAACAAAGAAGCATGGAACCCCGGCAACTTCGGTTGCCGGGGTTTACGCGTTTATGGGCTGATGCTCCGCTGCGAAGGCAGCGGCCCAGACAGGCTCCGTCAGGAGGCTATCAGAGTTGGATGTAGATCCAGCCACTCGGGATTCATTTGCTCGATCTCGCTGAGCTTCCACAGGCGCTTCCATTTCTTCATCTGAAGCTCGCGCAATCGCGCCTGCTGCAGGTCGTCGTAGGCTGCGTACCACACGAGCAGCTTGCAACCGTACTTGCGCGTAAATCCCGCAACGACCCCGTTGCGGTGCTCCCATGCGCGCTTCACCAGATCGCTGGTGACACCGATGTAAAGCGTGCCGTTGCGGCCACTGGCCATGATGTAGACGTGCCCGGCTTTCATTGTGCCGCAGCTTGACCGAACTTCCGCTGAAGCTCCAGTTCGGGTCTGGGCCCCTGCCTTCGCAGGGGTACTATAAGGCCGTCGGCTCCGCTTCAGCCAGTTCCAGCCGCTTCGACCTGTCCGGCAGCGGATATTTGTTGCCGTTCGCGCAGTTGAACAGCAGCACACGCTCGTTTTTGCCAACCAGGCCGCCTTCCAGCGCCTTGCGCCAGCCCGCAAGCACCGCCCCGCCTTCCGGGCATAACAGGAACCCATCGTCGCGCGCGGCATCATCGACCGCCTGCAAGATGCTCTCCTCCGACACGGCGATTGCCGCGCCACCGCTCTCGCGCACCGCCCGCAGGATCAGGAAATCGCCCACGGCTTTGGGCACACGGATGCCGGTGGCGACCGTCGCTGGATCCTCCCACCGCTCGGCGAACTCCTCGCCTTGCTGGAACGCACGCACCATCGGCGCACACCCCTCCGCCTGGACAGCGTACATGCGCGGCCGCTCGGGCCCGGTCAGCCCGACCGCTTCGAGCTCGTCGAATGCCTTCCACATGCCGATCAACCCGGTGCCGCCGCCGGTCGGATAGAAGATCGCGTCGGGCACTTCCCAGCCGAGCTGCTCGACCAGCTCGAACCCCATGACCTTCTTGCCTTCGAGTCGGTAGGGCTCCTTCAAAGTCGAGCAGTCGAACCACAGCCCTTCGGCGGCGCCCTTGCCGACGAGCGCGCCGCATTCGTCGATCTGGCCGTCTGCGACGTAGACGTGCGCGCCATAAGCGGCGGTCTCGGTTACGTTGATCTCCGGTGTCTCGGCCGGGCAGATGACGATCGTCTCGATGCCGGCACGCGCGCCATATGCGGCGAGCGCAGCGCCGGCATTGCCGTTGGTCGGCATGGCGATCCGCTCGATCCCGAACTCTTTCGCCATGGTCACGGCCATCGCCAGGCCGCGCGCCTTGAACGAGCCGGTCGGAAGCCGCCCTTCGTCCTTGACCAGCAAACTCGAGGAACCCGCCCGCCCTGCGGTGCGCGGCAGCGGCACGATCGGAGTCTCGATCTCGCCAAGGCTGACCGGCTCAATGGCGTTCGGCAACAGCTCGTGCCATTTCCACATGCCCGACGGACGCGCTTCGATGCTGTCGCGGGTGAGCGTGCGCCTGGCTGCGTCCATGTCATAGCGCACGAGCAACGGCTTGCCGGCCGTGCTCAGATTGTGCGGCTTGCCAGCTTGATAGCGCTCGCCGGTCAGCGAGCATTCGAGATGGGTGACGTTCACGTTCAACAGTCCTTGTGGTCGGCGGTGTGCTGGCGTTCGACTTGGATGGTGCAATGTTCGATGCGGAACCGCTCGTGGAGCATCCGGCGAGCCGCCGCCAGCAGCGCGTCGGGATAATCCGCCCGCGCGGTGACGATGTGCGCCGTCAATGCCGTCTCGGTCGTGCTCAGTGGCCACACATGGAGGTCGTGCACGGCCTCGACCTCGGTGATCTCGGACAAGGCGACCTCGACCTCGTCGACGTTGATTGCTGCCGGCGCGCCGGCGAGCGACATCCACATCGATTCCTTCAAAAGGCCGATGCTGCCCCAGAGGATCACCAGCGCGACCGCAAGGCTCATGATCGGATCGACCCATTGCTGGCCGGTCCACAGGATCAGCAGACCGGCGAACACGACGGCGGCCGAGACTGCTGCGTCGGCCGCCATGTGCAAGAAAGCGGCGCGGATGTTGAGGTCGTGCTGTCCGCGCGCGAAGAGCATGGCGGTCGCGCCGTTCACGACGATCCCGATCGCGGCCACGATCATGACGATGCCGCCGTCGGTCGGCGCTGGATGAAACAGCCGGCGGATCGCCTCCGCGCCGATCGCCCCGATCGCGATGAGCAGGAACAAGGCATTCGCCAGCGCAGCGAGAATCGAGGCCTTCTTGAAGCCATAAGTGAACCGCGGCGAAGCAGCGCGTCGCGCGAGCGCACCACCCCCCCAGGCCACCACCAGCCCAAGCACATCGGACAAATTGTGGCCGGCGTCGGCAAGCAGCGCCATCGAATTGCCGACGAACCCGAACACCGCCTCGATAACGACGAAGGCGACGTTGAGCGCGATTCCGAGCGCGAACGCGCGCCGGAAATGGTCGCCCGAATGATGAGGGTGGCTGTGATCGCCGGACATTGCCGCTCCCTAGCCGAGGCCGAGGGTCGGGCTCAAATGCCGCCGGATAATCGCGATCGCACTTATGGCGAAGGCGACAACGGGCTAGAGTGAGCGGATGCTCTATTTGCTGATCAAGGCCGCGATCTCTGGCGTCATTGTCGCGGTCGTGTCGGAAGTCGCCAAGCGCTACCCCGGTCTCGGCGCGCTAATCGCTTCGCTGCCGCTCGTGTCCGTCCTCGGCATGATGTGGCTATGGCATGACAAGCCCGACATCCCGAACATGGCCGCGCATGTCGAAGCAACCTTCTGGTTCGTGTTGCCCTCGCTGCCGATGTTCCTCGTGATCCCACTTCTGCTGAGAAACGGAATAAGCTTCTGGGTCTCGCTGGCGATGGGCTGCGCGCTGACGATCGCGCTCTACCTGTTGATGACCTGGGTCGGACCGAAGTTCGGCCTCAAGCTCTAGGGACCGGACCGGCCGGCCTCGGCTTGATTAGCGTGCCCGGTGGTCCATATTGGTCTTATGTCTGAGCGTTCTCACTACGGGCCGCCGGAGCTGCACCCAGGCAGCAGCACCGCACGACTCTAGCGCCCTGAGCGGCTCGCCGTTTGGCGAGCGGGCGCTCGGGGTGTCGCAATGAGCCGCGCCGCTTTGAAGCGAGCGCATTCTCCTCATTCGTGGACGAGCACACAGCGGTCGCGCGATTGCGCCGACCTTCGGCTCGCCGGGAGTCCGTTCCTGTGATTACGCAACGTTTTGCAGTCGAGTTCGACCGCCGCACCGTCGGCATCGCCGTGCGCGTGCCCGGCGGTTTCATGTTCTACGCATCGGACGATGTTTTCGAGCCGATGAACGGCAGGCTGTTCCCCCGTGCCCGCGCCATCGAGCGCCAGCTGAGGCGCGAGGCAAGGCAGCACAAACGCCAGCGCCAGAGGCTGCAGCGCGGCCCTTTGCCCGCCTGACCGGCTGAGCGAAACATTTTCAGGAGCATGTCATGACTACTGCCCACCAAAGCGGCGCACGACCGCCGCTTCATCTGCTCGCGTCGGAGTCCGACCTCGTCGCCGGCCTCGCGCTCAAGGCGGAGCACCGCCACCCGGTGGTCGCAGCGATGCTGCTCGAGGAAATCGAACGCGCAGAGTTGCACGACCCGGACGAAATGCCGGCGGGGCACGTCGGCATCGGATCCCATGTGACGTTCGTCGACGAGAAATCGCATCAGAGCTATTCAGTGCAGCTCGTGCTGCCGGCTCACGCGAACATCGCCAAAGGACGTATTTCGATCCTGACGCCGATGGGCGCGGCGCTTTATGGCCTCGCCGCCGGTGCGTCGATCGAGTGGCCGGACCTCAGCGGCAACGAACGCCGCATCCGGATCTTGCGGGTCCCGGATTGCGCGCCGCGGGCACCTGACCAGCGGCCGCAATGAAAGAGGCGGTCCGGGAGGGATACTGCCGGACCGCCTCTACTGACCCATCAAAGCAGGACTTTGGTGGGGAATGGTTTGACGGCGGGTCAGATATCGATGCCGGCGGCGATCGCCTCGAGCTTGCGGACGCGTTCCTTCAAATCCGCGATTTCGATCCGGCCGGTCGCAGGCGGAAGCCCGCGCTCGCCCGCAACCTGTGCCAGCTCCATCTTCTTGAGCTCGAGCCAGCCGCTCCATGCTTTCAGGCCTGCCCAACTCGCCGCGCCCGTTGCGGCGAGCACGCTCGCACCGATCACTCCGATTGAAAGCGGGTCCATCATTTTTCCTCCCGCAGCGCCTCGATCTCGCGCGCCAGCTCGTCATTCTGGGTGTTGATGTGGTGGTCGATCGCCATCAGCCGGCGGTCGGTCTCGTCCAGCTCGGTGCGCATGGCATGGACCGTCGGCTTGCGGCCGACGACCTGGTCCATGCGGTCGAAATCGCTCGCTCTGCCGCGCTGGTCGACGTCTCGCTTCTTCTGAATGGCGAGCACGACGCCGAGCATTGCATAAATGACGATTGCCATGGTGAACGGCATTGGCGTCAGTAGCGGCACGGCAACGAACGCGATTCGCACGAACGTCGGGTCGATCCCCATGCGCTTGCCGAGCGTCGAGCAGACGCCGGCGATCTTCGCGTCCTTGCGGTCGAGCGAGTAGGGATAAATCTTGCGAGCCATTTCCATCGTTCCCCTTCCTTACTGAACCCGCGCCTGGAGCGCGGCCTTCATCGCTTCGAGCTCGCGGTCGACGCTCTCCGCCGCCTTCAGCTCATGGATCTCATCTTCGAGGCTGCTCATTCCAAGCGCCTCGGCGCGCCCTTCGGCAAAGTCGGCGCGGCGCTCGAGCAGCTCGAACTTGGAGAATGCATCCTCGGTCCGGCTGCCGTGCATAATCTCGCGCGCCCTCGCCCGGGTGACCGCGCTTTCGAACCGTGCCGCGATGGCGTTCTGCCTGCCGCGCGCTTCGCGCAGCTTGGCCTGCAGCTTGACGATGTCCGCTTCGTAGCCGCGCAGCACCTGCTCGATCTGATCGACCTCGGCGCCGAGGTCCGCGGCCATGTCCGCCGCTTTCTGGCGCTCGACCAGCGCCGCCTTGGCGAGGTCTTCCCGGTCCTTCGACAGAGCGAGCTCGGCCTTTGCCGTCCAGTCCACCTGGATTTGCTCCAAGCGGCCGAGGGCCCGGCGGATCTCCTTGATATCGGCGATCTGGCGCGCGGCCGAAGCCCGGACGTCGACCAAAGTCTCTTCCATCTCGAGGATGATCATGCGGATCATCTTCGCCGGGTCTTCCGACCGGTCGAGAAGCTCGGTCATGTTCGCGGCAAAGATGTCGCGAGCGCGGCTGAACACGGGGCCGCTGAACCAGGTGGCGATTGGTGCGAGGCGAGGCGTGACCGCCTCCTCTTCCCTCACCAGCCGCTCGGTGCGGACCGGGAGCCTGGCTTCGAGGATTGCAAGCTCAGGCATAGACCCGCGCCTGAAGCGAGTTGACGTCCGCGTGGGCAGGGCCGACTGCCGCGCCGACCGCGACGCTGCTTAGCGCAAGCGCTGCGGCGATGGCGACGAGGGTGCGGCCGATGGACGATTGCGACGACATTTGAACTCTCCTTTTGCGCCCGCGGATTTTTGTGCGGGTCGATGCCAGACGCTATTCAAGGCTCGTGCCAATCCCGAAAATCTGCGAAAAACGACACAGACGCCGCGGCACCGGCGCGTTTTCCCAACCAACAGTTGGCGCAAATCCCCAAGCGCTGGCCGGGAACATTCGCCACGTCCGGCGCGTCGAGCCGGCAAGGCTTTCAACCAGGAGTATCGATGATGTTGGGCAAGCTTTTCGGCGCATGGCTGGGCGAGAAGGTCGCCGGCAAGAATGACGGCGCGAAAGGCGCGATGCTCGGCTACGGCGCGGCTGCGCTCGCGAGGCGCAGCGTCCCGACGCTGGCCGCGGTCGCGCTTGGCGGCTGGGCGTTCAAGAAATGGCGCGAGCACAGGCGCTCGCACGACTATCCCTCGGACGCGACGCCCGACTCGTCATCCCGCTGAGCGGCGTGCTCGAAATAGGGCTCGACTGTCCCTTGCAGCTTGATCGTCATCGGCTGGCCGCGGCGGTCGAGGCTTCGGCCGGCAACGACCCGGATCCAGCCTTCTGAAATCGAATATTCGATGACGCTGGTCTTTTCCTGGCCGTTGAACTTGATGCCGACCCCGCGGCCGAGCAGCGCCTCGTCGTAATACGGGCTGCGCGGATCGAGCGAGAGCCGGTCGGGCGGCGTGTCGGTTGGGTCTTCGGCCATCGCGGCGCCCTACATTGCGCTTCGCTCCAGCGTCAACGCGATGAGCTCAGCGCAACGATGTAAAGTATACTTGTCACCGCCAGTTGCCGCATCGGCGACTCCCGACTAAGCGCGTCGACCGAATGAGCGACAAGGATCCCGAACTGCGCCGCAATGCGCCCAAGCTCGCGCTGCACGTACCCGAGCCGCCGTTCCGGCCAGGGGATACGCCTGATTTCTCCAAACTGCAGATTCCGCCCGCGGGGGAAGCGCCGCGCCCGGACACCACCGCGCCCCCTTTGGAGACGCATGCGCTGACCACGGCGCTGGTTCGCGTGCTCGGCGACGACAACGAGCCAGTAGGCCCGTGGGACCCGAAGCTCGACCCCGACACCCTGCGCAAGATGCTGCGTGACATGGTCACGGTCCGCATCTTCGATGACCGCATGTACCGCGCGCAGCGGCAGGGGAAGACCAGCTTCTACATGAAATGCACCGGCGAGGAGGCCATCGCCGTCGCGGCGGCTGCTGCGCTCGACCGCGACGACATGCATTTCCCTACCTACCGCCAGCAGGGGCTGCTGGTCGCGCGCGGCTATCCGCTGACCGACATGATGTGCCAGATCTATTCCAACCGCGGCGACAAATTGAAGGGCCGCCAGCTACCGATCATGTACTCGGACAAGGCGCATGGCTTCTTCTCGATCTCGGGCAACCTCGCCACGCAATTCCCACAAGCGGTCGGCTGGGCGATGGGCGCGGCGATCAAGGGCGACAGCCGCATCGCCATGGGCTGGGTCGGCGACGGAGCGACCGCGGAGGGCGACTTCCACAGCGCCATGACCTTCGCCGCCGTCTACAACGCGCCGGTCGTCCTCGCGGTGGTGAACAACCAGTGGGCGATCTCGAGCTTCTCCGGCATCGCCGGCGCCGAGCGCGCGACCTTTGCCCAGCGCGCGATCGGGTACGGAATCGCGGGGCTTCGCGTCGATGGCAATGACGCGCTCGCCGTCTATGCCGCAGTGCAGTGGGCGGCAGAGCGTGCGCGCTCGAACAACGGCCCGACATTGATCGAGTTCTTCACCTATCGCGCCGAGGGCCATTCGACCTCGGACGATCCGTCGGGCTATCGGCCGGCCAACGAAGCCAAGGCCTGGCCGCTCGGCGATCCGGTCGAGCGCCTGAAAGCGCACCTGATCACGATTGGCGAATGGGACGACGAGCGCCACGCCGCGATGACCGCGGAATGCGACGCCGCGGTTCGCGCCGCGCAGAAGGAGTCCGAAACGCTCGGCATCCTGCCCGAGCAGGGCAAGGACGACATCGGATCGATGTTCGAGGACGTCTATGCCGAGGTGCCGTGGCACATCGCCGAGCAACGCGACCAAGCGCTGAGCGAGAGCCGCGACTGATGCCGACGATGAACATGATCCAGGCGCTCAACGACGCCCACAAGGTGATGATGCGCACGGATGGCGATGTCGTCGTGTTCGGCGAGGACGCCGGCTATTTCGGCGGCGTGTTCCGCGTCACCGAAGGGCTGCAGAAGGAATTCGGCAAGACCCGCGTGTTCGACGCACCGATCAGCGAAGGCGGGATCGTCGCCACCGCGGTCGGCATGGCGGCCTATGGGATCAAACCGGTGGTCGAGATTCAGTTCGCTGACTACATCTACCCGGGCTACGACCAGATCGTCAGCGAAGTCGCCAAGATGCGCTACCGCACCGCGGGCGAATGGCCGATGCCGATGGTCATCCGCACACCCTACGGCGGCGGCATCTTCGGCGGCCAGACGCACAGCCAGTCGCCGGAAAGCCTGTTCACCCATATCGCTGGCCTCAAGGTCGTCATTCCGTCGACTCCCCACGAC
>JAICSX010000036.1 GCA_025936675.1 Sphingomonas sp.
ATCCATCAGTCGCGTCTGCAACTCGATGCACTTCTTTTCGCCAAGGCCGCTGTAGGGCGGCTTTTTGCCGTGAGCGCATTCGACCATGTGGAAGTGCGTCAGTCCGTAATCCTTGAGGATCGCGTTCCACTCGCGCTCGAAGCTGCGCGCCTGCTCTGACGTGAAGCCATATCCGGCAACAACGAAGACAGGGAAACCGCCGTCGTCGCCGCTTTCGTCATAGTAGGTCTCGTAGATCACGAGCGCATACCCAGCCTGCCGCTGGGTGATGCCCAGCAAGTTCTCGAACGCGCTAACCATTAGCACATTCCCGCCTGACTGGGTATGTTACGTATAACATCGCCACTTGTCTAGGCATATGCCTATAGTTAAAGGCGTAACAATGATGTCGGACCCACGCGCTGTGCTGGAGCGCCTGTGCGCGGAACGCGGCGAGGATTTCGCCGGGCTTTCGCGCATGCTCGGGCGCAATTCCGCTTACATCCAGCAGTTCGTCCGGCGCGGCGTTCCGCGGCGCCTGAAGGAGGACGAGCGGCGCAAGCTCGCGCGGTATTTCTCCATCCCGGAGCGGCTGCTCGGTGGCCCGGCCGACGAGACGCCGAACCTCGACGGGCTGATCAGCATCACGCGCCATCCGGTCAGAGCTTCGGCAGGTCCGGGCGCAATCGTCAGCGAAGGCTTGGCCAAAGCCTATTTCGGCTTCGACGAGCGCTGGTTGAAAGCGCTGACCCCGACCCCTGCAGGGAACCTGTCGATCGTGCGGGTCGAAGGCGATTCGATGTCGCCGACGCTCAATCACGGCGACGACATCCTGGTCGATTCGGGCGATTGCGCCGAGCGGTTGCGCGACGGAATTTACGTGCTTCGTGTAGACGATGTCCTGGTCGTCAAGCGGCTCGCGCTAAGCCCGCGTGGGCGGCGGGTCACGATTCAGTCGGACAATCCGTCCTATCCCGACTGGCCCGATTGCGCGCTCGACGAGATCCACTGCATCGGGCGAGTGATCTGGTCGGGGCGCAAGATCGTCTAGCGCTGACGGGTGCGGTCGATCAGCCAGACCAGCACTGCCAGCGCAATACCGACACCCGTGCCGATAAGTACGCCCTTCATCGGATTACCGATCGCAAGCCCGAGCGGGAAGCCGGCGAGGATGAACAGGGTCAGAAAACAGCCGCCGGCTCGGGTATTGATGGGCATCGGCTCCGCCATGCGCAGGCGGCATGAAGATGGTCAACGCCGCGTTGACGACATTTGTCGGGATAACCGAAACAGGCGCGCGCTTAGTGGGGCTGCATGGACATCCCCTTCATCCATGGACGGCTCGCGCTCTCGGATGCGGCGGAGCTGATGGAGCGCTTCGGCGACGACGCCGGCTTCGAGGCGGCAACCCGCGCCGAGCGCAGCCGCGACGACGGGAATGTCGCCCGCTTCTGCCACTGGCGTCAGATCGAGCGCGTGATCGCCACGCTGAGCAGCGACGAAGTCCGCGGCCTGATCCATTAAGGCGTTGAATTGAAAGCGCTGTCGGCCGGCGTTGGTCGCGGCCGACCGCAACCTTCAGACTGGCGCCATTCAGGAGCCGTGGCTAAGGCTTAGCCCGGATGACCGGGAGGGGTTCAGTCGGGAGGGCCGCACGGCTGCTGTGCGCGGCCGCGACGCTTCCGCTCGTGCCCGCCCCGGCATCGGCGCAAACGCCGCCCGCACCACCGGCTCCTGCGCAGTCAGCGCCTGGTCAGCCGCCGGACGCGGCGGAGCTCGATCCGTCCGCGCCGCTGGCGCCGCTGCCGGACCTCGGGGTTGACTGGCCAGACCTCAACGCCACGGATCAGACCGCACCGGCTCAGCCCGGTGCCCAGGCCAAAGGCGCACCCACCGTCGACGAGAACGGCGGCGAGATCCGGTACACGTGGACGATCGAAGGCCTCGGGGGCTTCGGTAACGCCGAGGACCTGCTCAAGACGTTCCGCAAACAGTCCGCGCTCGACGCCGATCGCCAGGACCCGGCCAATGCTGCGCAGATCGGCCGCCGCTCTCGCGCCGATGCCGATTTGCTTGCCGAGCTGCTGCGCAGCCAGGGCTATTACGACGCGGTGGTCGAGCCGCGCACCGAGCGGGTCGCCGGCGGTCTGCGCGTCGTGCTCGCCGCCGACGCCGGGCAGCAATATCGCTTTGTGACGGTCGATCTCCCCGGCCTCGCCGCGGCCGGGGCGGAAGCGGCGAAGCTGCGCGATGCCTTTGCGGTGAAGGCGGGCGACCCGGTGATTGCGGCCGACGTCATCGCGGCCGGGGCGGCGCTGACCACTGCGCTCGGCCAGAACGGCTTTGCCGAAGCGAAGGTCGGCGAGCAGCAGATCGAGGTCAACCACCAGACCCATTTCGCAAGCCTGGTGCTGCCGGTCGATCCGGGCCCTGTCGCGCGCTTCGGAGTGATCCGGGTCAGCGGTCGTCCGCCGTTCAGCGCGAGGCACGTCGCCACGATTGCCCGGTTCAAGCGGGGCGACCTGTTCAAGCAGTCGAAGGTCGACGATTTGCGGCGGGCGCTGATCGCAACGACCCTCGTGTCGAGCGCCGACATCCGGTTGGTGCCGGCGAATGGCGGACGCACGGTCGATCTCGCCGTCCAGCTCGAGCCGGCTCCGTCGCATACCATTGCGGGAGAGGTCGGCTACGGCACCGGGCAGGGCGCCCGGGTGGAGGTCAGCTGGACCGACCGCAATTTCTTCAATCCGGAGGGTGCGCTCACAATGCGCGGCGTGGCGGGCACGCGCGAGCAGCTCGCCGCGGTCCAGTTCCGGCGCAGCAATTTCCTTCAGCGCGACCAGGTGCTCAACATCCAGGCGTCGGCCGTGCACCAAAAGTTCGACGCTTATGAAGCGCGCACCATCCTGCTGTCGGGCGACATCGAGCGGCAGAGCAATTTCATCTGGCAGAAGAAATGGACCTGGACCTACGGCGCAGAGCTGCTCGCGACCGACGAGCGGGGGGTGTTCAACCTATCGGGCGTCAAGGACACCCGGACGTTTCTCATCGCCGCGCTCCCGCTCAGTCTCGGCTATGACGGCAGCGACAGCCTGCTCGACCCGAGCCACGGATTCCGTCTGAGCGGACGGCTCAGCCCCGAATTGTCGGCGCACGGCGGCAAGTTCACTTATGCAAGGGCGCAGATCGACGCGAGCGCCTACCACCGGCTGTCCGACAGCGTCGTTGCCGCCGGCCGGATCCGTCTCGGCACGATCTTCGGCAGCTCGGCATTCGACGTCGCGCCCTCGCGGCGCTTCTATTCGGGCGGCGGCGGATCGGTCCGCGGCTACGGCTATCAGCAGCTCGGGCCGAAGGACGTCGACGGCGATCCGATCGGCGGCCGTGGGCTTGCCGAGTTCGGGCTCGAAACGCGCATCCGGCTCAAGCAATTCGGCGGCAATTTCGGCATAGTTCCCTTCTTCGACGGCGGTTCGCTCACCACCAAGTCGCTGCCCACCTTCAGCAACTGGCGGCTCGCGGCTGGGTTGGGCGCGCGTTATTATTCGAGCTTCGGCCCGATCCGCATCGATGTCGGCGTGCCGCTCAACCGGCAGAAGGGCGACGGGCCCGTCGCGGTGACCGTGTCGCTCGGGCAGGCGTTCTGACCATGGCCGAGGCCGCGGTGGCGACCGAAGGCGCTCCGCCGCCGCCGCGAAAGCTCAGGCCCGACTGGAAGTGGCGGCTGCTCAACGAGCTGTTCGCCGCCTTCGTCGCGCTCTTGTTCCTCGCGGCCGTCGCGCTCGTCCTGCTCGACACCGCGCCGGGCCACCGCTTCATCATCGACCGGATCGCTGGCGTGGAAACCGCGTCGGGCCTGAAGATCCGCATCGGCCGCATCGACGGTTCGATATTCGGCAAGTCGCAGCTGAAGAACGTCAGGGTCTCGGACAAGCAAGGCGTGTTCCTGACCTCGCCCAACATCAAGCTCGACTGGGCGCCGGGTGCCTGGCTTCGCAACGAGCTGTCGATCGATAGCGTCACGGCGCAGCGGGTGTCGCTGATCCGTCTGCCCAAGCTCAAGCCAAGCACGAAGAAGGGGCCGATCCTCCCCGGCTTCGACATTCACATTGGTGAACTGAGGATCGACCGGCTCGAGATCGGACCGCAGGTCAGCGGGAAAGCGCGAAGCGGCAGCGTTCGCGGCCAGGCCGACATCCATAGCGGCCGCGCAATGGTCGAGCTCTCGGCGGTCATGAACAATGGCGGCGACCGCATCGCCTTTAGGCTCGACGCGGAGCCCGACCGCAACCGCTTCGACGTGAGCGCGCGGGTGGTTGCCCCGGCCGACGGGCTGGTTCCCGCGATCGTCGGAACGCATCGCGCGTTCAACCTCTCCATCGGCGGCAAGGGAAGCTGGGCGCATTGGCGCGGCAGCGCGGCGCTCAACCTTTCCGGCAGGTCCGCGCTGCGGCTTGCGCTGGGCGTGGACAGCGGCCGCTACCGCCTGCAGGGCAAGTGGGCGCCGGCGCAGTTCCTCACCGGCAAGTTCCATCGCCTGACGGACCCGGTCGTCACCATTCGGGGCGACGCCACGCTCAAGGACCGGATCCTCGACGGCCAGCTCGCCGCCTCGTCGCCGGAGTTGCGCGTGGTCGCGAAGGGCGCGCTCGACCTCGCGCGCAATCGGTTCGACGGCATCCGGCTCGGCGTCGACTTGCTGCGACCGCCGGCCTTGTTCACCAACATGACGGGCACGAACGTTCGCATGGTGTGGACCCTCGATGGGCCGTTCGCGACCGCCGATTATTCCTACCGGCTGACCTCGACACACGTGCAGTTCGACAACACCGGCTTCGACCAGTTGCGGGCGGAGGGGCGGGGGCGCCTCAGCCCCTGGCCGATGCGGGTGCCGCTGCGGCTTAGCGCGCGCGCGATCACCGGAGTCGGTGACGTTGCCGGCGCGATGCTCGCCAATCCCAGGATCGAAGGCTGGCTGACGATCACCCCCAAGCTCGTGCGCGGCGACAACCTCCGGCTGACCAGTGCCAAATGGACCGGCAAGATTGCGCTTCTGATCGACTTGACCACCGGCCGCTTCGACGTGCTGCTGTCCGGCGCGCTGCAGCGCTACCTCATTCCGGGCCTCGGCGTGGTCGACGTGATCACCGATCTGCACGTGGTGCCCGGCGCCAACAACAAGGGCTCGCATGTCGTCGGGACTGCCAAGGCGTGGGTCCGCCGGCTCGACAACAGCTTCTTCCGCGATCTCACCGGCGGGCTGCCGTCGCTCACCACCGACCTCGAGCGGGGCAATGACGGGATCGTCCATTTCACCAACCTGCAGGTCTATTCGCCCAAGCTGAGGCTGTCGGGCGCCGGGCAGCGCTTGCGCGACGGGACCTTCCACATCGTCGCGACCGGCCGGCAGGCGAAATACGGGCCGCTGAAAATGGTCCTCGACGGGCATATCGAACGGCCCAGGCTCGACCTGTTCCTCGAGCGGCCGAACGAATCGCTCGGCATCCGCAACATGCGCCTGCTGCTCGATCCCACCGCCGCCGGGTTCAACTATCGCGCCAGTGGCGGCTCGAAGCTCGGGCCGTTCACCAGCAACGGCCAGATCCTGCTGCCGAAGAATGCGCCGACGGTCATCGCGATCGCGGCCCTCGATGCCGGCGGAGCGCATGCCAGCGGACAATTGCGATCCGATCCCGGCGGTTTCACCGGCCGGCTGACGCTTGCCGGTGGCACGCTCGGCGGGACTCTGGACTTCTCGCCGGCCGGGCAGGCGCAGCGCATCGATGCGCATTTGACGGCGAACAATGCGAGCTTCCCGGACGCGTTCTCCGTGCGCAGCGGCCGGGTAGACGGCACGATCATCCTCGCCGACGAACGCACCACCGTCGACGGGACAATCGACGCGCGCGGCCTTTCGGCCGGCGCAGTCACGCTCGCGCGGCTCACCGCCAATGCCCGGCTGATCAACGGCAGCGGCCAGGTCCGGGCGGCCTTCGCCGGCCGGCGCGGCGCGGCCTTTGCCTTCTCGACCACCGCCGACGTGACGCCCGGCACGATCAGCCTGACCGGCAGCGGCCGCATCGAGCGCCAGCCGCTGGTGCTCAACCAGGCAGCCGTCCTGACCCGCTCGGGCGATGGATGGGCCCTGGCGCCGACCAGCCTGCGCTTCGCCGGAGGAACAGCGATCGTCTCGGGGCGCAGCGGCTCGCGACCCGAAGTGCACGCGCAGGTCGAGGGCATGCCGCTCGAAGTGCTCGACATCGCCTGGCCGCATCTCGACCTTTCCGGCTCCGCGACGGGACGGCTCGATTACGCCTGGAAAGGCAATCGCAGCGGCCGCCTCAACCTGACCGTGCGCGGACTCAGCCGCGCCGGGCTGGTGCTTGCATCCAAGCCGATCGACGTCGGAATCGCGGCGCTGGTCGACAACGACAAGGCTGCGCTGCGGGCGATCGCGGCGAGCGACGGAAAAATCGTCGGCCGGGCGCAGGCGCGCTTTGCGCCAATGGGCGGCGGTTCGCTGGTCGCCGAGCTGATGAAGGCGCCGCTGTTCGCGCAGCTGCGCTATGCCGGACCGGCGGACACCCTGTGGCGGCTGACGGGGAGCGAGGTCATCGACATGTCCGGGCCGCTGGCGGTGGGGGCCGACATTGGTGGCACATTGGCCAACCCGGCGATCCGCGGCTCGCTGAAGACGCAAAATGCCCGGCTCGAAAGCCAGGTGACCGGCATGGTCATCACTAATCTCGTGAGCCACGCGCGCTTTTCGGGCCCGCAACTGATCTTCAACCAGATCAGCGGCTCGACGGCTGGCGGCGGCTCGATCGCGGGCAACGGCACCGTCACGTTTTCCGGCGGACGCACGGCGCTCAACCTGTCGTTCAACGCCAGTCAGGCGCTGCTGCTCAACCGCGACGACGTCGCGGGGCGAGTCACCGGACCGATCCAGATCCGCTCCGACGGACAGGGCGGGATCATCTCGGGCGATCTCAAGCTCAACAAAGCTCGCTTCCAGCTCGGCCGCGCGAGCGCCGCAGCCGCGGTTCCGCAGCTCAACGTCAAGGAAAGCGGCCTCGCGCCCGAAGACGTGATCGAGGTCCAGGACCTCCATCCGTGGAAGCTCAACCTCAACCTCGCCGGAAGCGATGTCCGGGTCACCGGCCTCGGCATCGACAGCCACTGGACCACCAACCTGCAGGTCGGCGGCCTTGCCGACGAGCCACGGTTCACCGGCCGCGCCGAACTGGTGCAGGGCAATTACGATTTCGCCGGGCGTGTCTTTCAGCTCGATCGCGGCGTTATCCGCTTCCTCGGCGAAAGCCCGCCCAATCCATTGCTTGACATCCATGCCCAGGCCACCGTCCAGGGGCTCGACGCCGACGTCACCGTGCGCGGCACCGGCCTCAAGCCCGAGATCACCTTCGCCAGCACGCCGCCGCTGCCGCAGGACGAGCTGCTGTCCCGCATCCTGTTCGGCACTTCGATCACCAACCTTTCGGCGCCCGAAGCGCTCCAGCTTGCCTCGGCCGTGGCCGCGCTTCAGTCGGGCTCGGGAAGTCTCGACCCGATCAATGCACTTCGCCGCGCGATCGGGCTCGACCGGTTGCGGGTGGTGCCGGCCGATGTTGCGACCGGGCAGAAGACTGCGATCGGCGCGGGCAAGTACATCACGCGCAAATTGTTCGTCGAAGTGGTGACCGACGGTCAGGGCTATTCGGCGACGCGGATCGAGTACCAGATGACCCGCTGGCTCTCGCTGCTGTCGACCGTCTCGACAGTCGGCCGGTCAAGCGCGAGCGTTCGGGTGAGCAAGGATTATTGAGGCGGGGCGAATGCCTGCTTTGGGTGAAAAGCTCGCATTAGGGCGAAACCGGAACATCGCCGAGCGCTCGACTGTTCGGGTTCGATGGCGCTCTACTTCTTCGACACGCGAGACAACGAGGATTTCGTTGCGGACGACGTAGGGGTCGAGCTTCCCGATCTCGATGCCGTGAAGCAGCAGGCAGCTCTATCGCTCGCGGAGCTTGCGCGCGACGTGCTGCCCGAAAGCATAAAGCGGAACCTCTCGGTGGAAGTCCACGATGGGCAGCAGCCTGTAATGAGCGCGAAACTCGTGTTCGAAGCCATCGTCCTGGTCGGCCGAGGCGGCGGCTATTAATGCCCACCCAGGACAAGCCATCGGCAGCAACGTTGGAGCCCCTGCTCCGAAAGCTTGAATACCGGCAGCAGCTAAGCCCTGAAGATCGGGCGGCGGTGCTGGCGCTGCCTCACACGACGAAGCGCTTGGACCAGCACGACTACATCGTCCGTCAGGGAGATACGCCCCAGCATTCCTGCGTGCTGCTGGCCGGCTTTGCAGTGCGCAGCAAGATCGGCGCACAGGGCCAGCGGCAGATCGTCGCCGTTCAGATGAAGGGTGAAATGGTCGACCTCCAGAACTCGCTGCTGGGCGTCGCCGATCACGACGTTCAGATGCTGACAAAGGGCATGATCGCGATGATCCCGCGCCAGCAGATTGAACGGATCGCTGCTGAGCGTCCTGCTGTCGGCCGGGCAATGTGGATGGACACGCTGGTCGACGGTTCGATCTTTCGCGAATGGATCATGAACGTCGGCAGGAGGGACGCGAGAACCCGTCTCGCTCACCTGTTTTGCGAGTTCTCCCTACGGCTCAAGCTGGCCGGCCTTGGGCAGCATACCGACTACGAATTGCCGATGACGCAAGAGCAACTCGCCGATGCGACCGGCCTTACTCCAGTGCACGTCAACCGCACCATCAGGACACTGGAGCAAGACGGCCTGATCGCAAGGTCGAGCGCGCGGTCGATCCAGATCGGCGATTGGCGGAAGCTTGCGAAGGTCGCCGGCTTCGACAGCACTTATCTGCACATGCGAGAAGGCGACCTGGAGAAGGCGTGAAACGGACGGCGTGACGTCCGCGATGGCGACGCGCGCGATCTCAGCGATCAGATCGCAATGGTCAGGTTGTCCGCTCGTTGAGCAACATCAATTCTCGTCGGGCGAGACGTGGATGTTGAACTTCCGCGCTCAATCATCGGTTAACGAGCCTTCGGGGGCTCGACCATGCCGATCGCTAGCCGGCTCCTCGTTGAGCGCGTCTCTCTCGGGAGGATGAACATGAAACGCAGCATCGCGTTCTGTTTGGCGGTTCTTGGAGCAGCCTGGGCTTATCCTGCGCAGGCACAGCAAGCCCAGTTCGATGTGTCTGGTTCGGGAATAAGCGCCTCTATCTTCCTCGCCTACATGGCCGATCAGAACCAGGGGCCCATTGGCACTTCGCCCAATACGTTCGATCCCGTCGGCTCGTTCGTGGTGACGGGGATCACCGGGACCTTTTCGGACTCCAACATCGCCGGGCTTACGGATGTCGCCATCACCGGCATCGTTCCAAGTAATCCCGGCTTGCCGACTTCGGACAATCTCCTCGCGCCCCACAGCTTCGGCTTCTACCCGGTCGCCAACGGGGTTGCGGGTCCGGATGGCACCGCTCCTGGATTTTCGTACGACGACCTGTTCTATCCGGGAGGATCGCCGCAGACTGCCACCAGCTATCCATTTTCCGGGGGCGTGTTCGATATCTACGGTCTCGTGTTCACGCTCGCGAACGGCGATGCGGTCAACCTGTGGAGCAACGGGAACGTGCCGGGGCTCGGACTGAACTACGGCGTCGGCGTCACAAACGGCACAGATGTGCTCGACTACGAGAGTCCGGTTACCGTGGCAGCCGTTCCAGAACCGTCATCCTGGGCGCTGATGCTGATCGGCTTTGGTGCCATGGGTCTCTCGATCCGGCGTCGTCGCAAGCGACTACTCTCGACCGTGGCGGCATAGCGGCTGAAGCTGCGACAGAGCGCACGCAAGCGCGCGACCTATGACCAGTGGATGTTGTCCGCTCGATCCTGGTTCTTGCGCGCTGATCGCGCACTTGACCGCGCCTTCGCATCGGATGTTCGTGCGCCGGCAAAGGCGAGCAGCTCCGAAACCCACGGCCCGACGGTCAAAGCATCGACCCACAGAAGTTGCGGATCCCTGTTGCTGATCGTCATATCGAGCACGAGCTGCCGATCGAGCAGGACTTTGAACGTGCCGACGTCTCCTTCGATCTCTTCCGGAATGGCTGACGGACGCCACAAGGCCTCGATGCGCCAGCGCTGACCATCAATGCTCCAGGACGCCCATGGAGCTTCGGGGTCGTCCAACCCTTCGATGTCGGTCACGCCCTTGGGGGGTGTCCATTGTTCTCCGCGGGCCTCCGATTTCCCGACCCAGAGCTGCGCCATTTTCAATAGCTCGGGGACGGCCAGGTTCAAGCGAGCTTCCGTGATCCACAGAGCCGCTTTTACCGCCTTCGCGAGCGCCAGCCTGTTACGCTCGATCTCAGCGACGCTCGCTCGATCCCGCGCCCCGTCAAGCTGAGTTCCGATTTCCTTTGCGCTCTCGGCTTCCCTCTCCTGAGGCGAGAGACGCTTCGGTCGATCCGGCGTCCATCTGGCCCACCTCATGATGAACCAGGTGGCAAGGGCAGTTACTGCTACGAGTAATATCGACTGGATCATGGA
Source organism: Sphingomonas sp. (assembly GCA_025936675.1). Next base: position 10,560 of record JAICSX010000036.1, read on the forward strand.
AGGGGACCTCCCCGCGTACGAGCATGGCACGACCTTCCAGAAGAAGCCACGTGGAAGCGTTCTACGGCATCACGGACGTCCGCATGTTGAGGGCTGACTCTACAGTCGCCTTTGAACTCGTCGGGCGACGAAGCCCACGATAAGGGTGAGCACGCCGAGGACCGCGGCGATTGCGACGGTCGATTTGAGGGCCTGAAAAGCCGTGGGGCACGGATACTCCGGGTCACCTCGGATGCAGTCGAGCGACATTCCCCAATTAAGCCATTGCACCACAATTCCGAAGACGCCGAGGATCCAAATCAGAACGGTGAACACCCAAGCTAGGATCACAAGCGAGCTTATGAACCTTGAGACCGCGTCGACCTTTGGATGAACTGGCACACGGCGAACCTGCCGCTGTTCTGCAATGTCCGCAATGGGTGGAAAGCAGACGTTGGCCCGCTATGTAGCAGCGATGAGCTTTCAGCCCGTAAGGTTAGCCGCCGCGGCGGCGCTCTGCTTTGCGACCGCTGCTTGCGGGCAGGGCTTCGTGCACGATGAAAAGCTCGATGGACCTTTCCACCTCGTCGCTGTTGACGAGATGGAACAGATGTCGCTCTGCAGGGCACTTGAAGACGGAAGTTGTGTCGGTGATCAACTCGGTGACGAGACCGTGTTTGCAGCAGGCTACAATCACCGCTTCATCACGCTAGCTATCCACCCGAGAAAGCATTGGCCTGCTCCTGCCGACCGCTCCGTGACCAACTATTATTACGTCACTAGGACGAGCACTGAGAAAACGGATGAGGGTGCGGGTGCGATCTTGAAAGGTCCACTGACCCAGCAGCAGTTTGCGAGCGAGAAGCAACAGCTAAAGCTTCCTGAGTTCACGAGAGTTTTCGACGAATTGAAGTGAACGTCCGCTTTGGGTCGAAAGCAGACCTAAGCCGCTAGCGTCCCGAATGGGTGGAAAGCGGACATTCAGGCGCGCTATGAACCGGCACTATGAGGACCGCTGCATTGAGGCCGTTCAACGAGGTTGAAGAGGTCAAACCCGACTTGCGGTCTGCCAGTTGCGGGCGACCGGGATTGTCTTGCACACTCTGGTGGGCTGACGATCCTAGTGCGGAACCGCCGCAGCGCAGCCTTATCGAACAGTTCGCCGCAAAGCACCCGGAAGCCGAAGTGACCTTACCGCCTTACCAGCGCAACGAGGATGATGTGTCCGGCTCACTCACCTGGGCTGGTTGCCACGTCGAAGTCGGATACGAGCTTATCCTCCCGTACCTGAGGATTTGGTCTGAGAAGCGGGAAGCAGTGGTGGGCGTCAGGCAAGCGCTAATCTGTGCCGCCAGCTAGATGTCCGCAATGGGTGGAAAGCTGACCTAAGCCGCTAGCGTCCGGAATGGGTGGGAAGCCGCCATTGGCCATCTCGCTCATGCTGTTTAATTTTCCCTTTCTCGCCTAGGCTCACCCATGAGGGGGCCTCACATGCGGAAGCAATCGCAGAGTCCTTGGCACGACTGGCGCAACGACGCGCGCGAGCTCGCGATCGTCGTCATCGGCGTGCTGATCGCCTTGCTCGGCCAGGAAGTGGTGCAAGGTTGGGAATGGCAGCAGAAGATCCGCGCCGCCGAAGAGGCGATGAAGCATGAGCTGCTGTGGGACGACGGGCCGCAAATCTACCAGCGCGCGATGATGCACCCGTGCCTCAGCCAGCGGCTCGACGCGATCCGAGCCGCGGTTGAGGACCACGCGCCGCGGGACCGGATCGTCGCTTTCGTCGACAGCTACCAGGTCTTCCCTGTCAGCTACGACGTCGTCGCCCAACAGGCCGCGACGGCCTCCGACGTAACGACGCACATCAACCAGGACGTCCTGCAACCCTATATGATGCCCTATGCTGTCATGCCCGACTTCGGGCAAACCGCACAGGTCGAGCAGGAGCACATCGCCCGGCTGCACGCGCTGAACCGCAAGGGCGGCCCGCTTAGCGAAGCGGAGACGATCCAGGTGCTGAACGCGGTCGAGCTCCTGCACAACGACGACCGCTTCATGAACAGCGCTGCGCGCTGGAGCATTCCCCAGCTCAGAAAGCTCGGGGCGGTCGATGCCGAGCGCCTGCAAACTTTTACCGACATTGCGCGCAAGAGTTTCGGCGATTGCATCAAGCCGCTTCGCGCAGATTTCCCCAAGGGAATACCCGTCGACTGACCAGCGGTGCTCGTCTGCCCCGCCGTAGGCATTTCGCGCGTAGGTTTAATGTCTGCAATGGGTCGAAAGCGGACGTAACCAGGCCAACTCGGTGCCCCAATCATTTAGGTCCGTGCGGTGATCGCAATTGATTGGAACATTCGGGCTTCGTCGCGAAAGCTCTCCGTCGAGCGTCGTAGGTGAAGGTTATTTGCTCCCATCCAAGAGTGTCAGGGGTTCTCGGAATGCCCAACCAATCGCTCATCCAACGTCTCTGACCGGCTGGCAAATAGCTTTCTTCTGGCGATGGCGCTGGGCACGGAACCGTCCGCCATTTCTCTGGCGGAAGTCTTCCATCGATATCCTTGCAGATTTCGTTGCCTGACGGAGGCGGACCAGGCAGAGCGAAAACGACTGACACGCGGCCCGTATCGTCGAATGCATAGTAGCGAGCGTAGTCGCGCAATGGTTGAGCACCGTTAGGCAAACTTACGGTGTTCTCGACCTGATCCATGATGCGGTCGTGGGGACTCTTAGCTCGCGCTGAGCAGCCGCAGAGCGCCAGAGGCGCAAGCAACAAGACAATCCTCATGAGCGGAACGTCCCACGGCGCGCTAACGTCCGCAACGGGTCGACAGCTGACGTTAGGGAACGCGCCACGCTTCCATTAGCTTGGCCAGGCATATCCGCTTTGCCCGCGCCAACGTGGATTCGTGCACAGCCTTCAGCGCCGGAATGGCCGCCTTGAAGTATGCGCGCATCTCACGTTTGCTAGGCTCAATCATCGGATAGCCACACGCGTCGGGGAACCACGCCAGACCCGACGTGAAGCGGAGAACGCCAACCGGATTTCTCGGCAGTGCTTCCGCTACGGCGATCCGCAGAAACTCGGCAGTGCCGGCGTCTGTGCCGGGGTCCAGCCGAGGCACTAACGCGAGCCATCGAGAGTCACCGGACGACACGCCATCAAGGACCTTGTCGTAGATCCCGAACATGGAACGACTGTCGTCAGGAGCAACTATCGCCAGCTTATTGACTGTCGCCTTCGCACCATAAAGGTCGATCATATGTCCGACGACCGCGGGTGTGATGGCGCGTGGTGTATCAGGGTGCGGCAAGAGCGCTGCCGTCAAAAATAAAGCCAACACGGTCGTACCTTGCAAAAAGCCGGAGCGGACTCATGATGGGGGCCGAGGTTAATGTCTGCAACGGGTGGAACGCTGACATTAGCGCCGCTTGCCCTTGTGGGACTGAATTGTCTTGAAAGCACGAGCCACGTACGGTTCCATGCTCATTGTCCACGCTGCATCAACAACCTTCTGCATGGCGGCACTCTCTTTCGCTGCCGACTCGACACGGTCCAGAAAGTCCGCCCCGTGTGCGTCCATCAGATTTTCCAAGAGACCTGCACCGAGCAGCCCGAGCTCATCGTCAGTAAGCTGCAGCTGGCAAGCGATCTGAATAAAGCGCCAACAGTCATCTGGCTCGTTCTCTAATCCGAAGACTTGCGAGATTAACGCACTGGCGCGGTCATAACCCGCTTCCAGCGGGTCATCGTCATCTAGCGGAAGGTCCTGATGCTTCGAAGGGTCGAAGTAAGCTTCGGCAAGCTTGCGCAGCCACATGAGGTCCCGTGCCATTCAGACGTTCATAGGCTTACGAGACTAACAGAGAGTGTCCGCAACGGGTGGAAAGCGGACATAGACGAGTGTTAGTAGTCGTGCCGATGATCCTTCAAATTCTTGTCGCTCTTTCGATAGCCAGCTCCTCAGCGGCATTACGACAAGACGTAGCAGAGCAAAACGTAACTCAATTTCCCACGACGTATGTGAGGCCGATCGGAGCAGCTCTGGCCGAGTTCAAGAAAACTCACGCCAATTGGTCTTGCTTCCGCGTCATCGTGGTTCCGCACAGCGACAATTCGCAAATTCTCCAAATCGGCTTCAGCTCGGATCGTACTGTCACGAACGATCCGAAGAGTGACACATTGACGATTCGACCTCCGCAGAAATGTGGGCCGGGGGCGAGCTATCTGGTGCGACGCGACGGAACCATCCTCCGACGGCTTGGCCATCCTCGGCCTGCCACCCGATAGACGGCGAGAGTCAGCTTTGGGTCGAAAGCGGACAGAAGCTCCATCGCTGAAACCTCTGTCCTACACCCCCGCTTCTGTGCTGCACGATTGGCTTCACTGCCTCGAACCGAGCGCTACGATCATCGGCGCGAGGGCCGCGCATCCGCGACGGCGAATGGGTGCGCGTCAGTGCGAAGATTGGGAAGATTCGCGCACGGGCTGCTACGGCTACCTCCGCTGTGGAAGGATCATTGACGCATCGCCTCGTCGTTGCGAGCGTAGGCAAGCAATCCAGCGGCACAAACTGGATTGCTTCGTCCCCCGGATCGTGGTCCGGGGTCTTCGCAATGACGACCGCAACGGGGGCGCGCGCCGATGAAGAACTGGAACTTCCGCAAGTCGATCGTCGCGCCCGATGATGTTCCTCATGAGCATCGGCTCAAGAAATCCCTGTCGTGGCCGCACCTGGTTGCGCTCGGCGTCGGCGCGATCGTCGGCACCGGCATCCTGACCCTTACCGGGGTGGGCGCCGATCGCGCGGGCCCCGCGGTTCTCGTCAGCTTCTGTATCGCCGGCCTGATCTGTGCCTGCGCGGCGCTCTGTTATGCGGAGATGGCGACCAGCATCCCGGTCTCTGGCAGCGCTTACACTTACTCCTATACAGTGCTCGGCGAGCTCATCGCCTGGATCGTCGGCTGGAGCCTGATCCTCGAATATTCGCTCGTGGTCTCCACGGTCGCCGTGGGTTGGGCCGGTTACGCGAACGACGCCTTGCGCCACATCGGCCCCGGGCTTCCGGATTTCCTGACGCACGGCCCGACTTTGGGCGGGCAGCAGTGCGGCGGGCCCGTCCAGCAAGCTTCGTTCGGAATCAACGCGCTTGCGGTGCTGATCATCGGAGTCGTCGCCGCGATGTTGAACTTCGGCACCCGCGAGAGCGCTCGGGTGAATTCGACGCTGGTGGTGGTCAAGCTGCTGACCTTGTCGCTGTTCGTGATCGTCGCCCTGCCGCACTTCAGCGCGGCCAACCTGCACCCGTTCGCGCCGCGCGGCGTCTTCAGCACGCTCGGTGCGTGCGGCAGGCCCTATGGGATCATGCCCGCCGCGGCGATCATCTTCTTCGCTTTCTACGGCTTCGACGCCATCTCGACCGCGGCGGAAGAGGCGAAGAACCCCGGGCGCGACCTTGCCATCGGCATTGTCGGGTCGATGGTCGCCTGCACGTTGATTTACCTCATCCTCGCCACCGCGGCGGTGGGCGCGGTGCACTACACCAAGTTCGCGAACAGCCCGGAACCGCTGGCGCTGATCCTGAGGGAAGCCGGGCAGGGCAGGGTGGCGACGATCGTGTCGGCGGGTGCCGTCATTGCGCTGCCGACCGTGATCCTGGCGTTCCTGTTCGGCCAGAGCCGGATTTTCCTCGTCATGGCGCGCGACGGCTTTTTCCCAAAGAGCTTCGCGGCGATCTGGCAGAAGCGCGGAACGCCGGCGCGGATCACGACCGCGACCGCGATCGTCGTGGGCTTGATCGCCGCAGTCACTCCGATCGACGTCATCGCCTCGCTGGCGAATGCCGGCACGCTGTGCGCGTTCGTGGCGGTTGCCGTGTGCGTCCTCGTGCGTCGCAAGCGCGAGCCGAACGCCAAACGACCATTCTCGACGCCGCTCGTCTGGCTGGTCGCACCGGTGACGATCCTCGGCTGCATCTATCTCTTTACCAATTTGTCACGGCTCACCGTCATGTTCTTCTTCGGTTGGAACCTGTTCGGGCTGTTGATCTATTTCCTGTTCGCATCGCGCAACGCGGAGCGGACGCGAGACGCCCGCACGTAATCGAACGCGTCGCTGGGTGGGGTCGATGGTCGAGACGGAGACGGACATAGAGGCGGAGCGCCCGCGCAAGCTCTTCCTGCCGATGCTGGTGGGCGTTCTACTGCTGCCGGTCGCGCTGGGAAGCTCGCAGACCATCTTCAACGACGGCGATGTCAGCTGGCACATCGCCAGCGGCCGGTGGATCCTCCAGCATGGCATGCTGCCGGCCACCGACCCGTTCTCCTTCACCTGGGCAGGCAAGCCGTGGGTGCCGATGGAATGGCTCGCCGACGTCATTCATGCCTCGGCCTACGACCTTGCCGGTTACAGCGGCGTCGCCGCGCTCGTCACGGCCGCGATGATCGCGCTCAATGGCATCGTGTTCTTCAACGCCCGGCGCTGGGGACGCTTCCCGCTGCTGGCGCTTGTCGCGATGGACCTCGTCCTGATCCCGATGATGCTTGCCCGCCCGCATGTGCTGGTATGGCCGATCATCGCTTTGTGGACGTGGCTGTTGACGCGAGCGCACGAGCAGGACCGCGCGCCGCCGTTGTGGACTGCGCTGCTGATGACGCTCTGGGGCAACCTCCATGCGAGCTTCGTCATCGGCCTGCTGATTGCCGGCGTGTTCGGCCTGGAGGCGCTCGCCGCTTCGCCTGATCGCTTGCGGGCGCTACGCCAATGGTTGATCTTCGGGCTGGCCTGCCTCGTCGCGGTCTGCATCAACGCGAACGGTCTCCACGGCGTGCTTTACCCGTTGGGCTTCACCAACCTCAAAATGCTGCCGATGATCGACGAGTGGAAGCCGTCGAACCCAAAGGTGACGCCGTTCTTCTTCGGCGTGCTGGCGCTCACGATCGCTCTGATCGCCTGGAAGCGCCCGCGGCTGCACCCGGTGCGCTGGTTCCTGCTCGGCGCATTGCTGCTCGCCGCATTCCTTCAGGCGCGCCATCAAGCGGTGTTCGCGATCGTCGCTGCGATGGTGTTGCCGGAAGGGCTTGCGAAAGGCGTCGAGGAACCTGCTCCGGACGACCGCCGCCTCGCCGTGACGGTCGCCGCTGCCGGTGCGCTGGTGCTGCTGACCGTCCGGATGATCATGCCGCTCAGCCCGCCGGACAGCGAGACGAACCCGTGGAAGCTGATCGCAGCCGTGCCGCCGGAACTCCGCTCGAAGCCGGTGCTCAACAATTACACCATGGGCGGACCGCTGATCCTGTCCGGGATTCGCCCTTATGTCGACGGCCGCGGCGACATGTACGGCGACGACTTCGTCCTCGGCTATGGCCGGATCAGCGACGGCGATGCGCGTGCGTTCGCGAGTGCCGTCAAGCGCTGGGATATCCGCTGGGCAATCGCTCCGCACGGCTCGAAGGCGTTCATCAACATGCTGAACAAGACGCCGGGCTGGCGGCGCATTCGCCAGGACAAGGTCGGCGTGATCTACGAGCGGACCTAGCCGCCGAGATTGCGGGCCAACTCGCCGATGGTCGAGCGCCTCCATCCCGGGGCCCAGGGCTCCTGCGTTCCAAATTCCGAGGAATATTTCCCGCCAGAGGGCGCGATTTCCGGCGCCGCCTCCGCGAGCGAGGGCATGTTGAAGGGTTCGTGGAACTCGAGGCCGGACTGGCCGCCGCGAGTCCAGCGCACCGTCGCCTGGAGTCGATCGAGGCCGCCGATTTCGAGATAGACGGTCGATCCGGTCTCCAGCTCGTGACCCGACTGGACCAGCGCGCCGGTGGCCGAGATGTTGCGCAGGCGGACCGGCTCGATCTCCTCGAAATCGTGATAGACGACGCCGCTCCAGATCAGCGGGTGCCGCTCCGCCTGCCGGCAATCGGCCGGTTGGCCGTCATCCTCGTCCGCGATGGTGGGGTCGAGGGAGTCGATCTGGGCTTCCGGGAAGCTCCTGCGGACGACGTCGCGGAGCAACGCATCGCGCTCCTGCTGTCCGCAGTCGATGCGGGTCTCGTGCGCGAACTCGAGCCCGGCGCAATCATCCCTGATCCAGCGCACCGCGCAGTCCAGCTGGCCGCCTTCGCCGAGAACGAGACCGACTTGATCCCACAGCACCAGCCCGAGATCGCAGCGGATCATTGCTCCGCCGCCCGACAGGTTGACGAGCTCGACGACATGCTCCTGCCCGTCGTGGCGCAGCAGTGCCTGTTCCTGATTGAGGCGGTGACGGTCGCGCACGCGGGCGTTGCCGCGGCGGCTTTCGGACCGGATGACCGCGACGCTGTTGAGCACGTCCGGCACCGCGCCCTTCGGCTTCTTCGCGCGAAGCAAAGGTTCGTCCGCTCCGGAACCGAAAATCCTCGTCCTGATACTCATCGCCCCACCTTCGGACCCGACGCGACGGTTATGTAACGGGCGAGGTTACCGAATCGTGCACCTGCCGAGAGGCACGATGCCGGTGAAGGGACTTGTGGGAGGTGGGAGGGATGCCCTCCACCGGCGTCGCGTAGGCGGTTCTCTACCCGAGTCCCGCTTTAGGACGAATAATACATATCAAATTCGACAGGGCTAGGGGTCGTTTCCCAGCGCATCACTTCCTCCCATTTCAGATCGATGTAGCTGTCGATCTGGTCGTCGCTGAACACATCGCCGCGGGTGAGGAAGGCGCGGTCGTTCTGAAGGCTGACGAGCGCCTCGCGCAGTGAACCGCACACGGTCGGGATGTTGACCAACTCCTGCGGCGGCAGGTCGTAGAGATTCTTGTCCATCGGGTCGCCGGGATGGATTCGGTTCTGGATGCCGTCGAGCCCGGCCATCAGCAGCGCCGAATAAGCGAGATAGGGGTTGGCAAGCGCATCCGGGAAGCGGAACTCGACCCGCTTCGCTTTCTCGCCGGCACCATAGGGGATGCGGCAGGAGGCCGAGCGGTTGCGGCTTGAGTAAGCCAGCAGCACCGGCGCTTCGAAGCCGGGGACGAGGCGCTTGTAGCTGTTGGTCGTCGGGTTGGTGAAAGCGTTGAGCGCGCGTGCGTGCTTGATCACGCCGCCGATGAAGTAGAGCGCGGTTTCGCTCAGGCCGGCATAGCCGTTGCCGGCGAACAAAGGCTTGCCGCCTTTCCAGATCGACATGTGCGTGTGCATGCCGCTGCCGTTGTCCTTGGCTATGGGTTTGGGCATGAAGGTCGCGGTCTTGCCATAGGCATGGGCGACCATGTGCACGACATATTTGTAGATCTGCATGCGGTCGGCCGTCTCGACCAGGCCGCCGTAGGTCAGGCCGAGCTCGTGCTGTGAAGCGGCGACCTCGTGATGGTGCTTGTCCATCGGCAGGCCCATCTCGAGCATCGTCGAGACCATCTCGCCGCGGATGTCCATTGCGCTGTCGACCGGCGCGACGGGGAAGTAGCCGCCCTTGGCGCGCGGCCGGTGGGCGAGGTTGCCGCCTTCATATTCGCGGCCGGTGTTGGTCGGTAGCTCGACGTCGTCGATGCGGAAGCAGCTGACGTTGTAGCCGTCCTCGAACCGGACGTCGTCAAACATGAAGAACTCGGCCTCCGGCCCGACGAACACGGCGTCGCCGACGCCCGCGGCCTTGACGTAGGCCTCGGCGCGTGTGGCCGTTGAGCGCGGGTCGCGGCCGTAAAGCTCGCCGGTGGACGGCTCGACGACGTTGCAGAACAGGATCAGCATCGGCGTCGCGCTGAACGGGTCGACATAGGCCGCGTCGAGATCGGCCTTGAGGATCATGTCCGACTCGTTGATCGCCTTCCAGCCGGCAATCGAGCTTCCATCGAACATGAAGCCGTCGGTGAGCATGTCCTCGTCGATCACGCCGGACGCCATGGTCAGGTGCTGCCACTTGCCCTTGGGATCGGTGAACCGCAGGTCGACCCAGTCGATCTCCTCGTCCTTGATCCGCGATAATATCGTCCCTGCGTCGGTCGCCATGGTCGCTTTCCTGCTTCGAGAATGCCTCTCGCCCGGACGCGGAGCGCCAAGCCGGCAGCCGCCGGGCAGCACAATCCGATTCGAGCTTGGGAGTCTCTATTTCCCGACCGAGCCGCCTGAGTCAGGAGGGCGGTGAGCATTTCACTCCGGCAATTTGGCCGCCGTCTAGTCGGGTGCGATCGCTTCCGCTTCCCAGCGCCGGAGCTTGCGCGGTCCGGCCCAGAGCTCCATCGCCTGGCCGGTGCTCCAGCCGCCTGCAATTGCGATCGCGTCGGCATCGCCGTCCGCAATGAACTCGCGGCGGTGCTCGATGTGACCGCTCGAGCGGTCGAGGAAATAGAGCCGATACCCCTGCATGCGCAGACCCCCCGCGCGCGAGTCGCCTTGTACCACCGATCGACCACGGCGGCGATGGCTGCGGCAGAGCGGACTCACTTCCTGGGATAAAGGTGATCGAGCTCGCCGATCACCTTGTCGGCTTCATCGGGATGGACCTTGCGCAGGATGGCGTCGATCTTCTCTTCGAGCCGTTGATCGCTGCCGCCGGCGATCGGCGACCCGGCGTAATAGAGATAGGTCAGCACCACGACCTGGTAGAGAAGCGAAAAGAACTCCGCTTGCCAGTTCTCGAGCGTGCTCCGGGTCATCTGGAACAGGTAGGTTGCAACATGCACCTCGGCGTGATGCTCGTGCTGCAGGCTGACATATTCGTTCCATCCCGACAGCCATTGCGCCCTCAGCAGCACGACGAAGATCGTCCCGGTGACCCAGGCCAGGCTGTAGCGTTTGAACGTTTCGCGCATGCGCTCCTCCGGGTTCGAAGATCGCGAGGATTGCACCAACAAGCGCGGACTTCACAGGCCCTGCTCGCGCACGGGCGGAAAGGTGGGTTCTGGACGGGAACCGAAGCAGCCTCCGCGGGTTACTCGCGAAACTCCATTTTAACGAATTTTGCCGTGTCCGATCAGCAAGATAGCGACCAGATCGCTCACCTGAAGCAGGTGAATGCGCGATTGAACCGCAGCCTCGAACGCTGCCGGGCGCTGGTCGACGACTGCCGCTCCAAGCTCGCCGCCAACTCGAACGAGCCAATCTTTTTCCGCGCGGGCGGGGACGGAAGCGATGAGAACGATCGCGCCTGACGGACGGGGCGCCTAACGTTTGCGAGGGCCGCCGACTGGGCGCGCTACGGGCCCGCCCACTCCTTCGTTTTATCGAGGATCGTCAGCTCGCGCAGCAGCGCGTCGACGTCGCGCGTAAGCTCGGGAAGGAAGCTCACCTGATGCCGCGCGCCCCGGTAGGACTCAGCCATCAGGATCGCGTCGAGCAGGATCGGCACGACCAAGCTTTCAGGATCGTCGAGCTCGGCCAGCGAGCGCAGCCGTTCGAGCGCCTTGTGGCGCGCGGCTTCCGGATTGGACAGGGCTTCGGTCCGTCCGATGAACCAGCTCATTAAAATTCACTCCCTTGAAGGCTTGTGGCAAAGATATCGGGCGCTCGCGCGGAGTGACAGTTCGGACGGGCGCGGGCGCGGGGCGGTTGAGCGCGCGCTTCGCCCCTTCACAGACCCGAAACCCCTCGCTATCAGGCCGGCCAATCGCCCCGGGCGCCGCCCGGAGCGGCCTCGCTTACGTGCCATCCGGCACCGGCAATCGCGTCTAAAGGGTAATGATGGCCACCAAGGCACAATCCGCTGAGGTTTCCGACGGCATGGAGCCCGAGGGCGTTGGCCCCGACGGCTACCGGCGCCGCGACTTTCTCAACGTTGCGGCAGTGAGTTTCGCCGGGGTCGGCGCAGTCGTCGCGCTCGCGCCTTTGCTCGTGCAGATGGCGCCGTCGGCCGACGTGCTCGCCCAAGCCACGACCGAGGTCGATATTTCCAAGGTCCAGCCGGGGCAGGGGATCAAGGTCAGCTGGCGCAAGCAGCCGGTGTTCGTGCGCAATCTCACGCCCAAGGAGATCGCCGAGGCCAACGCCGTGCCGCTCTCCGCGCTGCGCGACCCTCAGACGCTGGCCGAGCGCACCAAGCCGGGCAAGATGAACTGGCTGATCACGCTTGGCGTCTGCACGCACCTTGGCTGCGTGCCGCTCGGCATCGGCGAAGGCGAGAACCGCGGCCCGTTCGGCGGGTACTTCTGCCCGTGCCACGGATCGGAATATGATACCGCGGCCCGCATCCGGCAGGGCCCGGCGCCGAAGAACCTGTTCGTGCCGGACTATGACTTCACATCGCCAACGACCGTGCTGATCGGGGGACCGAGCAAGAAATGAGCTTCTCCTGGGCCAAGCCCTACGAACCCAAGACTGCGTTCACCCGCTGGATCGACGAGCGGCTCCCGTTGCCGCGGGTCGCCTACGGCGCCATCGGCGGCGGCTATCCGGTGCCGCGCAACCTGAATTACTTCTGGAATTTCGGCGTGCTCGCCGGGATCTTCCTGATGATCCAGATCCTCAGCGGCATCGTGCTCGCAATGCATTACACGGCGTCCACCGGCGGCGCGTTCACGTCGGTCAACCAGCTGATCATGCGCGACGTCAACGCCGGCTGGCTGCTGCGCTACGCCCACATGAACGGGGCGAGCTTCTTCTTCATCGTCACCTACATCCACATCTTCCGCGGGCTGTTCTACGGATCGTACAAGGCGCCGCGCGAACTCGTGTGGATGCTAGGCTTGGTCATCTACCTGCTGATGATGGCGACCGCGTTCATGGGCTACGTGCTCCCCTGGGGGCAGATGAGCTATTGGGGCGCGCAGGTCATCACCGGCTTCTTCTCGGCCTTCCCGGTGATCGGCGAGCCGCTGCGCATCTGGCTGCTGGGCGGCTACGCGCCCGACCAGGCCGCGCTGACGCGTTTCTTCTCGCTTCACTATCTGCTGCCGTTCGTGATCGCCGCGGTGGTGATCCTGCACATCTGGGCGCTGCACATCCCGGGCTCGAGCAACCCGACCGGCGTGGACGTGAAGAGCGAGCGCGACACGCTGCCGTTCCACCCGTTCTACACCGCGAAGGATGGCTGGTTCGCCGCGGCCGTGCTGCTGGTCTATGCGCTGGTGACCTATTTCGCGCCGAACTATCTCGGCCACCCGGACAATTACATCCCGGCGAATCCGCTGGCGACGCCGGCGCACATCGTGCCCGAGTGGTATTTCTGGCCGTTCTACGCGATCCTGCGCTCGTTCACCGCCGACTTTATCCTGCCGGCGAAGCTGTGGGGCGTGCTGGCGATGTTCAGCTCGATCCTGCTGCTGTTCTTCCTGCCGTGGCTCGACAAGTCGCCGGTGCGTTCGGGCTCGTACCGCCCGATGTTCAAGCGCTTCTTCTGGCTGTTGGTCGTGGACGTATTGATCCTCGGCTATGTCGGCGGCGCGCCGATCAGCCCGTTCCGCACCGCACTCGGCCAGGCTGCTGCAGCCTATTACTTCCTCCATTTCCTCGTCATCCTGCCGATCGTCTCGGCGCTCGAGACGCCGCTGCCGTTGCCCAGTTCGATCACGGAATCGGTGCTTCATGGCGAAGCCGAGGAGGCTGCGCCCGCGGGACAGACGAAGCGCCGCGGCGGCTCGGTCGCCACGGTTACTGGCGCCGAATAAAGGGGCAGGCAAAAACATGCGTTTCATCCTCGGATTCATCGGCGCCGTTTTCGCCCTGATCC
>JAICSX010000105.1 GCA_025936675.1 Sphingomonas sp.
GGACGCCAGGGTGGGTCAAATTTACTCCGACGAAATCACCAGAAGGTGGGTCAGAATTCAACCGACGTTGACAGCCAGGTTATGTCGTCAACGGCCTGAAGCGCGAGGAGCTCGTGGCGCTCAATTCCACCGATCTGCACGAGCTGTACTTTGCGAGCATGGGCGGCGAGGGGAAGGTCACCAAGACCATGTCCGAGGCGCTCGTGCGCGACTTCGGCTCGGTGGAGCGCTGGCGCACTGAGTTCTCCGCCATGGGCTACGCGCTGGGCGGAGGGTCCGGCTGGGTACTGCTGTCCTGGATGCCACGGGATGGACGGCTCATCAATCAATATGCCGGCGAGCACAGCCAGGCGATTGCGAGCGGTATCCCGATACTCGCACTCGACATGTATGAGCATGCCTACCACAGTTCGCCTGACCCCGTAGGTGTCAACATTGGATATCCCTATGAGGGGCGAAACAGCGCACGCCGGCGCACTTTTCTTATCACGAGACGACATAGAGCGGCTACTGAAGCCCGATGCTTGCGCTGCTGCCGTCGAATCGGCCTTTCGACAGCAGGCATCGGGACAGGCTGTGGAACGCATCCTCGGGCTGCACGCGCGCGATGGCTCCTTTCACGTCAAAGCCGGTCTGCTCATGGGAGAGCGGCCGTACTTCGCGGCAAAGGTGAATGCGAACTTCCCGCGCAACAGCGAGAAATTCGGGCTACCGACCATTCAGGGCCTCGTGATACTGCACGATGGCGTCAACGGGTCGCCCTTGGCGATCCTGGACTCGATTTCGATAACTGCCTTGCGCAACGGCAATCGCGGCAAAGTACCTCGCGCGCAAGAACGTCGAATCGGCCCTGATCTGCGGGTGTGGTGCGCAAGCCGCGGCACAGGCGAGGGCCATCCTGGGTGTGCGCGAGATCCGGCGTCTGTACGTCTTCGACAAACTGCATGAACGTGCCGACACGTTCGCTGCTGATTACGGTGCGGAGCTCGCAATACCGATCATCCCCGTCGACGACTTTGGACATGCCGTATCGCAATGCGATGTTGTGATTACATGCACGACATCACGAAAGTTCTTCATCACTCGTGAAATGGTGCGCCCGGGCACATTTATCGCCGCCGTCGGCGCCGACAATGAAGACAAGCAAGAAATAGATCCGTCGCTGCTCGCCAGCTCGACCGTCGTAACCGACATTACCGAGCAGGCGTGCACGATTGGCGACTCACATCATGCCATCGCGGGCAACTTCATGACGCGCGCGGCGATTCATGCCGAACTGGGAGAGATCGTGACGGGAATGAAGCCGGCCCGGACGAGTGAGGACCAGATCATCGTATTCGATTCCACGGGGACCGGCCTCGAGGATGTCGGCCGCTGCTCTGGCCGCTTACCGCCTCGCTTGTGACGGAGAAGTGAACCTGCCTTGACCCGCCGCCGAAAGTCCGCTTGATTTGCGGCGCGGCCGCGGAAACCATTCGAACATCACTGCAAGTCGGGTAGCCTGAAGTGTGTCCTCCTACCGCGTGGTCGCCTACAAGGGAATCCGGGTGCCGCCGGCTGACGCTCGCCAAGCGCCAGGACCATCATGGGGTTCGGCCTGTGCTGAGCGCCGGTTAGTCGGGCAGTTCGGCGGCTCGGCGCCAATCAGGCAGGCGAACCTAGGATTGAGGAGAGCCCCATGAACGCGACAAGATGGATACGTATCGTTGCAGTCGCGACGGCTGCCGCTGCCTTCGCCGGCACGGCTATCGCAAATGAAACGGAATCAGGCGCAAAAGGTGATCAGTCGGCAACCGACGTGAACGCTAATTCCGCGGCGCAGCTCGGACCGGATCAATCGGCCGTACCCCATCGTAGCGGCGATTTGACTACACAGCATGGCAATGATAATTCGGCTGCGCAGTTGGGCACCGGCTTAAACGGCAACCCGAGCGCGCAGCTGAATAATGAAACGCAGGCGACATCGGCACCGCCAGTCGATTCAGAAGGCAATACACCGGAACAGCCCGTCACGACGCGCACGGACACCGGAACCAAGTCACACGACTAATGGCACCGTGGGCTCTTCGCAGCGCAACATGGCTGACGCTTTCCAGCTGGCGCCGGGACTAATGCGGATGCCGATGGTGCACGTCCGGATAGTGGGGGTGGCTATGCACTAGCGGCTCGTGCACGTGCAAGTGCGTGTGCGGTTCCGGCGCGTAGGAGCCGTCGTGTGGGTGCTGATGATGTTCGTCATGAACGTGCGCGTGTGAATGTTCGAGATACTCGTGAACGTGCTCGTGCGCGTGTCGTTCGGTGATATGCAGCCACACCCCCGACACCATCAGTACGGCCGCGACGATTAGTTGCCACGTTAGGGCATCGCCGAGCAGCAGGGCGACGACCGTCCCGAAGAACGGAGCGACGGCGAAGTAGGCGCCGGCTCGCGCACTGCCGAGGTGGCGCAGAGCCAGCACGAAGAGGACGAGGCTGACGCCATAACCGAGAAAGCCGACGCCCCCGGCGGCGATCAGCGTGTCGATCGCCGGAAGGTGTTGGCCGAGCAACAGTGCGAGGGTCAAGTTCGCCGCACCGGCAACGATTCCCTTCAATCCGGCGATCAGCACTGCGTCGCTTGTGGACGTCTTCCGGGTCAGGTTGTTGTCGAGCGCCCAACACGCGCA
>JAICSX010000063.1 GCA_025936675.1 Sphingomonas sp.
GACCGTCAGCCGCGCGCGCAAGATCCAGCGCTTCCTGTCGCAGCCGTTCCACGTCGCCGAGGTGTTCACCGGCATCCCCGGCAAGTTCGTCCAGGTCGAGGAGACGGTGCGCTCGTTCAAGGCGGTCGTGAACGGCGAATATGACCACCTCCCCGAAGCCGCTTTCTACATGGTCGGCGGAATCGACGAAGCGGTCGCCAAGGCCGAGAAGCTGGCGCAGGAGGCCTGATTGACGGACGGTCTGCGCCTCGAAGACTGCGTCAACGACGTCTGTCCCTGGTCGGGCAAGCCGGTCAGCGCGGACAGCCTGACGCTCTACGGCGGCAAGGTCGTCGGCTTCTGCAACACCGGCTGCCGCGACAAGTTCGAGGCCGCGACCGGCGCATTCGACGCGAAAATACAAGGCAAGCAATAATGGCCGATCTGCATTTCGACCTGGTCACCCCGGACCGGCTGGTGATGTCCGACGACGTCTACATGGTCGTCGTCCCCGGGGCCGAGGGCGAGTCCGGAATCATGGCCGGCCACGCGCCGTACATGACGACGCTGAGGAATGGCGAAATCGCGATTTACCGCACGAGCGGCGCGCAACCCGAGCGGATCCCGGTGACCGGCGGCTTTGCCGAGGTCAGCGACAAGGGCCTGACCGTCCTCGCCGAGAGCGCCGGTTGATCAGCGCTTCTGCGGCATCTCGAGCCGCAGGAGATGGTTGCGCTGATCGACCGTCAGGACATAATCCTTGAGGAACTCGGACCCGATCACGATGACGGAGTCTGATGGCTCCGCATACAGCACCTTCTGATTGATCGCGGTGATGCCAGCGACGCGCACAGGCTCGTGCAGCGTCATTTCCCAGAGTGTTGCAACGCTGTTCGTGCGCATCCCCCGCCCAATCGGGACCGGTTCGCTGGCCGACAATTTCGGCACCAGGTCCTTCGGGACCACGATCGTTCGGCTCGAGCCCGTGTCGACCTTGGCCGGAAAGCATCCGGCCGAAAAGCAGACCGGAATTGACAGGCTGCCAGCGAACGCCGTCACTCCCGGGTCATTCGGACGCAGCTTTCCGCGGGAGAATCGGATTGCACGTGCCGGATAGTCGATCGTTACCAGGCGGTCCGCGAAGAAATCGCGAGCGATGATTCCCTTGATCGGCTGCAAGCCTGGCTTCCGGCCCTTGTTGTAGTCGCGCGAAAGCAGTTCGACGTTTCGCTTTTCGAGCTTGCCGAGGCGCAGGCTGTCGACCGCGACGACGTCCGCGATCTTCACTTTGATGCCGTCGGAGTTCGCCGTCTCGTCAACCTTGGGCAGCGAAAGCTCGGCAGCGAGACTGCTGTCAGCGCGCCCCATTCCGCTCGCGCCAGTATCGAAGGCGAAACGGAACGGCCCCTGCCCGTTCACGAAGGCGGTGACGAAGATGTGACCATGGTCGAGCTCGAAGGGAATGGAGAAAGCGTCTTCGGCGCGATCCGCGCGAATGTCCGGCGCAGACGCTCCGGCTGCCAGCGCGATCGCCATACCCACCTCCAAGAAGCCATGCATCTCTATCTCCCCGTGTTGCCGTAGTAGCATGGCAACACAGCGGATGGAAGCTTTCACGAACCGGCCCCTGCGGCGAATTCTTTCCAAACATAATTAACCGTTCCTTAGACGCTGACTCCTAACTCTGCCGTGCAGTCACGGGGGAGCGAATGCGGCACGAGCCGGCCAGTCAGTTTGCCGAAGCCCGCGTGGCGCGCGGCGCCGCAGGCATCGACGTCACCATCGTCATGCCGTGCCTCAACGAGGCGCAGTGCCTTCCCCATTGCATCGGCAACGCCAAGGTGGCGCTGGGCCGTATTGCAGCCGAACATGGCCTCACCGGCGAGATCCTGATCGCCGACAACGGCTCGACCGACGGCAGCCAGGCGCTTGCGAAGCGGCTCGGCGCGCGCGTCGTACCGGTCGCGGAGCGCGGCTACGGCAGTGCGCTGATCGGCGGCGCAAAAGCGGCGCGTGGCAAATATGTCCTGATGGGCGATGCCGACGGAAGCTACGATTTCACCGACGGCGTCGCGATGATCGGCAAGCTCGCCGACGGCGCCGAGCTGTGCATGGGATCGCGCTTCAAGGGCGGCATCTCGCCCGGCGCGATGCCATGGAAGAACCGGTACATCGGCAACCCGGTGCTGACCGGCATCCTCAACCTGTTCTTCCGTCCGGGGATCAGCGACGCCCATTCGGGCCTGCGCGCGATCGGCAAGGACGCCTTCCTCGAACTCGGGCTCACCGGCTCCGGCATGGAATTCGCCAGCGAGATGGTGATCAAGGCCGCGCTCAAGCGTCTGCGCATCGCCGAAACGCCGGTGAAGCTCCTCCCCGACCTCCGCACCCGCCCGCCCCACCTGCGCCCCTGGCGCGACGGCTGGCGGCACTTGCGGTACCTGGTGATGCTGAGTCCAACTTGGGCATTTGCTGTGCCCGCGGTGATCGGCGGCGTTGTCTCACTCGCGCTGCTGCTTGCTGCCCTCTCGCACTATTTCGCGCCCAGCACATTCCCGGCGGTCGGCAACTATTGGGCGATCCTGGCCGCCGGCACGCTTGGACTTAGCCACATGTCGGGCATTCTCGCGGCGGCAGGCAATCTCTATGGGGTTCGTGCCGGCTACCGACTGCCAAACCCACTCACGCGCCAGCTCGCGCGCCTGATGTCGCTCGAAACAATGCTGATTGCCGGAGCTTTGCTGATCGCGGCCGGGTTGGGCGTGCTCGCGTTGGTCTTTCTGCGCTGGCAGGAACGCGATTTCGCGGCGACGTACAGCGTCGTGCCCGCTTTGGTCGGCACGCTGTGCCTTACCCTGGGCTTCCAAAACGCACTGGGCGGGTTCCTGCTCGCGATCGTCGGTGGCAACGAAGCGCGGTTCATGGCGGCTGCGGACAAAAAAGCCTCTGAGAAAGCCGATGCGATCCAGCTCGCGGCGTAGCCCGCCATGGCTCAGCGTTGCGATGCCGATCCATTGCGGCGAGCGATGGCTGCCGGCGACGCTCGCCAGCGCCGCCAGTCAGGACTGCAGCGGCATCGAATTCATCCTGATCGATTCCGGAGCGGAGCCGACCTGCCAGGCCATTGCCGCCACTTATTCGGACCGGCTCGACATCCGCTATGAGCATCGGCCTGACCTCACGCCCTGGACGGCCAAGACCAACCTGGCTGTAGACGAGGCGCGGGCCGCCCACGTCGCAATGCTTCACCAGGACGATCTGTGGCTGGCCGGACGCGTCGACGACATGCGCCGTGCAATCGTCGCACATCCCGATGCGGTGCTGCTGCTCAATCCTTCGCGGATCGTGGATCAGAACGGCCACGGACTAGGCGTGTGGCGCTGTCCTCTGCCGACCGGTCAATCGATTGATGCTCCGCGCCTCGCCGAGCGCCTGCTGGTGCAGAATTTCGTCGCCATACCCGCACCAGTCGCCCGGCGAGAGGCATGGATGGCGGCCGGCGGGCTGGACGACACTCTCTGGTACACGGCGGATTGGGATCTCTACCTGAAGATCGCCCGCCAGGGTTCGACTGTGTACCGCCATGCCGTGACGACGGCTTTCCGCGTCCACGGCGGCTCTCTGACCGTCAAGGGCAGTGCAGACGGCGAGGACTTTGCGCAGCAGATGGCACAGGTGATCGCCAGGCACATCGATCTTGCGCCCGCCGCTCAGCGGGACTCAGTCCACCGCCGCGCGCTCACGTCCTCAGCAGTAAATTGCGCGCTCGCACAGGCGATGGCCGGCAATCTCGGGCTGCTCGTCGGCGCCTTGGGTTCGCTGCTCCGTCTCGGACCGGCAGACGTAGTTCGCTATCTGCGAGATTCGCGGATCATCGAGCGGGCGCTGCCGCGCGTTCGTGCCCGCCTCGCCGGAGTCCTCTGAGGTGCCGCTCGGTCAAGTGATCCGCGGCTTGTTTGGCCGGCACGAGCGGCGCATTGCCGATGCCTACCGCGCCCTGTTCATGGACCTCGACGATTATGGCGCGAAGATGCGCGGGTGGGCGGCGCAACCGCGGAAGGTTCTCGAGGTCGGCTGTGGCGAAGGTGCAGTAACCGAAATTCTCGCGGACGCGTTCCCGCACGCGGAGATCCTGGCGATCGACATTACTTCGCGCGCCGGGCGCCTTTATCTCGGACGCCGCAGCGGCGTCGAATTCCGCAACGCCACGATCCAGGCAATCGCCGGTGCCCATCCGGCGACATTCGATCTCATCGTGCTGTCCGACGTGATCCATCATGTTCCCGATGACCTTCGCGGCGAAGTGCTCTGTGCCATCGGTAAAGCGCTCGCGCCCAACGGCCGGTTCGTTCTCAAGGATTGGAGCAAGTCTTCCGCGCCGATTCACTGGCTCTGTCACGCTGGCGACCGTTGGCTGACAGGCGACCGCGTCGCCCACCTCACGCCGTCCGAAGCCAAGCACATGGTGGTCCGGCACGTGCCGAAGCTGCAGCCTGTGGCCGAAGGTCACATCCGGCCGTGGCGCAATAATTACGCGCTGGTGTTCGCGTGCTGAAAGTTCCGCCCGCACTCAAGGAGCCCAGTCGTTATCTCGCGGTCGGTGCGCTTTGTGCAGTGCTCAACAATGTGATCCTGATTTGCGGCGATGCGGCCGGGTTGCACTATAGCGTTTCCATCCTGCTCACGTTCGTGCTGGTCCTGCCGGCAAGTTACCTCGTTCACGCCTGGTGGACGTTCCGCGTTCCATCGTCTTGGGCAGCGTTCCGAAGGTTCCTTGGGGGCTCGGTTTCCAGCCTGATCGTAGCGAGCCTTGCAGTGGGCGCGCTTCGTGGCAGACTGGCAATGCCGATGATCATTGCGGCGCCACTCGCAACCGTAGTGATGACGCTTTACAACTTCGTCATGGCGAAATGGGCCCTCACGCGCGGGCGCCGCACCTTCGATGCCGTCACAACTGGATTCTGACCACGTAGCCAAAGCTGCGCAGCGGAGATAGCCGCTCGACGACCCGAATAATTCGTTCCACCAGAAGCACGCACCAATGCTTCGGGCCCGAGCATTGCAGCAACATCTCGGTCGCATAAAAGCGGTAGGGCACAATTTCCCACGCGCGGCAGCCTGCTCGCACACACAAGGTATTCAGCGTCTTGTAGGTCGACGTGAGAAGGTGGTCGCGATGCTGCGCCTCGCGTCCGATACTTCCGAGCAGCGCGTTGGCAAACGATGCTCCATTCGGAGTGGACAGGATCAACTCGCGGCCAGGGAAGCGCTCGCGCATCCTGCGCAGGAACGCGAGCGGATTCTCGAGATGCTCGATGAACTCGCCGGCGACGATCACGTCGATCGTCGCGGCATCGGTCTGCGCCAGATCGGGCTCGGTTCCGTCACCTTTGACGATGCGCGAATTCGTCCCCGTGACGATCCCTTGCTCTCCCAGTCGATCGGAGCTGTCGATGCCAAGTACGGTGCGAGCTACGGCCGCAATTCGACGATGCAGCCAATCGTCGGTCTGTTGCTTGGCGATCGCCGTCTCATCGAGGCAGCCGATATCGAGCACATGCCTATCGCGGCAGAGTTCAGCGATAAATGCCACGCGCTCGACCGGAGGTGCGACCGCCAGGCGCTCCAGCGTCTCGTACCTGAGCGGCGTCACGCCTTCAGCGATCGCGGTGATAGACATGCGGATTCACCCAGATGCGCTCACCGAGCACCTTAAGTGCAGCAGTGCGCAGCGCGTTGTCCGCCCGCATTACAAGATCGGCAGAAACCTGCCCCGGCTCGCCGCGGAATGATGTGGCATGGAAATAGTTGGCTTCATCCGGCGACTGCCGCGAGAAGTAGTAATTGGAGACGCAGCAGCGCCGGCCGTCGTGGCGCACTTCATTGACCGAATGCCAGGAAGCCTTGTTGGTCAGCATGATCACGAGACTGTTGAACGTGCTCGGAAAGGTGCGCGGCTTCCCACGCGGCCCATCGTCCCAGAGTTGCAGCGATCCGCCGAAGCTCTCTTGCCAACCCGGCGTCACGTAATAGAGCAAATTGAGCACTCGATAGCGTTCGCGGCGCTTGTCGTGTGAGTTGTCGAGATGGGGCCGCAAATACGCGCCTTTCGACATGGCGCTGATTCCGCCCGCATACAGATCGACGTCGGGTTCGAGCATCTTCAGGCGCGTGATCTGGGCGATTTGCTCCACGACGCGGCGATCCTGGAACGCGAAGACAACCTCCTCGAGAAGCGGATCATAGGCGTTCATTTGTGCCGCAACGTGCTTGTTTTCCTTGATCGATCTTTTCAGCATCATGCGGTCGGATTGCGGGAAGCGTTCGTAAACATCCCGCGCCAGCTGGTCGGGGAGCAAGCCTTCCACCCTGCACGAGGGAATCCGTCCCCCCGTCTGGAACTCGGCGCCAAGCTCGTCGAGCGCTGTCGCCAGGCGAGCCACGATCAAATCGGCGATGTCGTTGCGAGCAATCACGTTGGTAGCCTTTCCCACCGGCTCTGCCGCATTGTGGTTAACGAAGCGCTTAATTCGACCGCCGCGCCGCGCGGTAGCAATTGGCCGCGCCGCTCGCGCGGACGAGGGTATCGAACTCCGGACTGCTCTCCGGAACGTTCTCGATGAATCCGACCCGGTGCATGTCGGCGCGTGTGATCAGCGTGACCGGTCCTCGTCGGCACAGCCCGGCGAGGAGGACAGGGTTCAGGCGATGGCTCGAGAAGCGGAGCGGTCGGTTCGACAGGTCGGGCAGGTTGCGCGCATGATCGAACGCACTGTCCGGCCAGCGGCCATCAAGCGAAGGCGTGAACTCGTCATCGATCACCACAAGCGCCGTTGGCTGGCGATCGATCAGGCGCTCGACAGCAAGGTGGGGCTGCAACAACCGGTAGTTTGCGACGAATAGAAGCGGTATTGCCGCAATCGCGGTCACCCCGCTCAGGAAGAGCACGAGGCCGTCGGCCTTGCGGCCGATCCAGCCTTCGAGCTCGCGGTACCCATAGCCGGCGAGCAGCGCGGCGCTGCCGACATAGCCGTTGAGATAGCGGTAGCCGTAGCCGCGACCTTGTTCGGGGAGGACGAGCGCCAGGAAGACGATCCACAGGACGATGCCGAGCAGCAAGGCACGCGCAAGTCCGCGCTCGCGAATTGCGACCGGTACGCCAGCGATCAGCAGCGGCAGAAGCGCGAGGTTCTGCCACGCGACGAAGCGCAACAGGTTGAGGATCGTCAGCGCGAACATCCGCGGGTCGCGGTTGAGCAGCAGCGGGATCATCTTGTCTGTGATGAAATTGTCGCTCGATACCTGCCCTGCCGGTCCTGCGACCTCGGGCGCGACCATCATCGGGTAATAGACCCACCACAACAGGATCGCCGAATAGGCCGCGGCATAGCCCAGCACGAGCCGCCATTGTCCCTCACGCAATCGCCACAACAAGAACGGCGCGACGAAGATCGGGTGAAAGACAAGCTGGTGCAGGCCGACCGCAAGGAAGCCGGCGATGATTGCGACCGCATGACCAACTTTCCCACCGCGCAGGAAGGCTGCGAGCCAGACCAGGTTGAGCGCCAGATGGGCGGTCATCGCGTAAGTCGTCATCGCGTTGACGAGCATCTGCGCCGAGAGCGCATAAACCAGCAGCACCACCCAGCACGCCCGGTCCTGCGGGCCGAAAGTCCGCCGCGCGATATCGAGCAACGCCGCCCCGCCGAGCACGGTCAGGAGCGGATTGAACCACGCAGGATCGGCGAGCTTGGAGAATGCGAGCCGCAACATGGCGTTCACCGGCAGGTAGCCGGAGACCAACCCGCTCGGGTGGTTCGCGTTGAGCAGGAAGTTCGGCACCAGCGGCACAGCGTAGGGACGCCACTCGGGCGCAATCGGCATGGCCAGATGTCCGCTGTTAAATACCGCCATATCGAACACAACCATGTGCTCGTCGCGCGACAGCGGGAAGTTCCCCATCAGCGCGTACGTCCCCCACCACAGCAGAAGTGAGAGCGCCAGCCCGCCCGCAAGCAGCGTCCAGCCGGACGGCAGCCGCGCGGGCAGCGCCCACCGCGGTCGCCAGAAGGCAACCGTCAGGATGCCGGCTGACGCGAGAATGAGCACCGGCACGTCCTGCGTCTGCACCAGCTCGAGCGCCAATTGCGGCGCCCGCATCCGCGATGCCCAGACAGCGGCAAACAGCAACAGCAGAGCGCACAGGCCGGTGCGCTTCTTCCATTCCAGGACTGCGGATCCGGCTGTCGAATCCACGCCCGCGCCCGCCTCAACGAGTTCCATTGCGCGTGCCTTAAGGATGACTATTAAACAAAGCGTGAGCGCCCGGTCCGCCCAACGGCGGGTTGCTGGCCCGCCTGCGGATGCGCCACATACAACTGCAATTAGCTTTTTCTAAAAGGTTTCACCCCTATTCACCACCGCGGACCTCCAGGAAACCATGACGGCAGGGTGGGAATGAGCGCATTCGGCAAGCGTGGTGGGATCAGCGGCGCACGACCGAGTTTCGGCGTCGCCAAGCCCATGAAGGGCAGCGGCGGTGCGGCTTCGGTGACTCCGACAGCCCCGGAGCCGGGCGGCGACCAGTTCCCGCCGCTCGACGAGCTTACGCCCTCCGTCGACGCTCCGGTCTCCGACGACGGAACGCCCAAGCAGGGCGCAATGGACCGCCTGACCGCGCGCCAGAACGCGAGCGGCGAGGCGGCCAGCAGCAAGGGTGAAGGCTTCGAGGCCTCGGTCCACCGGATCAAGGAGCAGGTGCTTCCGCGCCTGCTTGAGCGCGTCGATCCCGAAGCGGCCGCGACGCTCAGCAAGGACGAGCTCGCCGAGGAATTCCGGCCGATCATCAGCGAGGTGCTAACCGAGCTCAAGATCAACCTTAACCGGCGCGAACAGTTCGCGCTCGAAAAGGTGCTGGTCGACGAACTGCTCGGCCTCGGACCGCTCGAAGAGCTGCTCGCCGACCCGGCGATCAGCGACATCATGGTCAACGGCCCCGAGCAGACCTACGTCGAGCGCAAGGGCAAGCTCGAGGTCGCCTCGATCCAGTTCCGCGACGAGGAGCATCTGTTCCAGATCGCGCAGCGCATCGTCAACAAGGTCGGCCGCCGGATCGACCAGACCAGCCCGCTCTGCGACGCTCGCCTCCAGGACGGCAGCCGCGTCAACGTCATCATCCCGCCGCTGTCGCTTCGCGGCACCGCCATCTCGATTCGTAAATTCTCCGAGAAGCCGATCACGCTCGACATGATGCGCGGCTTCGGGTCGATGTCGGAAAAGATGGCGACGGTGCTCAAGATCGCCGGCGCATCCCGCATGAACGTCGTCATCTCGGGCGGTACCGGCTCGGGCAAGACGACGATGCTCAACGCTCTGTCGAAGATGATCGACCCGGGCGAGCGCGTGATCACCATCGAGGACGCGGCCGAGCTTCGGCTGCAGCAGCCGCACTGGTTGCCGCTGGAAACCCGCCCGGCCAACCTCGAGGGCCAGGGCGCGATCACCATCCGCGACCTCGTCATCAACGCTCTGCGTATGC
>JAICSX010000009.1 GCA_025936675.1 Sphingomonas sp.
ATCGGAGCGACATTCCCGAACGCGTGAAGCAGCAGTCCGATCGGGATCATCGAGAAAAGGATCGTTGCGCCGACGATTCCGATCGGGATGTCGCGCTCGGTAATTGCAAGCTCGCTGCCGCGGCCCGACTTACGCGCGGCATTGGCCGCAAGGGCGGAGCGGATTCCCGCGATGATCGGACCGATGATCCGAAGCAGCGTCCAGATCGCCGCGACGCCGATGGTCCCCGCGCCGACCATCCGGGCCTTCAGCCGGAAGGCAGAGCCGACCAGCTTGTCGATGTCGCCGGCCGCCGCGGCAATCATGCCCGGGTCCTGCGTCCAGTGCGGGACGATGACCGCCCAGGTGATCAGCATCCCGACAACCATCGCCAGTCCGACCGCGAGGCCGACGAGATGCCCGACGCCGATGAGCGCCATGGACAGGCTCGCCGAGATTCCGGAAGCGCCCGAGCCGACGCGGAACGTCTTTGCTGCGGCGTCGGTCAGCAGCCGGGTCTTGGCGATGATGAAGTAAAGCGCGGAAACCAGAGTGGAGCCGCCGATCAGCACCAGGCCGCGCTTGTTCTCTTCCGCTCCGCCGACACCCGCGCCGACCTTCAAGACTTCGGCCGCGGCAACGCCCTCTGGGTAAGGCAGGTCCGAGCCGGTCACCAACGCTCGCCTCAACGGAACCGAGTACATGACGCCGAGGATTCCACCGATGCCGATCACGGCGACCGACAGCCAATAGGGAAATCCCGTCCACCAGCCGACCATGATGAGGCCCGGGAGGACGAAGATGATCGCCGACAGGGTTCCCGCCGCCGAGGCGATCGTCTGGACGATGTTATTTTCCTGGATCGTGGAGTCTCGGAATGCCTTCAGGACGGCCATCGAGATCACGGCCGCCGGAATGGATGTCGCGAAGGTGATTC
Source organism: Sphingomonas sp. (assembly GCA_025936675.1). The sequence continues at coordinate 917 of JAICSX010000009.1, forward strand.
CGATCTTGAGGCCAAGATAGACGTTCGCCGCGGTGAAGATGACGGTGATCAGCGCGCCGAGGATGATTCCCCGGATCGTCAGCTCCTTGATGTTGCCGCCGGTGCGCAGGCTTTCGCCGCTCCCCTCACCACGTGCCATTCTATTCTCCCAGGTTCATGCAGGCGCCCGGCGGCGCAGGTGTCGAGTGGCGGCGGATCGCCTGCCAGCGGCCATCGTCCTTCACCCAGACGTCGGTCAGAATCACGCAATCCTCGATGATCCGGCCCAGATATTTGAGGCGCCAGCGCGCCTGCACCGTGCCGATCATCAGATTTTCGACCACCGTCGCGTTGCGAACCTCAAGCTCGATCGCTTCGACGTCGCGGCGCTGGATGGCGTCGAGCCATTGCTGGCGGTCCATCATGAAAGGACCGGTCGAGCGCGTTCCGATGAGGACGAAATCGGGATGAACGAGCGACTGCAGCCGGTCCATGTCCTTGCTGCACAAAGCGTCACGCCACTCGCTTTCGAGCCCTTCGATCAGGTCACAGTTCGGATCGGCCACTTTGTCTCTCGTCTCTCCCCGCCGCCTTCTTAAGGCCGAACGCGGATAAAGCGAATCTCCGTGTCGCGTCGATCCAGAACGTGTCTTTGTGAGATCGAGGCTAGCCACATCGGGCGTTTCCAAGAGCCAACAACAATTCCTATCGTCCCGGAATTGAAGCTGCGATAATTACGCCACTATCCAACGAGGGGATTTGAGCATGGCCGACGACAAGGATGTTGACGTCACGAAGGAATGGCGCGCGACGCAGGGTCAAAAGTCCGCGGCGAGCCGCCTCCGGATTTTCGCAGCGATCGCCTGGATCATCGCCATCGGCACCGAGATCGCCGGCGTGGTCATGCTCCGGCAGCACAAGTTCGATCACGGCAATCTTCCGCTGCTGATCGGCCTTCTGGTTGTGATTGCGATCTTCGCGATCGCCGGAAACCTCATGTGGAAAGCAGCAAACCGCCACGATCCTGCGCGCGAGTCCGATCCGGCGCGCTTCTTCTTCCAGAACCAGCTCGGCGCGATCATCACGGTGATCGCCTTCCTGCCGCTCATTGTCCTGATCTTCATGGACAAGGACATGGACCCCAAGAACAAGAAGATCGCCGGGGGCATCGGCGTCGTCCTCGCGGCGGTGGCGACCTTCATCGGGGTCGATTTCAACCCGCCATCGGTCGAGCAGTACACGCAGGACATGAACAAGTGTGCGGCCGAGATCAAAGCCGGCCAGCCGACGAAGGATTGCTCGCCCGAAGTCGCTGACCAGGCGAAGGCTATCGCGCAAGATTCGAAGACGGTTGCCGATGCGACGAAGGATGCTGCGCATCCAAACGGGGCCGACACCGTCTACTGGATCGCGCCGGAAAACGGCGCGAACAAATCGGCGACGCCGCACGTCTTCCACATCTGCCAGGGCGTCAGCCCGCTCCGCGGCAAGCAGGTCAACAGCGGATCGGTCACGCAGGCCTATGCCGAGAATGCGACGCGGATCACCAAGCAGATCCCAATGGAGCAGAAGCAGTGCGGCTTCGCGGGCGCAACCAGCAATAAGGCCACTACGCCCGCAGCGGGATAATGACTGCCCTCGGCGGCGCCAACGCGCCGCCGGTCGCTATTTCCCGCTGATGTCGACCCCGACGAACGCCGGGGGATTCGTGCTGCCGCGCTGGATGAGCAGCAGGACGCTGGTCCGCCCAGCCTTCTTGGCGGCATCGACGAGGGCAACGACCTGCGCCGGAGCCGTCACCGGCTGGTTGTTCACCGAGACGATGAGGTCGCCGCGCTGAAGGCCCTGCTCCGCCGCATTGGCGTTGGGATCGACGGCCGTGATGAGCACGCCGTGCGCCGTGGCGGGAAGGCTCGCGGCGCGCGCTGCCTCGGGCGTCAGAGGCGCGAGCGACAGGCCAAGCGTCTTCTGCGCAATCGCCGGTGCATTGGGCGTTCCACTCGTGCTTCCGCTGTCGGAGCCGGTGATCTTCGCCAGCTGCTCCTCGGTCGGCCGCTCACCGACGGTCACATAGACCGTCGCATGCTTGCCGCCGCGGACGATCTCCAGCGGCACCCGGGAGCCTGCCTGCGTATTGGCAACCAGATAAGAGACGGTCTGGTCCGAGGTGACCGGTTGGCCGTTGACCTTCACGATCACGTCGCCCTGAGCGAGGCCTCCCTTTGCGCCCGGGCCGCCGGGCACGACCGAGCGGACGATCTCACCGCTGTTCTTCGGAAGGCCGAGCGCCGCCGCCATCGATTCATCGTCGAGCGGCTGGAGGCCGACGCCGAGATAGCCGCGCGAGGGCCGCTGCCCCTTCATCAACGCATCGATCACCGGCTTCGCGAGCTCCGCGGGGATCGCAAGGCCGATTCCGACCGAGGCGCCCGTCGGCGAGATCAAGGCCGAGTTGATGCCGATGACGTTGCCGTCGAGGTCGAACATCGGTCCGCCGCTATTGCCCATGTTGATGGCCGCGTCGGTCTGGATGTAGCGATCGTAGGCGCTGCCGCTGCCGAGGCCGCGATGGAGCGCGGAGATGATGCCTGCGGTGACGGTGCTTCCGACGCCGTAGGGATCGCCGATCGCGATCACCCAGTCGCCGACGCGCGCCTTGGTGCTGTCGCCCCAGCGGACGAACGGCAGGTTGTGGCCGTCGATCTTGAGGAGTGCGAGGTCCGACGTGTCGTCGCGGCCGATGATTCGGGCGGGATATTCCTTGCCGTCGGTCAGCGTGACCGTGACGCTGTCGACCGTGCCGGTGCCCGTCAGGCCTGCGATGAGGTGGTTGTTGGTGACGATGTAGCCGTCGGGCGACAGGATGAAGCCGGAGCCAAGCGAGCCCGCCTCGCGGGTGCGCGGCTGCTGACCGTTGCTGGCGCTTCCACCGCTTCCGCTATTGTCTCCGCCTTGAGAATTGGGATCGAACTGGCGGAAGAACTGCTCAAACGGGTCCTGCGTGTTTTTTACCGGCACGCGCTGCTTGGTCGAGATGTTGACCACCGCAGGCTGCAGCTTTGCGACGAGATCGGCGAAGGACATCGGAGCGCCGGCGCGCGGTGCGGACATGACCGCCCGGTCGTTCTGCGCGACCTGCGCCCCTGCCCGGCCCGTTGCGAGAGAGAAGGTGGTTCCCCCCAGAAGCAGGGCCATTGCGACCCCGTAGGCATAGCGCACTTTGCCGGACTCCTTCAATTTCATCGATACTCCATCAATTGGGGTGAGACGCAAGGTGCTAATGTCGCCATGGCCTTAACGCCATTTGAACGCCTTTGGGTTCCGAAGACCTTACTTCCCTGCGCGTCCAGTAAATTCCTTCAAATAGTCGTTCTGCGGCGACAAGACGATGGTCGTCGAACCCGAGAGCCTGCAGCCCTCCTCGCCGATGAACGTGCACCTATAGCTGTGCATGGCCCTGTAGAAGTCGTAGAATTGCGGATCCTTGCCGAAGCTCGCGGCATAGGTCTGCGCGGCCTCGGCATCCGCTTCCGCCTGGATGATCTGCGCTTGCTTGGCGCCTTGAGCGAGGATCGACTGAGCTTCCTGTTCGCGAGCAGAACGCATCCGGTCGAATGCAGCCGTGAGCGGCGCTCCATCCGGAAGGTCAGTACGCTTGATCCGGACATCGAGTACCTGCACGCCGTATTGGCTAGCGATCCGGTTCAGCGAGGTGCGGACACTGTCCATGATACCCTGGCGCTCCGGCGTCAGTAGCGACGCGAACTCGATCCGGCCAAGCTCATTGCGGACTTCGGAGCCGAGGATCGGACGCAGTTGCTCGGTCAGTTGCTCCTCGGTCCCGGCGCTGATCAACATGCGCAGCGGATCGACGATCCGGTAGCGAGCGAAGGCATCCACCTGGAGGCGGCGCTGGTCGGTCGAGATGACCTGCTGGCGCTGCATGTCGACGTCCTGGACGCGCTTGTCGATCCAGACGAACTGATCGACGAAGGGGATTCGATAAGCGAGACCGGCACCCGCTCCTCCGATCGGCCTGCCAGCCTCGTAGCGGTTGAGGATCCGAACGGGCTTGCCGAAGCGGACGACGACGACCTCCTTCGTCTCCGGGACGATCGGGAAGCTGTAGAAAAGCAGAACAAGCAGCAGGCCGACGATGATTGCAGAGAGAATGCCGTGACGGCGGACGAACCCGGTCATTGCTGTTTCTCCTGATCGGCCGCTTGGCCCTTCTGGACTTGTGGCAATGGCAGGTACGGCGTGACCCCTGGAGTCTCTACGATTGTCTTGTCGACCTTCGAAAGCACGTCTTCCATCGTCTCATAATACATCCGGCGGCGAGTGACTTCGGGGGCGAGCTTGTACTGCTCGTAGACCTTGTCGAAAGCAGTCGCCTCGCCCTGCGCTTTCTGGTGCAGCTGCAGCGCGTATGAGTTAGCATTGTTCACATATTGCTGGGCCTGCTGCTGGGCCGCAGTGACTTTCTTGAAGGCATCGTTCACTTCATCGGGCGGGTCGGCCTGCTTGATCGCGATGCCCTGCACCTGGATTCCGCTGCGATAGGAATCGAGGATCCGCTGCATATTCTCCGCGACCCGAAGCTCGATTTCGGCGCGCTTGTCGCCCATCGCGTCGTTCAAAGTCACCTGGCTGATCACGGCGCGCATGGCGCTGTTGGCCACTTCGCGGATGGTCTCTTCGGGCTGCGCCATTTGGAACAGGTAAAGTTCCGGGCTGCGGATGTTCCACCGCACCGTGTAAGCGAGATCGATCAGGTTCTGGTCGCCGGTCAGCATCAGATCGTCGGCGCTTTCCGAGCCGAGGTCGAAGGTCTGGATCTTCTGGACGTCGACCTTCTTTACGCGTTCGATCGGCGCCGGTAGCGTGAAGCTGACCCCGGGCCCGAGCGTTCGGCTGTAGCGGCCGAAGGTCGTGACGACGCCGCTCTGCCCGGGGGCGATCGAATGGGTGCTTGTGACGAGCAGCCAGATCAGCACCAAGGCAATGGCGACCCACAATATGAACGAACCGTCGGCGCGGGCCGGTATACCGCCGCCGCCTCCGCCGCCGCCGCCGCCGCCAAATCGCGCACGGCTGCGACGGACGAGCTCGTCGAGCGCGGAGATGTTCGCGCCGCCGCCGAGACGTTTCGGCCGGCGCGGCGTTTCGCCCCACGGGCCATTGCCCTGGCCAGCGTCATCGCCCGGAGCGGGATCGCCGCCGCTGTCGCTTCCGCTCGGCCCCCAGGGCCCCTTATTGTCGGCGTTCAGGCCGCGGAGGCGGCTGCCCCACCCGAGAAAGATGCTCATCGCGCGCATCTATAGGGAGCGGCGCAGACGAAAAACAGTGGCAAGCGCCCTTGGCGTTCCTATGTGCGGCACAGGGCCCATCCCGTCGATCCCCTGACCGACCTGCCGCATGACGAGCTGATCCGCTCGCGCAAGCTGGCGAACGGGGTGGCGACAATCATCGCCGACGCGACCGGCCTCAGCGATGCCGAGAGCAAGCAGCTCGAATACGAACTTCGCGCCGCGGCGACATCGCTGCCGGGCGTCAACGAGGCGCGCGTCGCCCTGACCGCCAGCCAGCCGCATCGGACACTTATCGCGATCGGCAGCGGCAAAGGCGGGGTCGGCAAGTCGACCGTCTCCGCCAATCTCGCGATTGCGCTCGCCAAGCGCGGCAAGAAGGTCGGACTGATCGACGCCGACGTTTATGGCCCTTCGCAACCCACCTTGCTTGGGAGCCATGAGAAGCCGACCGCCGAGAACGACAAGCTCATCCCCGTCGAGGCGCACGGCATTCGCTTTCTCTCTCTCGGCCAGCTCGTCGCTCCCGGTCATGCGCTTGCCTGGCGCGGGCCGATGGCGACGGGCGCGCTCAACAATCTGCTCGAAGCAGAGTGGGGCGACGCCGAGCTACTGCTGGTCGATCTTCCGCCGGGCACCGGCGACGTCCAGATCACTCTCGTCCAACGCTCGCGACCCGCGGGCGCCATCATTGTCTCGACACCGCAGGACCTGTCGCTGATCGACGCGCGCCGCGCGGTCGACCTGTTCAACAAGATGAGCGTGCCTGTCCTCGGCGTCATCGAAAACATGGCGACCTTCACCTGTCCGCATTGCGGCGAGGCGTCGCACCCGTTCGGAAGCGGCGGGGCGGAGGATGCCGCCGCGGAAATGGGCGTCCCGTTCCTCGGCCGCTTGCCGCTTTCACTCGCGATCCGCGAGGCCTCGGACGAAGGCAAGCCGCCGGCGACTTCCAGCGGACCTGAGGCGGACGCGTTCGATGCGATCGCAGCCAGGTTGCTCGAAATGCTGGAAACACCCGTCCACTGAGCCGTTGTCAGTCTATGCCACTCACCCGCGACGAAGACATTTCAGAGCTGCTCCGCAATGCGCGAACGATCGCGATGGTCGGCGCGTCGGACCGGCCCGACCGACCATCTTACGGCGTGATGAAGTTCCTACAGGACTGGGGCTATCGCGTGATCCCGGTGAACCCGCAGATCACCGGCGAGCATGTGCACGGCGAGTTCGTCTGGCGCGAACTCGCGCAGATCGGCGTTCCAATCGATATCGTCGACATTTTCCGCCGCCCGGAAGCGGCGGCCGAGGCGGTCGAGCAGGCGATTTTTGTCGGCGCCAAGGCGGTGTGGATGCAGATCGGCGTGATCAACGAGGAAGCAGCGACCAAGGCGGAGGCCACGGGTCTCAAGGTGGTGATGGACCGCTGCCCGAAGATCGAGATTCCGCGGCTCGGAATTCCCAGGGTCGGCGCGGAAGGCTAAGCCGCTCCGATCGTCATCTCGGGAATGAGGATGGTCGGTGCATCGATCCCGCGCCTAAACTCGAGGTCCGATCCGGGCTCCGCCGTCACGAACATGTCGATGAGATTGGACGCGACCGTGATTTCGCACATCGGCTCGGCGATCTCCCCGCCGCGCACCATGAAGCCGACGGCGCCGCGGCTGTAGTCTCCGGTGACCGGGTTCACGCCCTGGCCGATCAGCTCGATAATCAGCACGGCCTCAGGGAAGGCCGCGAGCAATTCCTCGCGGCTTCGGACGCCCGGAGCGATGTAGAGGTTGCTGGGCGAAGCGCTTGGGCTGCCGCCCACGCCGCGCGCCGCGTGACCGGTCGGCTCGATTCGGAGCTGACGCGCCGACGCGCTCTCGGCAATCCACTGGTTGAGGATTCCGTTGCTGACGAGCTCCTGCCGCGCAACGCGGACGCCCTCACCGTCGAACGGGCGTGAGCGGAGGCCGCGCGAGCGCAGCGGATCGTCGATGATGTTTACGCCTGGCGCGAAGACCTGCTGTCGGAGCTTCTCCTGAAGGAAGCTGGTCTTGCGGGCGATCGCCGAGCCGCTGATTGCGCCCGAGAAATGGCCGAGCAGCGAGGTCGAAACCCGGGGGTCGAATAGGACCGGATATTTGCCGGGCTTGGGCCGCGACGGGTTGAGCCGGGCCACAGTGCGCAGACCGGCCTTGCGGCCGATCTCGTCTGCCGGATCAAGGTCCGAAAGATGGCGCGCGCTGTGACTTGCATAATCCCGCTGCATCGTCTCGCCCTCGCCGGCGATCATCACCGCCGAGCCGCTGTGCGCCGAGGTGCGATAGGCGCCGGCGAAGCCGCCGGACGTGGCAAGCGCCACTGTGGTCGAGGACGCGCTTGCACCGGCGCCGCTGGAGTTGGTGACTCCTTGGACGGCCAGCGCCGCCTGCTCGGCTTCCAGCGCACGGGCACGGAGCTCGGCGGGATCGGGGTCAAGCTGGTCGTCTATATCAAGGAACGGGCGCTCGCCTGCCGCCAGCAGAGAGCGCGGAGCGAGGCCGGCATAGGAATCCTCCGGCGCCTCGCGCGCCATCGCGAGACAGCGCTCGACAAGGCGTCCAAGGGCTTCGTCGGAAAGGTCGGAAGACGCCACCGTGGCGGAACGCTGGCCGACGAACAACCGAAGCCCGATCTCCTCGCCCTCGGCGCGGCTGACGTCCTCGAGCTCGCCAAGCCTCACCTGCACGCTCGAGGAGCGGTTTCCGGCATAAAGCGAGTCCGCGGCGGTCGCGCCTGCGGCGATTCCGCGCTGGACGAGGGACTCGGCGATTTTCTGGGCAGCTTCGAGAGATTGCATTTGGGCGCGCCTAACGCGCCGTGAGGCCGACGACCAGCATCGCGAGGAAAACCAGCAGCCCGCACGTGCGGTTCGAGCGGAACAGCCTGAGCGCGAGATCGCCGTCGTTCGGGTCCGCGAGCGCAACCTGCGCGGCCAGATGAACGGCTGCAGGAATAAGCGTCGCGAGAGCCAGCCAATCCGAGCGGACGCTCCACAGGGCCGTAGCCCACAACAGCACCGCAAGTGCGTAGAAGATGGCGATCCCGAGCTGTGCCTTGTCGCCGAGCCTCCGTGCGGACGATTTCACGCCGACCAGCGCGTCATCCTCCTTGTCCTGGATCGCGTAGAGCGTGTCATAGCCGACCACCCAGGCAATGCTTCCGAACCATAGCAAGACCATCGGAGCTGAGAGATTTCCGGTCACCGCCGGCCAGCCGACGAGCGCGCCCCAGGAAAAAACGATGCCCAGCCAAGCCTGCGGCCACCAGGTGATCCGCTTCATGAACGGATAGGCCGCGACAGGCGCGATGCTGATCAAGGCGACGACGGCCGCGGCCCGCTTCAGCTGAAACAGGACGATGAGGCCGATCAGGCACAGCAGGCCGATCAGCAGCCACGCCGACGTCAGCGACACCCTGCCGCTCGCGAGCGGCCTCAGCCTCGTGCGCTCGACGCTTCTGTCTAGCTCTCGGTCGACGATGTCGTTGTAGACGCAACCGGCGCTGCGCATCGCGAATGCGCCGAGGCCGAGCCACAGGAACAGCAGCCATTGGCCATCGACGCCGGCAAGCGCAACGCTCCACGCGCACGGCCAGTAAAGCAGCCAGCTGCCGATCGGCCGGTCGAGCCGCATCAGCGAAGCGTACGGCCGCAAAGCACGCGGGAGCGCGCCGATGAAGCCTCGCCGTTCGCTGTCGGGGACGATGTCCGTCGTGACGCTCACCAGTGCCGGTTAGCCGCAGCGCCTTCCCTTCTGCAAACGGCGTGAACCGCGGTCCTCGGGAGCAGCACTAAATTGGTGCGCGGCGCCTGTTTGGTCGGACCCCTCTATCGACTCTCCCGGCTGCCGCGGCGGGCGCCTCGCCGGCCGGCATGCCAATCGCCCGTTTGGCATTCCACATGGAGAGGCGCCCGCGCCTTCAGGCGTTCGCCAAATGATGATGCGGGGTTTCAATCAAGACATCCGGACGCCCGGTCATTCTGGTGGATGGCAGCAGATCGTAGGGACTTGGGCGTCATCCGGATGACGCAACGCACGTTCTGAAACAGCAGAGAGGAATATCCCAATGCCCTACATCTCGCGCGCGGCGGTCTTCGCCGCGGCACTGATCATTGCAGCCCCAGCGCTTGCCGGAGAGCTCACGGGAAGCGCGTCCAACCCGAAGCAGGATTTTTCCAACGGTGTTTCGATCTGCAAGTTCTCGGGCCTCAACGACGACCCGACAGCTCCGCCGGACGGTCCGAATGGCCCGGGCGGCAGAGTTCAGAACTTCGGACAGACGCAGCAGATCTTCGACATCGATCCGCAGACGTTCAACCCGGGCGATCCCGGCGGCTGCAACGGCCACACGGATCCGTTCCGCGACCCCGGCAATCCCGGCGCTGCATAATGCCAGCGTGAAGCAGGATTTTCGTTAGCGTCCAAAATCCCGTAGGCGGGCGCGAAATGCCTGCCATGCCCGCCTGGCCGCCCAGGAGCTTGCCGCGATTGTTCGTTCGCTCGAGCCTGAGCGAAGGCGCGCACGTCGAGCTCGACGGGGGCCAGGCGAATTACCTCGGGAACGTCATGCGCCTCGGCGAAGGCGCAGAGGTGTTGCTGTTCGATGGGAACAGCGGTGAATGGCTTGCGCGGATCGGCGAAGCCGCCCGGAAGCGGATGACGCTGAGCGTCGAGCGCAAGACGCGCGAGCCCGAGGCCATTTCCGATGTGTGGCTGGCGTTCGCGCCGGTGAAGCGCACTCGGACCGACTGGCTGGTCGAGAAGGCGACCGAGCTCGGCGCAGCGCGGCTGCTGCCGGTGATCACGCAGCGGACGATTGCCGAGCGGGTGAAGCTTGAGCGGCTTGAGGCGATCGCCATCGAAGCCGCCGAGCAGTGTGGCCGGACACGCCTTCCCGACGTTGCCGAGCCGGTCGCGCTCAAGCAGCTGCTCGAGCATCGCGATGCGTCGCGTACGCTCTATTTCGCGGACGAAAATGGCGGCGAATGGGCGCCGGACGCGTTCACACCAGGCTCGTCGATCATCCTCATCGGCCCGGAGGGCGGCTTCACTGAAGCGGAGCGTGCTGCCATCCGCTCTGCGCCAAATGCCGTCCCTGTATCGCTCGGGCCGCGGATCCTGCGCGCGGAGACGGCGGCATTGGCGGCGCTGGCCGCCTACATGGCAGTTGCCGGGGACTGGCGGACTTATTGACGCATAAGGCGGATTTGCTGGCGCCGCCTCAATCCCACGGCTAAGCGCCGCCAGCCATGACGACCCGGACCGACGAAAGCGCCAGCCCGCTCATCGAGAGCCGCGACGATCTGCTCGCCGAATTCTCGGACGGCGAAAAGCCGCGCGAGCGATGGCGCATCGGCACCGAGCACGAGAAGTTCGTCTATCGCCTCGCCGATCATCGGGCCCCGTCATGGGAGGAGCCGGGCGGCATCCGCGACTTGCTGATGGGCCTGACCGAATTCGGCTGGAAGCCGGTCGAAGAGAACGGGAAGGTCATCGCGCTTACCGGCCCGCTCAAGGGCACGATCAGCCTAGAGCCCGCCGGGCAGTTCGAGCTTTCCGGAGCGCCGCTCGAGAACCTTCACCAGACCTGCGCCGAAGCCAACCGCCATCTCGACCAGTGCAAGAGCGTCGGCGAGCGCCTGGGGCTCGGCTTTCTCGGGCTTGGCATGTGGCCTGACAAGACGCGCGACGAGCTGCCGCGGATGCCCAAGGGCCGTTACGGCATCATGCTTGGATACATGCCCAAGGTCGGCAGTCTCGGGCTCGACATGATGCTTCGCACTTGTACCATTCAGGTTAATCTGGATTACAGTTCAGAATCCGATATGGTGAAAAAGTTCCGCGTCGGCCTTGCGCTCCAGCCGGTCGCGACCGCGCTATTCGCCAACTCGCCGTTCACCGAAGGCAAGCCCAACGGCTACAAGAGCTTCCGAAGCCACATCTGGGAGGACACCGATCCCGATCGGACGGGCATGCTGCCGTTCGTGTTCGACGACGGCTTCGGTTACGAGCGCTACTGCGACTACGCGCTCGATGTGCCGATGTACTTTGTCTATCGCGACGGCAACTATATCGACGTCGCCGGCGAGAGCTTCCGCGACTTCCTGGAGGGCAAGCTGCCGCAATTGCCGGGCGAGAAGCCGCGGATCAGCGACTGGACCGACCATCTCTCGACCGCATTCCCCGAAGTTCGCCTGAAGAGCTTCTTGGAGATGCGCGGCGCTGACGGCGGACGCTGGAGCCGCATCTGCGGCCTGCCTGCTTTGTGGGTCGGCCTGCTTTACGACGATCAAGCGCTCGACGAAGCGTGGGAGCTGGTGAAGCACTGGAGCATTGAAGGGCGCGAGAAGCTCCGCCGCGATGTTCCTGCCCAGGCGCTCGACGCGGTCACGCCCGACGGCGAGACCATGCGCGAATTCGCCGACAAGGTACTCGAAATCTCCGCCGCCGGACTGACGCACCGCGCCAAGCTCAACAGCGCGGGCGACAATGAGGGCGGATTCCTCGATCCATTGCGCGACGTCGTTGCAACGGGCATGACCCCGGCCGACCGCTTGCTCTTTAAATATGAGCAGGAATGGGATCGCGACGTGTCGAAAATATACGAGGAGTATAGCTTCTGATGGACGCGATGAGCCCCAAGCGCCGCAGCCTTTACCCGCTGATTGAGCCCTATGAGACGGGCATGCTCGATGTTGGCGACGGCCACCTGCTCTATTGGGAGCTGAACGGCAATCCGAATGGCAAGCCGGTGGTATTTTTGCACGGCGGACCGGGCGGCGGGTCGAGCCCCGATCACCGCCGCCAGTTCAACCCGGACAAATATAAGATTCTGGTTTTTGACCAGCGTGGCTGCGGCCGCTCGACGCCCTATGCCGAGCTCGAGCACAACACGACCTGGGACCTCGTCGAGGACCTCGAGAAGTTGCGGACGCAGGTTTCCAGGGTCGACAAGTGGCAGGTGTTCGGCGGCAGCTGGGGCTCGACCCTCGCGCTTGCCTATGCCGAGCAATATCCCGAGCGCGTCACCGAGCTGGTGCTGCGTGGCATCTTCCTGTTCGACCAATATGAGATCGACTGGCTCTACGCGCCGGGCGGGGCGAGCCAGGTCTATCCCGACAAGTTCGAGGAGTTTGTCGCGCTCATTCCCGAAGGCGAGCGAGGCGACCTGGTCGAAGCCTATCGCAAACGCCTCACGAGCGATGACAGGGAGGTACAACTTCAGGCGGCGAAATCATGGAGCAAATGGGAAGGCGAGGTCGTCACCCTGCTTCCGAGCCCGGAGACTATCGACCATTTCACGAGCCCCGAGGTCGCGGTTGCGGTGGCTCGCATCGAAAATCACTACATGGCGAACCACGGATGGCTCGAGGAAGGGCAGCTGTTGCGCGGCGCCGAGAAGCTGAAGGGCATCCCCGGCGTGATTGTCCAGGGCCGGCACGACATGTGCACGCCGCCCGTCGCCGCGTGGAAGCTCAAGAAGGCGTGGCCCGAGGTCGAGCTCAACATCATCCCGGACGGCGGCCATTTGTTCAGCGAGCCGGGCGTGCTCGACGGCCTGGTCCGCGCGACCGACCGCTACGCGGGCGTTTAGCTACTCGCCTGGGCGGTAAACCCGCTCCGTGTGACCCTTGAGCTGGTCTGGCCGGAAGTAGACCTCGCGCAGATTGCCTGACGCATAACGCTGCGCCTCGTCGTCGAAGTGCGGAGAATCCGGATGCCCGCTTTCGCCGCCCGCGGTGACGGCGCGGGCACGCGGCCCATTGCGGGTGAACTCAACGACCGCGACGAAGCTATTGCCGTTGGTCCCGTACCATTTCCTGGTTCCAGGCTTTTGCGTCGCTCCGAACGACGCGAGTGACCCCCAGCGGTTGGACGTGAACCCGACCGGGATGCTCGGCGCATTGTCGTCGAATCGGGCGTCGATCGCAGGGTCGATGCGCTGGAAGCGGTTGACCTCGCCCCACGGCACGCGCCAGCCGCCGAAATCGCGCATCAGACGGTCGAGTCCGCGCTCCAACGTATCGAGCTTCTCCGCGGGCGAAAGCGCTTCCATGTGGCGGAAGCTGTTCTGGTGGTCGTTCCACTTGTGCGCACCGACGGCCTTCACCAGCTCGTCGCCCCAGAATTGCGCGAGCGTGTTCGGAATCGAATTCACGCCCCAGCGCTTGTCCCAGCTGCCCAGTGCAGCGATCGGCTCGGCGAGGCGCGCCTTGCGCGGGTCAGTTGCGGGAAGCGCCTGCCATGCGGCGATCAGCATCGGCACAAGCACTTCGAATGAGGGCTGAGCGCTGTCGAAGGCGGCGGTCTGCAGCCGGTCGAGGCTCCATCTGCCGGGCTGGCTCAGCAGGCGCGTTGCGTGAATCGTGCGATAGCTCTCGCCTGCCGTATCGAGATAGCGCGGAAAGTTGGCGGGCTTGGGCGAGTTCGCGCCGGCCGCCGAATAGAGCCAGTCATTGCTGTTGAAGACCCATCCGTTCGGCGGATCGATCGAGTTGGGAAGCTGCGGCGGCTCGTGAAGGCCGTGCCAGTCGGCTGTGGGATCGCTGCCGTCGACGGGCTTCGTGTAGTCGAAACGGTTGTCGCGGCGCGGCATGAACTGCGGTGCGAGCACGGCGATGTCGCCGCGATCGTCCGCGAACACCGTGTTGTTCGAGCTGTTAGCCTTGAGGTCCGAGATGCGCATGTAGGACTGTAGATCGCTTGCCTTCGTCCTGAGGAAGCTCTGCTCGAGCGCCTCGACCGGCCTGTTCATCATCGCGAAGGCAATCCAGCGGTCGCCGTCGGCGCGAACGATCGGTCCCCGGTGGGTCATGAAGGCGGTGAAGCTGCGCGACGCCATTCGACCATCGGGCGTGCGGTAGCGGATCGTGATCGGACGCTCGCCCATGGGGCGGCAAGTGCGGCCGTACCAATAGCAATAGCCGTTGCCGCGCCGCTCGACCTTCTCCGCGAACTCGTCGACATTATCGACGCCGGTCGACGTGTGCATCCACCCGAGGTGCGGGTTGAAGCCCTGGTAGATGAAGAACTGGCCCCAGGTTGCTGCGCCATAGGCGTCGAGCCCTTCGTCGCTCGACATCTGCAGCTCCGAGCGGAAGTAGAAGCTCGTGTGCGGGTTGATCAGCAGCAGCGAACTGCCGTCACTCGTCAGTTTCGGCGCGATGGCGATACCGTTGGAGCCGCGCGGCTCGCTGTCGGCGCTTCCGTCGGCGCGAACCACAGCGGAAGTGTAGGCACCAGCTAGGGCAGTGTGGATCGGCCCAAGGATCAATTTGGAACGCGGCTGCGAATAGAAATCGCGCAGCTTGTCGAGGTCGATCCGCTCGATGTCGCCGCCGATGCTCCCCTCGGTGAAGCTCATCACCATCCATGGCTCGAAATGCGTGATCACCTTCGGGTGGACATTCGGGTGCGTCGCGAGGAAGTAATTGAGGCCGTCGGCCCAGGCATCCATCAGCTTGCGCATCTGCGGCGGGCTGGCGGCGTAATCGGCCTTGAGCTCTGACGGACTGACGTAGAGCCGCGCACGCAGGTCCTGCCAGATCGCCTTCTCGCCGTCGGCCTCCGCAGTTAGACCGAGATTGGTCAGGTAATTCGCCTCGATGCGCGGAAAGTCGTCCTCGGCCTGCGCGTAGATCATCCCGAACACCGCATCGGCATCCTTGTGGCCGTGGACGTGCGCGATTCCCCAGTCGTCGCGCGTGATGGTCACATGGCTCGCTTCTGTGCGCCACCGCGCGAGATCGGGCGGAGAAGCTGCGGTGAGGAGAAGCAAAGCGGCGGGAAAGAGTACTCTGCGCATGGCGCACCGGCTAAGACGCCCGAAGCCGCTCGGCAAGATTGACGCAAGTCAATCTGGCATTGGCGGACCCATTCGCGCTAGCTGACGCCGACGGAGGGAAGTTCATGCCTGCAGTGAAGCGTAGCGGTCTGACGCGCGTGATCCTGTCGAGCCTGATCGGCACGACCATCGAGTGGTACGATTTCTTCCTCTACGGCTCCGCGGCCGCGCTGGTCTTCAACAAGCTCTTCTTCCCCAAGTTCGACCCGCTGGTCGGCACCTTGCTTGCGTTTGCGACCTACGCGGTCGGCTTCGTCGCGCGGCCGCTCGGGGGGATCGTGTTCGGCCATTTCGGCGACCGCATCGGCAGGAAGCGGCTGCTGATGTGGAGCCTCATCAGCATGGGTCTGGCCACTGTCCTGATCGGCCTTCTGCCGAGCTATGACAGCATCGGCATATGGGCGCCGATCGGCCTGATCGTGCTTCGCGTGCTGCAGGGCTTTGCCGTCGGCGGGCAGTGGGGCGGCGCCGTGCTGATGGTCGCCGAGCATGGCGATTCGAAGCGGCGCGGATACTGGGCGAGCTGGCCGCAGGCGGGCGTTCCGATGGGCAGCCTGCTCTCGGCGGGAATCCTCGCTCTCATGGCCGGTCTGCAGAGCGAAGCGGATTTCCTCGCGTGGGGCTGGCGCGTGCCCTTCCTGCTTTCGGCCGTGCTGGTCGTGACCGGCTGGTACATCCGCAACCGCGTCGCCGAGAGCCCGATGTTCGAAGCCGAGATCGAGGCCGCCGAGGCGCCGCCGAGCGCGCCAATCGCCGAGGTGTTCCGCGACTATCCACGCGGCGTGCTGATCGGCGCGGGCCTGAGAGTGGGCGAGAACATCGTCTATTACGTGCTGACCGTCTTCTCGCTGACCTTCCTGGTCGACGTCGCGGCGCAGACGCGCAGCCTCGCGCTCGACGCATTGCTGATCGGCGCCGCGGTGCAGTTCGTATCGATCCCGCTGCTCGCTGCGCTATCGGACCGGATCGGCCGACGGCCGGTCTACGCGTTCGGCGGCTTCGCCTCGGCGATCTTCGTCTTCCTGTTCTTCCCGATGCTGGCGAGCGGAAGCGACGCGCTGATCATCCTCGCGATCGTCATCGGCCTCGTGCTCCACGCGTCGATGTACGCGCCACAGGCGGCGTTCATCACCGAGCTGTTCCCGACCCGCATCCGCTATTCGGGCGTGTCGATCGCCTATCAGCTGACCGCGATCTTCGCCGGCAGCCTCGCGCCGATCATCGCTCTGTGGCTGTACAAGGACTGGCACTCCTCGGTCCCGGTGTCGATCTACGTCGCCATTGCCTGCGCGATCAGCGGCGTCAGCGCGCTGCTGGCACGCGAGACGAAGGGCGTGGAGCTGTCGGAGATTCGGTAGGTCGGAACGATTGTGCCAGTCACCATAGACTTCGTGGCATTCGACGACGAGCGATATGCCTGTCTGCTCGTGCTAGTCGAACAAGGACCGTGGACTGGATCAGTCGACGAACATCTCAAATCGCTTCAGGACCGACTCTACGGCTGTCTAGAGGCGGCCTTAGACGGCGAAATAGCAAGGCGTTTTCCCAGTGCCGCAAACAAAAACATTATTGTACGCGTCGACTGCTACGGCGTCCCGCGACACGACGTGGATGCATTCATTGATCGGTTTTCGACCGGCATTCGTGGGATGCCCGAGTATTCGCCGAGCTCATCCGAGTGGGTTCGCTCTTTCGATTTTGAAGTGAATCACGATCAGATCCATTAGGCGTTCGGAAGTGCCTGTTTCGCTTCGCCCCAGCCCTTGAGGAGCTTCGACCCCGCGCGCTCGATCAGCTCGTCGGCGTCGCGGATGGTGAAGTGGTTGCCGCCTTCGTACTTGTCGAGCTCGTCCCAGGCGATGGGGGCGGCGACGGGCGCGCCTTCGCGGGCGCGGGCGGAGTAGGGCATCACCGCGGTCGAGCCGCGCTGGTTGCGCAGCCAGTCGAGGAAGATGCGGCCCTTGCGCTGTACCTTGCGGATATTCGCTGTGAACATGTCGGGCTCGGCCTCCGCGATCGCTCGGCTGAAGCGTTCGGCGAAGTCGGAAACCGCCAGCCAGTCCGCCGACTGGTCCAGCGGCGCGACGACGTGCAGGCCCTTGCCCCCCGAGAGTAGCGGGAAGGTCTCGAGCCCCAGATCCTTGAGCAGCCCGCGCAGCTTCACCGCCGCTTCCTTCACCTTGTCGAAGTCGAGGCCGACGTCGGGATCGAGATCGAATACGAGGCGGTCGGGATATTCGATCTTGTCGCTCCGGCTGCCCCAGCCGTGGAACTCGATCGTGCCCATCTGGACGCAGGCGAGCAGGCCCTTGATGTCGTCGAAATAGAGATAGTCCTGGACGATCCCCTTTTTCTCCTTGACCGGGACATGCTTGACGTCGGGGCCGAACGAGCCGGTGTCGTGCTTCTGGAAGAAGCATTTCTTTGAGCGGCCCTGCGGGCAGCGGATGAGGGTCATCGGGCGGTGCGCCGCGTCGACCATGATCAGCTTTTCGACCGCGGCGTAGTAATCGGCGAGGTCGCCCTTGGTCAGGCCTTCGTCGGGGAAGATCGCGCGTTCAGGGCTGCTGATCCGGATCCCGAAGCTTTCTGGGGTTCGCTTCGGCGCGTTCTTCTTAGGGTGCGGCGTTGACGCGGCAGCCGAGCTTCCCTTCTCCGACCTGGTCAGGTGCTTGGGCGTTTCGACCACCACCTCCGACGCCGGCTTGTCCTCGCGGAGCGCGATGAAGCTCGGGTGGCGCAATATGCCTTCGTTGGTGAACTCGGTGAAGGCGATCTCGGCGACGAGCTGCGGCTTTATGAAGTGGGCGCCCTTGCGGTCGGCGCGCGGCACCTCGACCGGCGCCTTATCGATGGCGAGCGGCTCCATCTTGTCGATTAGCTCATGGATCAGCTTGGCGTTGAAGCCAGTGCCGACCTTGCCGACGTAAGTGAGCTTGCCGTGTTCGCGGGCGGCGAGGAGCAGCGAGCGGAAGCCGAGGCGCTTGTCGCTTTCCGACCAGCCGACGATGACGAACTCCTGGCGCTCGATGCACTTGATCTTGAGCCAGTTGCGGGTCCGCGTGCCCTTGTAGGGGCAGCTCGCCTTCTTCGCGACGATGCCCTCGCCCTTTTGCCTGCACACCTCCTTCAACAAGGCCTCGCCTTTGCCGATCACATGGTCGCCGTAGATGATCGGCGGATTGACGCCGGCGAGGAGCGAGGCGAGCCGGTCCTTGCGGACGATGTTCGGGAGCCGCTTGATATCCTCGCCGCGGTCGACCAGCAGGTCGAAGGCGTAGAAGACGAGGTTGGCGCCTTTCTGGTCCTTCAGCGTGGACTGGAGCAGCTGGAAGCTGGGCTTGCCGTCCTTGTCGAGCGCCACCGCTTCGCCGTCGATCAGGCAGCCGGCGGGCAGGTTCGCAGCGGCCTTCACCAGCGCCTTGAACTTGTCGCTCCAGTCCTTGCCGTGGCGTGTGAATGCGGTCGCGACGCCGTCCCCAACCGATAGCAGCAGGCGGTAGCCGTCGTACTTGTACTCGTAGAGCCAGTCGCTTCCGGTCGGCACGTCGTCGACCAGAGTCGCGAGCTGGGGCGGCTGGAAAGCGGGCGGCGCCTTCCCGGCCTTCTTCTTCGCTCGCCCGCCCTTTTGCCCGCCGCGGTTGGATCGCCAGACGTCCTCGCCCGCGGCGATCTCGGCCATGGTTCGCCCGGTGGTGACGCTGGTCGTTCCCTCATCGACCAGCTCGTTGCCGTTCTCGGCATCGGCATATTCGTCGTTGACCTTCTTGAGCATCCACGGCTCGCCGCGCTCGCCCGGGCGTGGGCTCAGGCGGAACAGCACCCATTCGCCCTTCATCCGCTCGCCTTCGAGCGTGAAGTGCAGATGACCTTCCTCTATGGTCTTCGACGGGTCCTTGCCCGGCTGCGGGATCCAAATGCCCTTGTCCCACAGCATCACGGTTCCGCCCCCATATTCGCCTTCGGGGATCGTGCCTTCGAATGTGCCGTAATCGAGCGGATGGTCCTCGGTCCGCATCGCAAGGCGCTTTTCGCCGGGATCGATGCTCGGGCCCTTTGGGACGGCCCAGCTTTTCAGCACCCCGTCGAGCTCCAGCCGGAAGTCCCAGTGAAGCCGCGAGGCTTCGTGCTTCTGGACGACGAAGCTGTCGCCGCTGCCTTTGAGCTTGCGGCCCTTGGGTTCCTTCGTCTTCGTGAAGTCGCGCTTGCGGTTATAGGTGGCGATGTCGAGTGCGGCGGACTTCGCCATGACTTATCGCCTTCGCCCGCCGGCCGCTTTCTTAGCCGGAGCCTTTTTGGGCGCATGGCGGGGCGCCGCTTTCTTCGCAGTCGCCTTCTTCGTCGCGCCGCGCTTGTTCTCGTTCGCCGCCTTGCCGCCGCTGTCGTCGCCGAGGCTGCGCTTGAGGGCCGCCATGAGGTCGACGACGTTGGAGCCCTTGGGCGGCGGAGCACCCGCGTCCGGGTCCTCGATGATCTTCTCGCCCTTCGCCTTCTGCTTCTCCTCGATCAGGCGATGGAGCGCGTCGACATAGCGGTTGTGGAACTCCTTGGGGTCGAACTTCCCGGCCTTTCGCTCGATCAGCATCGAGGCCATGTCGAGCAGGTCGGCGTCGGGCTTGGTTTCGCCGATCTCGCGGAAATAGGACTGTGCCTTGTGGACCTCGTCGGCGTAACGCAGCGTCTCGAGCAGCAGCCCTTTGCCGCAGGGCTTCAGCGCGACGACATATTCCTGCCCGCGCATCGCGAGCTGCCCAACGCCATATTTCTTCGACGCCTTGAGCGCGTCGCGCATGACGACATAGGCTTCTTCGGCGAGGTCGTCGGCCGGCACAACGAAATAGGGCTTGTCGTAGTACATGGCGTCGATGTCGCCCATGTCGACGAACTCGACCAGATCGAGAGTCTTGCGGCTCTCCAGCTTGACGCTCTCGATCTCTTCGGGGTCCAGCAGGACGTAATGCCCCTTCGACACCTCATAGCCCTTGACGATCTCGTCTCGGTCGACCGGACCGATGCCCGGCACCACCTTCTCATATTTGATGCGCTTGCCGGTCGGCTCGTGGACCTGGTGGAACTGGATTTGGGCGCCGCTCTTGGTCGCCGGGTATAGTTCCACCGGGATCGACACCAGCGCCAGCCGGATTTGCCCTCGCCAGATCGCACGCGCAGCCATCAAATCGTCTCCTTTAACGAGACGATTCAATCATTGCGTCGCCGACTCGTTCCGTGTCGAGGTTTTAAGGCTGTTCACAAGCGCGGCGACATCGCCGCCACGAGCGGCGCGATCGACGATGGCCGAGCCGCAGATCACGCCTCTTGCACCCGCCGCGAGCGCAGCGCGGACGTGCTCGGGCTTGGAGATGCCGAAGCCGAAGATCGGCGGCGGAGCGCCTGCAGCCTTGAGCCGATCGACGAGTCCGGAATCGAACTCGCCGCCGGCATGCGTGCCGGTGATGCCCGCGCGGCTGACGCAGTAAGTGTAAGCGCTGGAAAGCCTGGCGATGCGCTGCAGCGCGTCGTCAGGCGTGTTGGCAGCAGCGATCAGCACCGGCTCGATTCCCGCCTGGAGCATTTCGCGCACGTATGGCTCGGCCTCGAGCGACGGAACGTCGGCGATGAGCAGGCTGTCGGCGCCGGCTTGGGCGGCGTCGCGCACGAATCCGGCGCGCGCCATCACGACATTGGCATAGGTCAGGATTCCCACCGGAACCTCCGGATGCCGGGAGCGAAAGCGGGCGATCAGGTCCAGGCAGTCCGAGACCCGGACGCCCGCTCCCAAAGCGCGCTTTGCAGCGGCCTGGATCACCGGTCCGTCCGCGACCGGATCTGAAAAGGGAATGCCGACCTCGATCATGTCGGCGCCACCGGAAACGAGATCGTCGAGCAACCGCGCGCTGGTGTCGAGATCCGGATCGCCGAGCATGAGAAACGCGCCGAACGCGCCGTCACCGTTCAAATGATCGAACATGGCAGCGTAGCGGCTCATGCGAGCAGCGCCTGCGCTTGATCTTCGCGCTGAGCAGCTGCTCCCAGCAGCTGCTGCGCCTGCGATACATCCTTATCGCCACGGCCCGAAAGACCGACGAGGAGCGTGCTCTCAGGCTCCTGTTCGGCCAGCTTCAGCGCATGCGCGAGGGCATGGGCGGACTCGAAGGCGCAGAGGATGCCTTCTTTCTCCGCTAGCGCCTTGAATGCATCGAGCGCCTCCGCGTCGGTCGCGCCGACATATTGCGCGCGGCCGCTATCCTTGAGGTGCGCATGCTCCGGCCCAACGGCCGGATAATCGAGACCGGCGGAGACGGACCAGGTGTCGGCCACCTGCCCGTCCGGATCCTGCAGGACATACGTCTCCGCGCCGTGGAGCACGCCGGCCGTCCCGCGAAGCAGGGTCGCGCCATGCTCGTCGCCATTGAGGCCCTTGCCTGCGGCCTCGACGCCGATCAGCCGCACGTGATCATCGCCGATGAAGTCCGCGAACAGGCCGATCGCATTGGATCCGCCGCCGACGCAGGCGACGACCGCGTCAGGCAAGCGTCCGAGCTGCTCGATCATTTGTGCGCGCGCTTCCTTCCCGATGACGCGCTGGAACTCGCGGACCATCGTTGGAAACGGATGCGGTCCGGCTGCGGTCCCAAGCAAATAGTGCGTCGTCTCAAAGCTCGCCGACCAGTCGCGCAGAGCCTCGTTGATCGCGTCCTTTAACGTTCGCCCGCCGCTCTCAACCGGCACCACTTCGGCGCCCATCAACTGCATCCGGAAGACGTTGAGCTTCTGCCGCTCGACGTCCTCGGCGCCCATGTAGATCACGGTCTCGAAACCAAGCAGCGCGCCGACGATGGCGGTTGCGACGCCGTGCTGCCCCGCACCGGTTTCGGCGATCAGCCGCGTCTTCCCCATTCGCTTGGCGAGCAGCCCCTGCCCCAGCACCTGGTTGGTCTTGTGGGCGCCGCCGTGGAGCAGGTCCTCGCGCTTCAAATAAATGTTCGCGGCGAGGTTGCGGCAACGAGTCAGCGGCGTTGGCCGCCCGGCATAGTTCGCCAGCAGGCCATTGAGCTCGGTTGTAAATGCCGGGTCTACCTGCGCGTCGAGGAACGCGGCCTCGAGCTGCTCGAGCGCGGGCACGAGGATCTCGGGAACGTAGCAGCCGCCGAAGCGGCCGAAGCGGCCGTTCAGGCGCATTCGCGAAGCCGCTGCCGCGAAGCCGGACGAAGCGCATCGAACAAAGCAGCGATCTTCTCCGGGGACTTGTGGCCCGGACGCGCGTCCACCGCCGAGCCGACGTCGATCATGTAGGCGCCGAGCGCCATTGCCGCACGGGCGTTATGCGGTCCGATGCCACCCGCGATTACTGCGCGGGGCAATTCTGGATGATCCTTGATCGCCAACCAGTCGAAGCTGAGTCCGCTTCCACCGTCGGCATTATCGAAGACGATGCGGCCACCGCGGCCTGTCAGCGGCTCGCGGCCGACGCTGAGCGCGGTCCAGATCTCGCAGCTTTCGGGAAGCTCGCGGCGCAGGCTCCGGACATAGTCGAAATCCTCATGACCGTGCAGCTGCACTGCGTGGAGGTTCAGCAGGGTCGCGACATCGACAAGCCTCCCGAGCGGCGCATCGCGGAATACTCCCACGGGCAGCATGCCGAAGGCACAAACGGATCCGGCCAGCGGCGTGGCTTCGTCTGCCGTGACTTGGCGGGGGCTGCCAGGCACGAAGACGAAACCGGCGCAGGCCGCTGGCCGGGCAGCGCGGATGTCGGCGCTGCATCTCAATCCACATAATTTCACGCGCCCCACGGTGAGTTCGCGCGCGGCCTGGGCGGGTTCATCGGCGCTCATCAGCGACGAGCCGATGAGGAACCCGTCAACCGTGCCGGACAGCCGCTCGACGTCAGCGCGCGTCGCGATGCCGGACTCTGAGATCACGATGCGGTCCGGCGCGAGTGGTGCAAGCCGTTCAGTGGTCCGAAGGTCGACGCTGAGATCGCGAAGGTCGCGGTTGTTGATTCCGATCAGCGGCGCGCCCAGCGCAAGCGCCCGCAGCATCTCCGCCTCGTCATGGACCTCGACGAGCGAATCCATGCCGAACCGGCGCGCTTCGTCGATCATGACGCGTGCCTCTGCGTCATCGAGAAGCGAGAGCATCACCAGCACGGCATCGGCGCCGGCGATCCGCGCTTCGGCGACTTGGCGAAGGTCGATAAAGAAGTCCTTGGCGAGGATCGGCCCTTCGAAGTGGCGGCGAGCTGCCGCGACATCGTCGAGCGAACCGCCGAAGTAGGAACGGTCGCATAGAACGCTCAGCGCATCGGCGACGCCGGCATAGCCGCGTGCGATCGCTGCCGGGTCGGCGGTGCGGCGGATCATGCCGGCCGAGGGAGAGGCACGCTTGATCTCGAGGATGAACCGCGCGCCATTGTTCGCCATTGCCGCGGCAAGGCTCCGGCGCGTCGGCTTCGCAAGGCCGCGCAGCGCCTCCAACGAGACGCCGTCGAAGCGCTCCTTCAGCTCTTCCCGCTTTGCTGAAGCGATCTTGCCGAGAACGCCCGGCGCGTCAGCCACGGCTTGTCTCGATGTATGTGTCGAGGACCTTCGCAGCCTGCCCGGAAAGAAGGACGTCGCGAGCCTGGTCTGCCGCTTCCTTGAGACTCGTGGTCTTGCCGGCAGTGTGCAGCAGGGCCGCAGCGTTGAGGATGGTGATGTCGCTTTCCGCCACCGCGCCGCGGCCCGACAAGAGCGCTCGAAGCCGTGCCGCGTTCTCTGCGGGATCGCCGCCGGTAACGACATTGAGCGGCGCCCGCTCGATTCCGGCCTCTTCCGGGGTGATCGCCAATTCGCTGATGTCGCCGTCCGACAGGCGAACCGCCTGCGTCTCGCCGTGCAGCGCAACTTCGTCGAGCCCGGAGCCATGGACGACGAGGGCCTGGGCGACTCCCATTGCATTCAATGTCTCGGCGATGCGTCGCAGCATCCGCGGGTCGGCAACACCGAGCAGCTGCACTGGCGGGCGCGCCGGATTGATGCAGGGACCGAGCAGATTCATGATGGTTCGGACGGCGAGCTGGCGGCGGACCAGCGCCGCATGCTTCATTCCCGGATGATAGGCGGGCGCGAAGAGGAAGCAGAAGCCGGTCTCGTCGAGCAAGGCTCTCGCCCGCTCAGGCGACAACTCTATTGTTGCGCCAAGGGCCTCGAGGACGTCCGCCGATCCGCAGCGCGAGCTTACGCTGCGATTGCCATGCTTGGCGATCGGAAGCCCCGCAGCAGCAGCGACGAACGCTGTCGCCGTCGAGACATTGATCAGTCCCGACCCATCGCCTCCTGTCCCGCAACAGTCAGCGAACAAATAATCGGGCCGTTCGAACGGTTGCGCTGCGGCGGACAATGCCCGAGCCGCGCCGATCATCTCCTCGGCAGTCTCGCCCTTCATTCGAAGCGCGATGAGCATGCCGGCAATCTCGGCTGGTTCGAGGCGACCGAGCACCAGGCGCTCGAACAGATGCTCGGATCCGGCTGCATCGAGGTCTTCGCCGGCGAGAAGCTTCGGAAGCGGATTGGGAACGGGAACGTCGACCGGCAAGTGCGTGTCGGCCGGAACAGCATTGTCCGCGAGTAGAGTTGCAATCGTCATGATCTCAGGTCCTGGAAATAAAAAAGCCCGCCGGTGGCGGGCGGGCGTTCGATGATCGGTTTGTTAGTCGATCAGTCGCGCCATCGCGCCGCAAGGGTCGCTCCGCGCCACCACCAGAGGCGGGCGGTCGAATGTGCAGCGATGGCGACCAGGTTCGTCATTCGAATCGCGTCCTAATGCAGCGACTTGGCCTTGGTCAACGCCCCTTGGCGGTCGCCGCGCTCGATATGCAGATGGGGAGCTGAATTGATCCTGGTCCATCAACACGCGCAGTCTGCTTTGCGGCCCATCACAGGCGCGGACTTACAGTTTTGTCTTATGGAAGACGGCCGCCGGCACGTTCCTGATCGCCATCATGATGGCCCGCCAGTAGCGAGGAACATAAACTACGGGTTTGCTACCAACCGCAGCCGCGTGGATCAGCTTCGCTACCTTCTCTGGAGAACTCCAGAGCATTCCCTTCTTCGTGATGTGCGCCGTCATTGCCGTGTCGACAAAGCCAGGTTTCACGAGCACTGCCCGGGCACCTGAACCGGCCAGCCGGTGAGCGATGCCCTCGATGAGAACCGCAAGTCCCGCTTTTGTGGAACCGTAAAGATAATTCGACTGGCGGCCCCGATCGCCCGCAACGGAACCGATCACCAAGAGGACGCCGCTGCGGTTCGCCTCGAGGTAATTGGCAGCGGCGAGCGACCACAAAGCCGCGGAACGGTAATTCGTGTCGATCAGCGTAGCGGCTGCGCGCAGGTCTATCTCAAGGCTTCGCTGCTCGCCCAGGGTTCCGTAGGCAATCAGGACGACGTCGATGCCGCCGAGCGTCGCGGCCCATCGAGGGAAGGATTCCTCGGGATAGGCAGCGGTCAGATCAGCGGCCTCGACTTCGACCCGCGACGCGCCACGAACCTTGAGGTCCGCCGCAACGACTTCGAGCCGCGCGATGTCGCGTCCGATCAGCAGCAATTCCGCGCCTTCGGCTGCATACAGCCGGCATGTCGCCTCTGCTATCTCCGAGAGCGCACCCAGAACGAGGACCCGGGAGCTCATAGACCGATCCTCTTCTTGAAATCTGAATTGCAGACCGGATCGACGAATTGCCGGAATTGATCGAGCCCCGGATAACCGCGGACGAATGCCTCGGACGGCATCCGGATATCCTTCGCAGCATAATGACGCCCGCCCGCCGCGGTGACGATCGCGTCCAGCCGGGCCAGGAGATCGAGCGTAAGCCTCTCCCGGTTTCGGAAATCGAGTGCGAGCGTCAGTCCGGGCATCGGGAATGACAAGATGCCTGGGCTTGGCAAGTCGCCGAACCGTTTCAACACGGCCAGGAAGGAGCCCTCGCCGCTCTTTGCGATTTCTTTTAAGAGAGCTCGGACAGGCTCGCGGCCGGCCGCATCCGGAATCACGCACTGGTACTGATAAAAGCCGCTGCGCCCATAAAGCCGGTTCCAGTGAAGGATCGAATCCAGCGGGTATAGAAATGGGTCATAATGGCAGATCGCTCTTCCCGACTGCCGGCGTCCGTTCGCATGGTAGAGCTGGTTGAAGGTACGCAGTGTCAAACGATTGAGCAGTCCGCCGAGGCGGTCCGTCGGCATCGATCGCTTCTGATCCGTGTGCACGCGGAGGATGCCGTCTTTCGCCCACTCGCCAGTCGTGACTATGCCGCGCCCCAGATTGCTGCCGGAGGCCGTACAGTCGATCCACGCCACCGAATGCTCGGAAGTTGAACCAGCATCGAGCCCGTCGCAGACTTGATCGAGGCCACCGCAGGCGGCCGTCTCGATTTCGAGTTGCGATGAAGCGATGGGCGCAAGCTGGAGTTCGACCTCCGTGATGATTCCGGTGAGCCCAAGTCCGCCGATTGTCGCGGCGAATAGATCCGCTCTTAGAGATGGGCTGATGCCCAGAGTCCCCTCGTCCGATCGCTCGAGAATGAGGCGTCGGATATGCCGCCCGAAGGTTCCGGCTCTGTGGTGATTCTTTCCGTGGACGTCATTCGCAACTGCGCCGCCCAGCGTGACGAACCGTGTGCCGGGCGTCACAGGTACGAAGAAGCCCATCGGCACGAAAGTCTTCAAAAGCGCATCGATCGTGAGCCCCGCTTCAGCGACGAGCACGCCGGTCGCTGGGTCGAAGCTCCTGATGCGATCGAGACCGGTCATGTCGACGATGCGGCCTTCGTTCGCCAAACAGACGTCGCTGTACGATCTCAGTTTGCCGACGGCGAGACGGGAATTTGGCGATGCCGCGTTCCATCGCCGGACGTCGTCGGCGAAGCGGGGACGAGCGACATGGTGGATCCGGTTGCCGATGCGGCCCCAGGAGCGCAAGTCGTGGCGGCTGTTGAATTCCACGTCAGCCGACCAGCGCTGCTGCGCCAAAGCTTGCGAGCACTCCGAGCCCGAGGCACACGCTCGTGCGGTCGCTTACGGCGAACGCCACCGGATCATCGTTTAGGCTGCCGCGGCCACACAACAGCCAGACCCGGCCGAGCCAAAGCCCAAGCAAGATCGGGACCGCCCAGAGCAGCTGGGGCGAACGATAGATCGCAAAGCCAAATGCTTCATTGATGAGGTAGAGCACGAGCACGACGACCGCCGACAGCGCTGAGGAGGCGCCGAGCGAGGCGACCAGCGGAGCGTCGGCCGCGATGTAGCCGCGGCCGCTCGTGGAGGTCAGGCCGGATGCGCACTTTCGCTTCAGCTCGATCGAGCGCTTAGCGAGAGCAAGCGAGAGGAACAGGAACATGGAGAAGACCGCCAGCCATGAGGAGAGACGCACATGCGCGGCGACGGCGCCAATCCCAAGCCGCATTGTGAACAGCGCGGCAAGCACGACAACGTCGAGCACCGGCACTCGCTTAAGGTAGATCGAATAGCTGAGCGTCCCTGCGCAGTAGAGGAGAAGGGCGTAGAGAACGCCCGCTCCCGATGTGACGAAGGCAATGCCCAATGCGATCGCCAGCAGCGCGGTCGCGCACATCGCACCGTGCCGAATTGCGAGAGCGCCACTGGCGAAGGGCCGATTGCGCTTGCTCCAATGCTGGCGGTCTGACTCGAGGTCCAGGAGGTCGTTGATGATATAGGTCGCCGAAGCCGCAAGTCCCGTCGCGAAGAAGGCGGCGCAGCACGCCCCCCAGCTGCGTAGGTCGAGTAAATGACCGGCAAGCAGAAGCGGCAGGAAGATGAGCCCGTTCTTCGCCCACTGATGGAGCCGCAGGGCCCGCATCCAGTCGCGAAAAGTGCCCCGTGTATGCGCAAACTCGGCCTCGAGAATCGTGACCTGCCGAAGCCGATCCCGAATGCGAAGGTTGCGGCCGCCGAAAACCGCGAAACGCGCTTCGTTCCAGATGGGCAGGTCGGCCGCGGCGTCCCCCGCATAAGAATAGCCGCCAGGAAAGAGCTCGCGCAGTGCACGCGCCTTGTGAGCTCCCTTGAGATTGACCCTGTCACACGACCCAAGCACGTCGCTTATGAACTCGAAGCGGGCGCAGACCTTCGCAGCCAGGTCGCGGTTAGCTGCGGTCGCCGCAATGACCGTCCGACCGCCGTCAGCTGCCGTTCGTGCGTAATCGGCTAGCCCTTCGTTGACGGGTAGCAGGTCGATTGCAAGTTCCGTCCGCGCGGCTAGCTGCGCCTTGAGATTAGCGATCCCGCGGCAGAGCCACAGCACAAGCTTGAACAGGCCAAGCGGCTCGCGCTTGACATATTGAAGCAGGGCTTCGAGCAGGAGGTCGGTGCGGAGCAGCGTTCCGTCGAGATCGAGCACCAGCGGGTACGCTTTATTCAGTTCGGGGGCATGTGTTGGGGAGGCGCCCTCGAACTCGGGCGCAAACGCTACTCTCACAACTACTCCCCTCCACTAATCGTAATCCATGTTGTTGATCGATCGTGGTAAACGTCCGGTTAAAGCGGTTGGTCGTGCAAGACCGAAATGCTCCCCGCCCTTAGCTGTGTGAAAGGCCCTTGCCGGCTGGCGTGACCTTGAAGACGGTGAAAAAGCTTCCCCTGCCGACTTCGGTCAGCAGTGCCGGATTGAAGTTGTGGTGGCGGCCGAAGTCATAGCAGATCACGTAATCGAACTTGTTCGGCCAGCCGAGTGCGAACCCTGCGCCATTCTCCCGCGCGAGTTTCGCGAGCGCAGGGTCCGGCTTGATAAAGCGGTTGGCGATCTCGGGGGAATAGGGCTGGCCTGTCGGCGTATCGACCCTTTCGTAGGCTGGCGTGACGGAAAGCGGCTGCATTCCGATTCCGGTGAACTCCAGCGGATTGAAGATCCGGCGGTCGATCGTGAGGTAGCTCGTTACATGAGAGTAAGCGAGCGGATCGGCCACAAAGCCCGTCCCGTCGCCGGCGACCGTCAGCACTTTCGCGTTCGCGGGGAAGATCCCGTCGGCCTGGCGAAGCTCGTCCACCTGATTGCTGAATGCCAACCAGATGCTTGCAGCCGACCATAATTGAAAGGCTGCAAAGGCCGCCGCCGTCCCGCCGAGGACCAACGTGATTTCCCGCTCACGCCGGCACGGCTGAAGCGCTGCGAAGAACAGATAAGCGAGCGCCACCAAGAGTCGCGAATCGACATCGACGGCGTTCTCGACGCTGCTTGGGCACAGAAGCACGAAAGCGCCCGCTACGATGAGCGGCCAATGCATCCGCTCGTCGACGCGAACGACCTTGTTCCGGAGCAGAAAATACAGCGGCACCAGCAGCAATATGCCGAAAGCGCCAAGGCTCACGTGCTGCGCCATGAACAATGCCGGGAGCATCCGCGTCTTGTGAAAATAACCCACAACGAAATGCTCGTGGCCGCGGGGAACGAACACCAGAAGCAGCAGCGGCAGCGCAAATAACGCCAGCGTTCGCACAGCTCCTTGCACCACCCGAGCGGGCGTCGGGTGGGCGCCGCGCAACATCATCCCGAAGAATAGAAGCAAGGCGAAGCCAAGCGCGAACACATGGCAGAGAAAGATGAGCAGGCCGCCCGCGTTGCACAGAAAAAGCAGCCTTTCGAAGCGCTGCTCCCGACCGATCGACAAAGCCACTAGCAGGTAGGTTAGTGAGACGCCGGCGAGGAAGTTCATGTACCCCATCGTCGTCACGAGATTGAAGGCGATCGCAGGGAGCAGGAAGAGGAATGCGTTGGCGCGGCCGAATAGCCTCTGCTGGATCAGCCACGCCGAGAAATAGATCAACGACAGCGACCCGGCAGTCACCAGTCTCAGCACCATCGACGGGGACACAATGCCGCAGAGCGGCGCATTCACGAGATCGATCGCGAGATTGGGGATAATCGCGAACTGATACCGGTACATCGCGGCAACTGCCGGATCGCCGGGATTGCACGCAAGCGTTAGGCGCGCGGCGTGGTTGGCGAAGTCGACGATTGGCGGCTGAGCGATTGCAAGGAAAGGGATGAGGCTTCCGCAGCACAGCACCAGGTAGGTGCAGACAATCGCCGCCTCGGCTAGCTGCCTCCGGTCCGGCGAACTCCCTAACGGACTCAACCATTCACCCGCCGTCCCGGTCGACGCCCCCATATGCAACTCCTACTGGGTGAGCCTCACGCCCACCGATCCGGCGCCGCCCGCCTAGCGAAACTTGGTTAACGATGCGTAAGGAACGGACGGCTAGCGAACTGAATGGCTACTCAAGCTTGAACCGAACGAAGGCCATGGCGCCCGTCGGATTATTGCCTCCATATGACGCCGAGATCGACTTCGGGACGAAGTTGACCGCGAACAGGCCGCCCGCGCCCAAGCTCAGGTGATCGGCAATGCGAAAGTCGCGGGCGCCCCCGATCGACACCTTGCCTACGCGATAAGCGGGACCGTTCTCGAGGCTGGCGACGAGCTCGCGGTTTTCGGTGATCTCGCCGCGACTGAAGAGGGTCCAGCCAGAGTGCTTCAACGACGCCTCGGCGACATAGGCATCGTCATTGTGATGCTCCTGCGTCTTCCGGCCCCACGCCAGCGTTCCGGCGAATTTCCATCCGGGCGCGAGGTCATTGGCATAGAGCGCGCTCGCCGACAGCCTTTTCTGGTCGACGCCTGGCTCGAGCTGTTCCGGATCCTTGAACCTGCCCCAACTCCCTTGGAGCGCGAGCGTCCGCGTCAGGTTCCACGACAAGCGGATCGAGGTCGAATCCAGCGGCCCGGTCTCAATGTTCCAGCGATGCTGGTCCGGCTCGCGCCCGTTGAACCGGCTGATTTCGAACTTCACGCGATCCGCGACGAACCCGGCCGTCACCACGCCGAAGCTGATGTGCGTCGAGTCCAGCCAATGGTGGCTGATCGGCGCTTCGGGCGACTCCATGATGCTTTGGCGGTGCATGAATGAGGGCGGACCGAACGCCGGCTCTCCGGGCAAGCCGCCGTAGAGAAAAATGCTGCCGTTCCTGCCAACATTCTGCGATGCCGAAGCCGACAGCTCCATGAAGAAGTCGTGCGGATGTTGACGGTCGATCAGCCGGTCACGGCCGTTTGCCGTCTCCCCGCTGGCGAGCAGCATCGGGTAGCCCCTGGGCCCCATCAGCGGATCGGGGCTGACCATCGCCTTGAACTGCACCGCCCCATTGCCGAGCGGGTGCTGCGCCATGCCCATCAGCATGCCACTTGCGAACGCCTTGTCGTCGCCGCGCGGTCGCGACTGGTGGTCGTACACGAGGTTCAGCGTGCCATTGGCCATCAGCATCCACTCGCCGGCCATGAGCATTGGGCCGCTCATCGGCGCGCTATTGTCCGGCTGCCACGCCGTTCCGGAGCTTTCACGCTGCGCAGGATACGGCCCGAGCGCTGCGCTCATCTTCATGGCATGATCCGGGTTGCTCATCTCCATGCCGGGCATGTTCGCCATCGGCTGGGCGGCCGCCGGCGCAGTTTGCGCCTTGGGCTTCCCCTTCTGCGGCGCAGCCATGCCCGGCATGTTGATGGGCATGGACTGGGCGAGCGCAGGGGCACCGACGGCGGCGAGAGCGGCGGCAACCACACGGGTGAACACTGGCTGCTCCTCACATGCCCAACGAGGCGTCTATGGCCATCCACACGGCCATTGCGATCATCATCAAATTCTCGATCAATGAGATGAACCCGAGTGGAACGTTGCTCGACCCGCCGACGCACGCGCATTTAAGTTCGCGCTTGTCGACGTAGACGGCTTTGAGCACGGAGATCGCACCGATGCTTCCGATAAACAGCGCGATGGGAGCCGACAGCCAGGTCAGCGCGCCCGCCATCATCAGCACACCGGCAAGCGCCTCGGCATAGGGATAGATGTGGCTGTACGGTACCCACCGCCGCGCCAGCAAGTCGTAGTTCAGGAACATCGCCGAGAATTTGTCGACGTCCTGCAGCTTGAGCATCGCCAGCACGACCATTGAGAAGGCGATGAACCACTGAAGAGCCCTCGCGGTCAGCAGCGTGCCCGTAACGGCATAGCTCGCCGCCACAGCAGCGAGCGCCGTCAGCGTGAACAGGACGATCACCGGTCTGTAGGAGGCCGCTTTCGGGTCGTGGACCCGCTTGCCGAGGAAGCGACGGAGGTCATCGTAGCCGCCGACTCTTGTGCCGCCGATGAATACCTGCGGCGTGGTCGGGACATGATGCTTCGCCTTGAAGACGTCGGTCTCCGTGCGCGTCGTCAGGTGCCGGTCTTCGACATCGTAGCCCGACCGCTTGAGCAGGTCCCTCGCCTTGAGTCCCCACGGGCAGACATGCCCGGGCATGACCATCCGGTAGAGTACAGCCTTCCTGGGCGTTTGCGGGTGATTGGAAAGGTCCGACACTTGACACTCCTTGTGAACTGGCCGGCGCTGATATAGCGTCCGTACTATGGTACAGAGTCAAGGGGTCCAGTCGCTCACCATCGGGAAGCTCGCTGCTGCGGGCGGCGCGGGAGTCGAGACGATCCGATTCTATCAGCGCAGAGGCCTCCTTCAGACGCCAACGCGCCACGAAGGAATCCGACGCTATGGCAGCGATGACCTCCGCCGCCTCCGCTTCATCAAGCAGGCGCAGGGCGCGGGCTTCACACTGGAAGAAATCAAGGAGCTGTTGGACCTCGACGCGAGCGATGACCGGGCGCGAGCGCGCGAGCTCGCCAATAAGCGCATTGAAATTCTCGACGTGAAGATCGCCGAACTCCAGCAGGCCCGCGACGCCCTCAAGCGGTTGGCGCGGCAATGCGGATCAGGGGCCGCTGGCCCTTGCCCGATCCTCAAGTCATTTGATGTCTGACTCCAAATGCGTGGTTCGACCGAAGCCAATTAGCTGATCCTTTTACTCTGCGGTCGCTCGACCGCGGGTGTTCCGCGCCCAGTCCGGCGCGCTCTCGATGCTGAGCCAATTCCACACGAGGGCAAACACGAGTCCGAAGAGCGCGCCGATCGTAAAGGTCAGCAGAACCAGCGTGATCGCTGTAGTCGCGGAATAAGGAGCGAGCACGTACTTCAGTTCGATGAAGTGTAGTTGCAGGATGAAGTCCAATACCGGCTTCGCCCAGCCGACGCCGACAAGGGTCACCCAGATGACGTGCCAGAGACCGACAACCGAACCGACAGCGATAGCGCATTTATTCGGATTGATGTGGCGCATGACTTTTCTCCGTGTTCGCGGCGCTGCATCTAGTGACCAAGCACCAGGGTGACCGGGCAGGTGCGCAGGAGCGCGCGCGTCACGCCGCCGAACAGGAATTCGCCAGCGCGGCTGTGACTGTAGCCGCCCATGACGACATATTGGGCGCGATAAAGACGAGCATACTCGGCTAGATCGTCCGCGAAGTCGTTCCCGACCGCACGGACATCGAGTTCGGCGGAAACGCCGTGACGTGAGAGATATTCGAGCAACCGCGTGTCCGGGAAACTGGTGTCCTTGTCCTCGGTGAACCGGATCACACGCACCTGCGAGGCCATCCGCAACATCCCGATGGAGTTTCGGACCGCGTTGGCAGCCTCGATGCTGCCGTTCCAGGCGATGACTGCAGTGCCAAAAGGATCGAGGCTTACGAGTCCGTCGCCGGGAATGCACAGAAGTGTGCGAGTGCTGCAGACGAGCGCGCCGAGGAGGCTGGGGCCGGTGCGGCTGAACTCATGCCATTCGGGCTGGCGTCCAATGAAGGCGATATCGGCAAATGCTGCATTCTTCAGCAGCTCGGGAAGGGTGGGCGAGGTCGTCACCTCGTAACTCCAGCTTACGTCTTCCTTGTTGAGGTGCTCTTCCAGCTCGCTTCTAACTTTCGCCGCGTGCTCTTCGAGCGCCTCGACGATCTCACCGCTGACGAATGTCCCGCCGTAAGTGTCGATGACCGTGTAGGCTTCCATTGGAATGATCTGCAGCAGCTGCAGGTGCGCTGAACATGAACGCGCCAATGAAAGCGCAGTCTGTAACCTCCCCATCAGTCCATTGTCATCGTGAACGACGAAGAGGATGGATTTGACGGAGGCGCTCTCTGACTCTTGAATAGCCCCGATTTTCGGCTGCGGTTCCATCACAAGCTGGTTCGCGCTTTCCATGATCGTTCTCCGATGATGATGAATGATCATCAACCGGAGCGCAGGTGCGCGAAATACGGAGTTTCACCTAAACAAAGCGGTGCCTCATCTACGCAACACTGCGTATTCGAGCGGCAAAATGGGCCTTCTAAAGTTCGGCAAAGAGAGAATTTGGAAGGAAAGCGTCATGCCATCGATGCAAATGATCCGCACAGCGGCAATTGCTCTTGGAGCAGCGGCGCTTTCGTCATGTACGACGATGCCGGCGACACCATACCAACCCTACCGCGCCTATTCAGCCGGCGGGGTACACGGCGGCTATTCGGAACAGCAGCTAGCTCCAGACCGCTACGTCGTCCGCTTCCACGGCAATGCACTGACCCCGCGAGACCGCGTCGAGGGATACATGCTCTATAGAGCCGCTGACCTCACCGTGCAGCGCGGGTTTGACTGGTTCATGGTCGTGGATCGGAATACCGAGCACAATGTCCGTACGATCGTTCGCCCCGATCCGTTCTACAGACCTTGGTACGGCCTCGGCTATGAGGCGTGGCGACCCAACTGGAACGTCTATGTGCCCGGCCACGGCTGGAACAGCATCTATGGTGGCGATCTCTCAGCCACTGCCGAATTCGACGTGCGGCACATCGAAACATTCGAAACGACAGCCGAAATCCAGATGGGAAAGGCGCCGATGCCGGCAAATGAACCACGCGCGATCGACGCGCGGAAGGTGATGGCCGACCTCGGTCCGACCGTCGAGCGACCGAAATCCTAACGCTTATCTCGGACGTTCACGCGACCGGCCCGGCCGCTTCGATGAGCCTTCCCTGGTCGTCGAGCGTGAATTGCTCGCGGTGCCCAATGCCTTGCGTGAAGTCGAGCACCGACACGTATTTGCATCTAGCCCGCATAAACACGGCCTCACTGGCTTCAGGAATTAGTGATCCTGCCAGGTTGGCATGGCGTTGCATAAGTTGTTGCCACGCCTCCTGTCGCTCAGCTTCGTCCGCGATTTCTGTTGCGTGCGCTCCGGCGTAGACGGCCTGCAGGTTCGCCAGCTCGAGCGGTTCCGAGGCAACCGCAATCGATATTCGGTCATCATGCTGAATATTGGCCCACTTCTGGCCGGTTCGATAAATCAGGAAAATGATGTCGAAGCCGCGATTGGTGTAGCCAACAATCGTGGTCTGCGGCCAGCCATCTGGCCTGACCGTCGAGATCGCCATGGTCTGGTGGGCATTGAGGATCTGGATTGCGATATGTTCCACACGAATCTCCTCATCACGCGCGACACCGCATTGCGCTGGAACGCCGAATCGCTGCAATCATCTATGCGGTTCAGTTGATCTCGTCAGGCATGGGAGGAGCCAGCGCATCCATGCGACATCGTAATTGGTAAGCTGCTGCGAGCTCCTCATGCCGCTCGCGAGCTACTGCGCAACTGGCCGCCCGGGCCGCCTCCTCCTCGTCGAAAATGCGCCTGAGGTAATAGGCTCTGTCATTCGCATCCATGATGCTGACAACAGCAGTAAGTGCGCTCGAACGCATTACGTATTCTTACGCAGACGTTCTCACGTGCCGGACTCCAATATTGTGACGGGCGCCGCTGCGGTCCGTAGGGAATCCGGCGTGACGACGATCGTCATGCCTGGTGCAACGACCGCTGCAACGGCCTTCTTGAAGGCCTCGGGCGCTACGAACCTCTGCCATTCAGTCGATGGCACCTGCTGATCGGAACTCGAGGTTCCCGACAATTGCAGCCGAACCCAATGCTGACCGTCAGCGTCGATGCTTCGAAGCGCATAAGCCCAGGTTCCAGTGACCGCACCTTTGATCGTAACCGGCGCTGACCCGATGATTACGCCGTTGCGCAATACGAGGGCCCGACGGTCACTGGCGCTCACAATCACCGAGACAGGGCCATTCGCGGACTTTTCGGGACTCCACGTCACGGCCGAATTGCCAACGGTGTCTGCTGGTCCTTCCGAAACGATGGCTGGTGCTGGTGCGACACGCGGCGCTGCTGCCACATTCGCGATGACGACGGTCATACCGAGCCTGGTGGATCCATAAAGGAGCTTTGCGAAGCCCGCGGGCATGCGGATGCACCCGTGGGACGCCGGATAGCCGGGAAGATGGCCAGCGTGCAGCGCAACCCCCTCCCAGGTGAGGCGCTCCATGTAGGGCATCGGCGCACTGTCGTATTTCGACGAGTAATGCTCGACCTGCTTCTGCAGGATCGTGAAGACACCTGTGGGAGTTTCCCGGCCGGATCGACCCGTGGACACGGTGGTCGCTCCAATCGGAATGCCGTTTCGATAGAGAACGGCGCGCTGGGTCTTCAAATTCACGATCAGGAGCATCGGCCCTTCGGGCGCGATTTGCGGCGCCCAGACATATTGGCCCGCCTTGAGCTCTGCGACGATCTCAACGACCGAACCGAAGCTCATGTCCACCTGTTGCGCGAGGACGGGCGCCACTCCGGCAGTCGCCAAAGCAATGGCGAGAAGCGTTGAACGCAGCATCATAGCAGCGGCAATCATCCCGCTTCCCCTAGCGGGAGTCGTTACGCAGAATTCCGTATTTGCCGCCGACCTAACCTCGTCCACATCGTCAGAATGCACTGGAGAACCATTCGCTTAGAGTTAGGAAGCACCGGAGAGTTTCCGGCTGGCTCCGTCAGCCGTGCCTTTCTGCTGAATCTTCCGCTCGACGATTTCGATGTGGTGGATGCGGCCGCCTTGGCGCGGAGCCCATCTCAAGCGATCGCACGACGGCATTGGTCCACCGACCCGGACGAGCGCGGTCGGATTGTTTCATCCGGAGCCAATTGGGCGATGCGCTGCCGCGGCAAAGCCGACCGCGTGCTTCGATTTGACGGCACCCCAATGCGTCTGGGACAACATGTTTCAGTGGTCGAGCCGGACGGGACAATTCTGCCACTTAGAATCGCTAGCGTCCGCTGAAGCTTTCGGCTCGGTCCATACGCTTGCTATACTGATCACATGGATCAGCCGCTCGATCATCGCGTCTCCGATCGCGCCGGCCGCGAGGAGCATCTCCGCTCGATTCTCGCGACCGTGCCGGATGCAATGATTCTCATCGACGAAATCGGATTGATCATCTCCTTTAGCGCCGCTGCCGAGAAGATGTTCGGTTATGCCGAAGCAGAGGTCGTTGGCGAGAATGTCTCTATGCTGATGCCCTCACCGGACCGCGAGCGCCATGACGGCTATCTAAAGAACTATCGCGACACTGGCATTCGGAAGATCATTGGCATCGGCCGCGTTGTCACGGCGCGGCATCGTGATGGCAGCACGTTCCCAATCGAGCTTTCGGTCGGCGAAGCGTGGGTCGACGGAAAGTGTATCTTCACCGGCTTTATCCATGACCTTACCGAGCGGCGGCAAGCTGATAAGAGGCTGCGCGACCTTCAGACTGAGCTGGCGCATGTCGGCCGTCTCAGCGAAATGGGCACGCTCGCCTCTTCGCTCGCCCACGAACTCAATCAGCCGCTGACCGCCATCGCCAGTTATTGCCAGGGAGCTGCCGACCTGCTTGAGGGAGAGCTTAGTCCCGAGCGCGTGGAGATGGCGAAGGAGGCGATGCGTGATACCGCCGAGCAGGCGCTTCGCGCGGGGCAGATTGTCCGCCGCATGCGAGATTTCCTGAGCCACGGCGAAACCGAACACTACGTTGAAAGCCTGTCGCGGATCATCACGGAAGCCAATGCGCTCGCGCTCGTCGGCTCGCGCGAACACGGCATCGACGTGCAGTTGAATCTCGATCCTGCCACGGATGCCGTATTCGTAGACCGCATTCAGATTCAACAGGTGCTCTTCAACCTGATCAGAAATGCCATCGAAGCAATGATCGGCAGTCCGACCCGCTCGTTGACGATTTCAACAGAGGGCGGCGACGACATGACTACAGTCTGCATCGAAGATACCGGGTCGGGGATCAGCGAAACGCTGGCGCCGCAGCTGTTCCAGCCATTCATCACGTCGAAGCAGAATGGGATGGGCATTGGGCTCTCCATCTGCCGCACGATCATCGAGGCCCATGGCGGCCGCATCTGGTTCGAGCCGCGAGGTGACGGCGGTACGATCTTCCGGTTCACACTGCCTACGGCTGAGGTCGATCATGACTGAACGATTGGTGCATCTTGTAGACGATGACGCGGCGATCCGGCGCTCCGTCAGTTTCATGCTCAAAACGTCGGGGCATCGCGTGGAAACCTACGAGTCCGGAACGGAGCTCCTGAAGGCCAGCAACCACCTCGATGATGGATGCATCCTTCTCGATATCCGCATGCCGGAGATGGATGGGTTGGAGGTCCAGCAAGCGCTGCAGGAGAAGGGAGTCAATCTCCCCGTGATCATCATGACGGGACATGGCGATGTGTCTCTTGCGGTGAAGGCGATGAAAGCCGGCGCTGTCGATTTCATCGAAAAGCCTTTCGAAAAAGGCGCACTGCTCGGCTCGCTGGAGGAAGGGTATAGAAGACTGACCCGCAAAGAGGCGACAGCCGACCGTATGCGTGACGCCGAAGTGAAGCTTCAGGCCCTCACACCGCGGGAAAGGGATGTGCTGCAGGGCCTGGCGGAGGGCTTGCCGAACAAGACGATTGCATACGATCTGGGAATCAGTCCGAGGACAGTTGAGATCCATCGGGCAAATCTCATGACGAAGCTCGGCGTGCGAAGCTTATCGGAGGCGCTGAGGATCGCCTTTGCCGCCAGCGGGCAATGATCCCGGAAGTGCAGATTGTTCTTTACGACGCTTCGGGTCTTGATTGCTTGTCGGCGAGCGCCTCGGCCAGGTGCTGCCGTTCAGTCTCAAGCAGGCGCGACAGCGTCTTGCGTTGCTCGGGATCTGTGCAAGCGGCCAACTGCGCCTCGAAGCGCCGGATATTCTCGCGAGCAATGAACTCCTGCACTGGGACCGTCCGCCACCTCAATCAATGACCCACCGAGTCGGTGGATGAAGCAATTCTATCATGGATTAGTGGGTGACGCTCCGGAGATTTGCGTAATGACCGGCTCATAAGCCGAACGCATACGACGACGATGGAAAAGAAAGCCGTCGACATCCTCAATGCGCATCGGCTGATGACGATTGCTACTCTGCGGCCAGACGGCTGGCCGCAAGCCACGATGGTCAGCTACGCCAACGATGGGCTGCTGCTCTATTTCATCATTTCGAGGCACAGCCAGAAATACGCCAATATCGACCGCGACAGCAGGGTCTCGATCGTTGTCGGCCGCGATTTCGAGGACCCATCGCAGATCAAGGCGTTGTCGATCGCAGCAAATGCTTCGGAGGTACGGGATCCGAACCAGCGGAAGAGGGCCATCGAGCTCATTCTCCAGCGTCATGCCGCGCTTGCGAAGCTTGGTGGCCCTGATCTCAAGCATTCGGCCGTGATGCGCGCCTATTGCAGCATCGTGACGATTCTCGATTATTCCAAGGGCTTCGGTCACGCAGACCTTCTGACTGTGGGTCCCGGTGGCGCCGAGATGACTCCGGCGCGCGACGATGACTGGGGCTTTCTTCAAGCTGGCGCCGAAGCCTAGCCCTCGCTTCCGTATCAATACTTATTTGGGTCGTGAGCGAACGACGTTAGCCTTGCAAATAGCTCTCCAGAGGACTCCCCGCTCCCCGTCTCCTTCCTCTGGAGGGCTCCAGGAACAACTCGCATGGCACCACCAGCAATTTCTCGCACGATCGCCGCAAGGGGTCACGAAATCTCCCGCCTGGTTGCCGACGCCGCTGCACAGCCACTCTCCCAGGCGGCCGTCATCGCTTTCTGCATTTTGTGGTGGTCCTTGGGCTTGCCAACCGGTGAGCTGACGGCGACCTTGTCGATAATGGCCATCACGCTGACGCAGATGGTCCTCAATCGTCAGAAGTCGCGCGAGGATGACGACCGCCGCCGCGACGTCGCGATGCACGCGAAGCTCGATGAGCTGCTTCGCGCGGAGAAGTTCGCCCGCAAGGAACTGGCAGGGATCGAGGAACTGGAGAGCGAAGAGATTGCCGCTTTGAAACGGCGCTTGCGTTCGTCGGATCAGGAGCTTCCGTCTGTCGGAAGACGCGCCAATTGAGTGGTCTACCGACCTCAGGAAAACTACATGTCACGCTTTAGGGAAGGGCCTTGTCCGCCGAGCGTCATGATTATCGTCGCGATGGTCGCTGCGACGGGTGTGTTCCTCGCGATAGCCAATCTTGCTGAGCAGCATCGCGGGAGCCGAACGGGATTTGAGGCTTTACTGCTAGTCCCTTTGCTTCTTTGTTCGATGCTAGCCGCAAAAGCGAACCGATCTTGACCGCGGCCCTTGCGAGACTTGGTCCATCGCAGCTCGATGCTCCAACGCGAGAGTGCAGCATTGCCGGCTGCACTCGAGCTGCCACGATCATCCATGACACTAGAATATTCTGCGGAAAGCACGCACTGGAGCTCATCGAGGAGAGAGATGAAGGCGGCACCGGGAGCGGAACTCCGGATGCAACTCCCTTGGATCGAATGGCTTCATGACTCGTCTGCATGGACATGCCGAGCGTCACACAAGCTCGCGAATCGGCTGGCTGCGGGCCGCTGTCCTCGGGGCGAACGACGGCATCGTTTCCACCGCCAGCCTGATCATCGGCGTTGCAGCGGCGAACGGGCCGCGTTCGAGTGTCTTGATCGCCGGCGTGGCTGCCGTTTTCGCCGGGGCGATGTCGATGGCCGCCGGCGAGTACGTGTCTGTCAGCTCTCAAGCCGATACCGAGAGAGCCGATCTGGCTCGCGAAACAATGGAGCTTCGCCAGCAGCCCGATTTTGAGCAGGAGGAGCTCACCCGGATTTACCAGGCCCGAGGCGTGGACCGGCAGACTGCAGCGACCGTCGCGCGACAGATGATGGACCATGACGCCTTGACCGCGCACGCACGTGACGAGCTCGGCCTTTCTGAAGTGCATACTGCTAGGCCGCTTCAGGCTGCGATCGCTTCCGCGGCGACGTTTACTGCCGGAGCTTTGGCGCCCTTGGCCATCTCTGCGATTGCTCCTTTGGGCGCTTTAGTGCCGGCAGTCGCTGTCACATCGCTTGTCGTTCTCGCGGTGCTTGGCGCTCTTGGCGCTCGTGCGGGCGGAGCAAAGCTTTGGCCGTCGATAGCGCGAGTAACATTTTGGGGAATGTTGGCGATGGCCGTGACGGCTGGCGCCGGAAGCCTCCTCGGCACGACGATAGGATGACACCGCGCGGCGACCGCAGCAGTGGGGGACAAGTATTCATTCGGACTTTCTAGCTCGCTCTTGGCGCACTAACGTTCGCGCACATGCTTCAGAGCCGAACGATCGCGAGTGCCCAAATCGTCACCGGCATCGCCGCTGCAGTCGCGCTGCTTCACTTTCTGGCTTCAATCATCATCCCGTTCGTTATTGCCTTCGTCCTCGCGGTACTCGTCAATGCGTTGGTCCGCTTCATCCAGAATCGCTGGCCCGGCGCTCCTGCCTGGGCCGTGTCGCTGCTCGCCGGCCTTGTGGTCATCCTGACCGCGTCCGGTGGCATTTTCGCGATGGCGCAAGGCGTGGCACAGATCGTGTCGCAAGCACCCGCCCTGCTGACGAGACTCGACGGCATTTCGCTGCAAATCGGACGAGCGCTTCACCTCCGGGAGCCTCTCCATGTCGCAACTCTAGTCGGCCAGGTCAGTCTCAGCGAGGTTGCAGGGTTCTTGCTATCCGGGATGCAGGGGCTGTTCGGCGGCCTGCTCCTCATGGTGGTCTATTTCGGCTTCATGCTCGCAGGCCGAAGGCGGATCGTGGCCAAAGTCGAACGCGCGGCCGGATCCTCCGCACGAGCAGATACGATCAAGGAGACGATCGGACGGATAGCCAGCGACATCGAGATCTATGTGTGGGTTCAGACGATCACGGGCACGATCCTCACGATTTCGGCCGTTGTAGTCATGCTCGGTGTTGGTCTCGATAACGTGCTGTTTTGGGCGGTGATCTTCTTCCTGCTGACTTTCATTCCGAATATCGGCGTGACCATCGGGTCAGTCGCTCCGAGCCTCTTTGCCCTCGTTCAATTCCGTACAGTTTGGCAGGCGATCACCATCTTCGTCGTCATCCAAGTCGTCGCGACCATCGTCGGCAATCTGATCTACCCGCGGCTGCAAGCGCACACGCAGAACATTGATCCGGTTGCGACGCTCCTGGCGCTTGCGTTCTGGAGTTGGCTGTGGGGCCTTCCCGGAGCCTTCCTCGCAGTGCCGATGACCTTGATGGCGATGATGGTCTTTACCCGGTTCCCGAGCACGAGATGGGTTGCCGCGATGCTCTCCAACGACGGGAATCCCGTATTCCGCCGTCACGGAGACAAACCCCCGAGCGCGACCTAAATCGTCACTCTCAGCCGGCCATAAGGTTGACGCGATGAACAAGTTCAATGCTCGCGCGGCACTTGCCTTCGGTGCGCTCGGCGCGGCCATCACTTTCCTGCCCCTGGCAGGCTTCATACTGTTCGCAGCGGGAATGAACGACTGTCAGGACTGCGGGCTACCGCCCGATGCATTTGGCGCATTGTTCTTCGCAGCGGCTCTCGCAACTCTCTTCGGCGTCGTTACTGGTAGCGCATCAGCGTGGCTCAAGCGGTATACCGGTGATTTGATTGGCCGAAGTCTCGGAACTGCCGGACTGACGATCGTGATCGTTGCACTGGCATTTCCGACCATATGGGTGGCTCCGAAGCTCTACGGCTATGTAACTTATCTTCGCACTCCCACGGACCAGCTTCCACCAAGTGACGCCCGCCGGACTTTGTCTGATTGCGCCAAGCGCGCACGTGTCCCGGAGGTCGTGTGTGCACACTGATCACACTGCGCAGACAACCTGCCGTTCAGACTGTCCAGGAGCATCCGGAAGAAAGCGCCCAAAGTTAATGAATTGGTCTCCTGATCGAGGGAGGGGAGCCGACGCACATGTGTTGACCGGGCCGAGATCATTGTGGCAATCGGCGAGCGGATCAGGGCGCGAAGTGCAAAACGCCCTGTAAAACAGTCACGCTTTCCAACAGAGAACTCTTATCTCTCAATGGTTTGCGGGTGTAGCTCAATGGTAGAGCAGAAGCCTTCCAAGCTTACGACGAGGGTTCGATTCCCTTCACCCGCTCCAGCCTAGCAGTCCGGGGGACTGGCATTCGGCTGGGGCGCGCGAGCACAGCGAGCGGCGACAATCCTTTGAAGCGCTACAGCGTCTCTCATGCGTTGACACACCGCACCCGGGCCGCCACATGGCGCGCCTGCCTGCACCTGGAGAGGTGGCCGAGTGGTTAAAGGCAGCAGACTGTAAATCTGCCCGCGCAAGCGTACGCTGGTTCGAATCCAGCCCTCTCCACCAATTCACTCGGCTCGCCGTAAGCGATGATTTTGAATCCGCGCTCGCGGTATCGACGACGATCCCCATCGGCGTTGGCTCCAGAACGGACTAGTTTCGATCAGTTGCGCGATCGATGAACTTAACTATAGTTAATATCGAAAATTGAATGGACTTGGCCAAAAACTGGCTAAACTTCATGAGATGAAATAAGAGTCGGAAGGACTCGGCTCGGGAGTACCGCATTTGGGCGGGGTGGGGATTGCATTGGATGAATTGAAGGGGGCGCATCCTGTGCCTCACGAGAGGAATAGCTCGCACGCTGCGGACCCGATGGCAGAGCGCGTCGCCCGCCTGAGCCAAGGTCAACTCGACTGCCTCCTGCTCGTTGATCAGCATCTGAATTCAAAGGAAATCGCGGTTGAGCTCGGCATTTCGCCGCACACCGTAGACCAGCGCATTCGCCAGGCACTCCAGATCCTCGGCGTCGAACGGCGTACTCAGGCGACGCGGATCGTCGCGCGCTACAGAGGGCCATATCAGCGATTGATACATCAATCGCCGCACATTGAGCAAAATGCTCGCAGGGCCGAACCAGACGCCGCGGTCAGTCATCAGATTCGGCACGCTGATCGCGCAGGGGAGGCCGGGGAAGCTGGTTTCCTTACCGAGCAGAGGCCCGCGTCATTCCGGTCTTCCCTGCAACTGCCGTTCGCAACGAGGAGCAACCCGCGAAATGAGATGAGTGTCGGCCAGCGGCTGTTCTGGATCGCGGCCATCGCGATCGGTTCAGCTTTCTCGGCGGGCATGTATCTCGCCGGGCTTGAGAGCCTCGCCAGGCTCCTGAAGAGCTAGTCGAAACCAACTTTCTTCTCA
This sequence comes from Sphingomonas sp., assembly GCA_025936675.1. The sequence continues at coordinate 45,430 of JAICSX010000009.1, forward strand.
TTTCGGCAACCAGATCCGCGTGATTCTGATCGCGCGGAAAGGAGCAGTCACATGCGTAAGCATCAGATTGAGAACGCCGCCTTTGAACTCGCGACCCAGGTTCGCACTGTAGAGGAAATGATTGACACCGCCCTCGGCGAAATGGCCGAGCTTCAGTCGCGGCTCGTTCGCGCGGTCGGCGTAACCGGCATCGCGCACACGCGCATCCAGACAGCTTTCGACGAGCTTTCCGGAACAATGGGCAGCCTCGTTGCCGCCCGTGGAAAGATCGGCAGCTGCCATGTGGCGCTCGCCGAAGCGAAGCAGTTTGTTCCGGGTCTTCGGGCCGTCTCCTGGGGCGACGACGGCGATTGCCCGCCGGCGACCGCCGCGGCAGACCTGCGCATCGTAGCGTAACAAGGTCTTTGACCGGGCCGCAGCAATGTGGTCCGGTCGTCCGCCGATGATCACGCATCAGTTTGTTTTCCGAGCACTGCTGATCGCCAGCTGCGGCTATGCCTTGTGGCAAGGCCGCCGCGACGAGCGGATCGTTGCACTCGTCTGCATCGCGGCGACAGCAGCCTCGCGCCTCGCTTTCCATCCGCTGAGCGTGCGCTACTCGAGCGTGGAGACGGGGCTACTCCTCATTGACCTTGCGGTGCTTGCTGCCTTCGTCTTCGTCGCCCTCAGGTCACCGCGCTTCTGGCCGCTGTGGGTTGCAGGCCTGCAGCTCACCGAAAGCACCGCACACGTCATGAAGGCGATCGACGAAAGCCTGCTGCCGATCGCGTACGGAGCTGCCATTGCGCTGTGGAGCTATCCGATCCTGATCATCCTCGCGATCGGCACCTGGCGCGGGCACAAGCGCCGCACGCGCGAGAACTCGCTGCAACCCGCGGTCTAGCCAGAGCAACCGAGCTTGCGCGTATCGCGCTGCGCCCGCATGGGGCTGGCATGTCGAAGCGCAAGAAATCCCACCAGAGCCACGGGTCCGCGAACCGGCCGCGATTTTGGGGCAAGCATGCCGTCGCGGCCGCTCTCGACAATACACAGCGAAAGGTCCTTCGCGCCTGGGCCACGCGCGAAGCGGCGTCGTTCATGCAATTTCCGAAGGACGTCACCGTCACGATTGCAGAGGCCCTGGACCTCGGACGGCTGGTGCCCCACGACGCGCCGCACCAGGGTGTCGTGATCGAGGTCGAGCCGACCGAGGATGTCTGGCTCGACGGGCTGTTGCACGATGCAACCGAGCGGGCGGTGCTTCTCGTGCTCGACCAGGTGACGGACCCGCATAATGTCGGCGCGATCCTGCGTTCTGCCGCTGCGTTCGGCGCGGTGGGCATCGTGACGCAGGACCGGCACTCGCCGCCCGAAAGCGGAGCGCTCGCCAAGGCGGCGTCGGGTGCGCTCGAGCGCGTTCCGTGGGCACGGGTCGTCAACCTTGCGCGAGCGCTAGAAGAGATCGGCGAAGCAGGCTTCTGGCGTATTGGCCTCACCGGCGATGCGGAGACGGAGCTGAAGGACGCGCTTGGACCGAAGCGGGTCGCGCTGGTGCTCGGCGCAGAAGGGCCCGGCCTCAGGCCCAACACTCGCGAGCATTGCGACGCGCTGGCGCGGCTGCCGATCAGCGATGCGGTCGAAAGCCTGAATGTCTCGAATGCAGCCGCAGTCGCGCTTTATGCGGCGAGCTTAAGCTGATGGTCCGCACCAAAGGCAGCATCAAAAGCCATGTCGAGGCGCTCGCCAGCCGCGAGCCCGCGTTCGCGCGGGTGGTCGAGAAGCATGGCATCCCGCCGCCGCGCAATAGCGAGCGCGGTGCGCACACATTGCTTCGGACCATCGTTGGGCAGCAGGTCAGCGTCGCCGCAGCACGATCAATGTGGGCGAAGCTGGAGGCGGCGTTCGGATCGCCGCCGGATCTGCAGCTCCTGCTCGCAGCGAGCGACGAAGAGTTGCGCGCGGCCGGCATGTCACGTCAGAAGTCCGGCTACATCCGCAGCCTCGCCGAGCTGGTGATCTCGGGCGAGCTCAACCTCGAAAACCTGCCGGACGACGACGAAGAAGCGATCGCCCTGCTTACCAAGATCAAGGGGATCGGGCGCTGGTCCGCGGAAATCTATCTGCTCTTCGCGGAGGGCCGCGCCGACGTCTTCCCGGCCGGCGACCTTGCAGTCATGGTCGAGCTCGGGCGGCTGATGGGCCTGCCACAAAAACCCAGCGAGAAGCAGTTGCGGGAACTTGCCGAACAGTGGCGTCCGTATCGCGGCGCCGCAGCCGTGCTCGCCTGGCACAGCTACAACTCCAGCGTGCTTTGAGGCACTAAAATTGACTTGAGTCGCCCGCTCCCCGGATGCCAAGCTGCGCTTCTGTTTGGGGGAGAGCGTATGAAACGCGTTGACGTCTATTTCCTGCTTCTTGCCTGCATTCTGCTGATCTGCGGCGCCACGCTCGGAATCGTCATGGGTGCCCGGGAAGATTTCCAGCTGGTACCGGTGCACGCGCACCTGAACCTAGCGGGGTGGGCCTCCCTCGCGCTGTTCGGGCTGACGTACCGCGCGTACCCGGAAATCGCCGCCACGCGGCTCGCGCTCTGGCACTTCATCGTTTCAGGGATCGCATCGGTACTGCTCCCCATCGGAATCGGCCTTGCGGTCCTCCGCAATTCGCCGGGGCTGGCGATCGTGGCTTCGATCCTGTGGCTGTTGGGCGTGCTGATGTTCCTAACTCAGCTGCTGCGCTTGCTGCGCGGAAGAACCGTCTAGCGGCGGACTCCGACAGGCAAGGGCCGCGCACCGAGCCCGAGCAATTCGCGATGACCGGAACCGAGCCGCAGCGGCCCGAGCTTGTCTCCGTTCGTCTCGCGGCCGACCAGATAGGCAGTCGACGTCTGCCCCTTGCCATTGTTCCACTCGTAGACGGCATTGAAGGCGAGCACTGGAACGAAGGCTTTCCTGCCGCCGACCTCATATTCCTGGATTGCCGTCCGGGGCGCGACGACCCGGCTGGTCATCGTCATCCGCTTCATCGGCGGAATCGCGTCGAGCGGCTCGCCGACCGGTGCCGGTCTGGAGAAGAAGGCGGCGAGCTCCTCGTCCTGCGTTGCGCTTGCATTGAGCAGGCTCGCTTCGGCGATGATCGTCCGCGCGGGGGCGGTGCCGGAGTTGAACAGGTCGACCTCGAACTCGAGCATCACCTGCCCGTCCTCGACGAGGCAGCGCAGCGGCCGCACGCCAATCTCGAGCGATGGTCTCAAGCGTGTGGAAACGAGACCTCTCGGCGTCTCGACAGGCGGTTCTTCGGCAGGCGCCTTGAACCGGCTTGATATGATTCCGCGGGGGAAATCGGGTGCTGGTTGCTCAGGAACCCGAGAAGGAGTGGCAGGCCGCTCGACGACAGGAGGCGATGGTACCCAAGGCTTGGCAGCGGGAACCGGTTGAGTCGGAGGCCCCGGCTGCGCTTCGGGCGCAGCGAAGAGATCGAACTGCGGCCCGGCCAGAGCTTCGCGGGGCCGGCGGCGCCACAAAAGAAATGCCGTAGCCCCAGCGAGGAACAGCGCCGCGATCAGCCATGGCAGGATCGGCAGGCGATGGTCGGGCTCAAGCGGCACGGCTGACGGTGCCGCACTGGTCGGCGAGGGCGCGGCCAGTGTCGGCTGAGGCACTGGCGCTGCTGTGCCTTGCGGCGGAACCTGGGACGGCGGTGCCTGAGTGACTGGAGGGGGAGCAACCTCACTCGCTTTCGCGGGAGCTTGCCGCGGCGCTGGCCGGTTCTCAACGGCACGGCGGGCTGGCGTTGCCGTGGGACCGGTCGTCTGAGCTCGGGCAGGCGGCGGAGGCGCCGCAGTCGCCGGCTGCTGTTGCTGCTCGGCCGGGCGGGTAACCGTCCCCGGTAGGCTGAAGTTCTGCAGTTCCCGGGGGCCGACCGCGTCGGTCGCGGGTGTATTCGAGTTCGGAATGCTCGTGGGAGGAGCATTCTGGGTGGCGGGCGCGGTCTGCGCGAGCGCGGGGCTGGCGAAAAGCGCCGCGCAACACGCCAGCAATAATCGTTCAACGCGCAAAACCGCCCTCATCGCTCCCGCTTTACCTGATTCGCCGCTTGCTCTCTCCCGCGGCGCCGCAGGCCCATGCCCTTCGCAGCACCGCGATTCAAGCAGATGCTGGATGAATGGCGGCGGAACCCGCGGCTAACGGGCGTCGACCAGCACCAGCTCGCTATCGTCCTCGGCCTCGATGTCGATCCGGCTCTCGCCGGTAATGGCGACTCCATCGCGGGGGCCCGCCTCGACGCCGTTCACGCGCACGCGACCGCTTGGAACGAGATAGAGATGCCGGTCGGGCGAAGTATCAATGCCGATGGCTTCGCCGGCCTTCACCGTGGCTCCGAGGATTTTCGCATCGGCATTGATGGTCAGCGCGCCGTCAGCGGAATCGCCGCTGGCGAGCAGCTGGAATTGGCCAATCCGCGAATCTTTCGGAAACGGCTTTGCGCCCCAGCTCGGCGGCGCGTTGGGCCGGTCGGTCTCGATCCAGATCTGGAACAAGGTCGTCTGCTCATCCTCGAGGTTATATTCCGCGTGCGTGACGCCGGTCCCGGCGCTCATCACCTGCACGTCGCCGGCGGCAGTGCGGCCCTTGTTGCCCATGGAATCCTGGTGCGTGATCGCGCCGGTGCGGACGTAAGTGACGATCTCCATGTCGCGGTGCGGGTGGGGCGGAAAACCGCTTTGCGCGGCGATCTGGTCGTCATTCCAGACGCGAATCCTGCCCCAGCCCATGCGCGCGGGATCGTAGTAATTCGCGAAGGAGAAATGGTGGCGGGCATTGAGCCAGCCGTGGTCGGCATGCCCGAGGCTTCCAAAGGGACGGATGTCGATCATGCCAGTGATTTGGGCGGAACGGCGAACCTATCAAGTGTCAGGGATGTGACCGTCCGGCGCCCCTTGTTATAGTCGCGCTCGTGATCAGGGTTTCGGGGGATCGGTGCTTCGATGGACGTGACTGATGAGCGCTGAGCTTTCGCCGACCCGCTCCGGCTCAGTCGAGGGCCGCGACATCTTCGTCTTCGACGGGCTCCTGTCCGAGGGGGACCTTGGCCAATATGTCGAGGCACTCGAGCGCGCACCCTTCACACGCACCGAATTCGCGAAGCGCGAGACCGCGGATTATAAGCATTGGGTGAGCGAGCTTCCGCTCGCCAACGTGACGCGGCTGCCGCTCTGGCCCGCAACGGAGCGCGCCATCGCCTGCGCGCGGCCCGGCGAAGAATACCGGCCCTATCGCGCGTACACAAATTACGCTGCGTTCGGCGACATGCTCTACACCCACAACGACTGCCTGCCCGAGAATCGCGAGCTCACGGCTTTGTGGTTCATGTCGAAAAGCTGGGAGCCCGAATGGGGCGGCGAGACGATGTTCTTTGATTCATCCGGCGACGCGATGTTCTGCGCCAGTCCGAAACCGGGACGACTTGTGATCTTCGACGGCGCGATCGCGCATGCGGGGCGGCCGCCGTCACGCATTTGCTACACGCCGCGCTATACGTTCGCGATCAAGCTCGCGCCGGTGTCTACCTGACCCGCATCCGATTTCAGCAAATCCTCAGAAGTTTCTCATGACGCTCACGGGCTGCCGCGCGAGGCTGCGCAAGCAACAGGTGGCAGAAATAATGTGCTGACGTTCGGCGGTGAGCGGACTCCCGGTTTCAAGCTGTTCCTCGCGATCATTGTCGCGGGCGCGCTCGTCATTCCGCTCTTTTCCATCTGGCTGCTGGTCTACGACCGCCAGTCACAGCAGCGCGACGCGACCAACTCCATCACCGCGGGCTGGGGCGGCCCGCAAGCGATGGCTGGCCCGCTGCTTGTCATCCCCTATCAGGCAAATGCGACCGAGACGGTCGTCCAGAATGGCCAAAGCATCACACGCACATCGCAGGTCACGAAAGAGCTCACTTTGGCGCCCGAGGCCGTCGAGCTCTCGACGGAGCTCAAGCCCGATGTGCGCAAGCGCTCGATCTACGAAGCCGTCGTCTATGACGCGGCGGTTACCGGGCGCGCGCGTTTCGTCCTTCCAGCGGATCTGGCGCGAAGCGGAGTCGACCCGACGCAAATGGACCTGAGCCGCGCCGAGCTGCGCTTCGGCCTCAGCGACCCGCGGGGCCTTGGGGCCAACCCGCGCGTCTCGGCAGGCGGGCGAACGCTTGCGATGCTTCCGGGCGGCGGAAGCGGAGGTGGGCGGGGATTCTTCGCCTGGCTCGACGCGAGCAGCCTGACCTCTCAGCCACTGCAGGTCGATTTCGCCTATGACTTCCGTGGCAATGCAGCGCTGAGCCTCGCGCCGCAGGCGGGCGACACGCGCTGGACGGTGAAATCCACGTGGCCGAGCCCGAGTTTCGGCGGCGACTTCCTTCCCGATAGAAACCCGCATTCGAACAATGGATTTGAGGCGAGCTATCGCATCGGCAATCTCGCGCTTGGCCGGTCGCTGGTCAGCACAGGCGATCCCGGCTCATCGAACCTGGTCGACAAAGTTCCGGTACCGTTGGCAAGCTCAACCGACGCGACATCCGACAATGGCGACGCGGTGCAAGTCGCCTCCATCAGCCTCATCCAGCCGGTCGACCTTTATTCGCAGGTCAACCGCGCGACCAAGTACGGCTTCCTGTTCATCGGTTTCACCTTCCTCGCGCTGCTCATGTTCGACGTCATCGGCGGCGTTCGCGTGTCGACCGTCGAATATCTGCTGATGGGCGTAGCGCTGGTGCTGTTCTTCGTGCTGCTTCTCGCCTTCGCCGAGGTGGTCGGATTCACGCCAGCATATGTCCTCGCGTCGGCGGCGATCGCCGGCCTAAACACCGCTTATTCCGCCGCGGTGCTGGGCAGCTGGCGGCGCGCGTACTTCATCGGCGCGCTGCTCGTCGGCCTCTATGCCGTCCTCTACATCCTCCTCAGCCTCGAGGCTTACTCCCTGCTGATCGGTTCGCTGCTGCTGTTCGCGGCGCTGGCCGGGGTCATGTATGCAACGCGGCGCATTGACTGGGGTGCGAAAAAGGAAGTGGCCGCCGAAGGGTGACGCGGTGAATCTTTGCCGCTAACCGGCAGCGATGACTTCTCAGCCGTTACCGCCCAAGCGTATTTTCCCGACCTCCGAAGTCGATGCGCGCGCCGCCGAGCATGTGCCCTCGGTCCCTCAGACGGAAAGCTCGGCCTACAAGCTTGCCTTCCAGGATACTGAGTTCCTGCTTCGCGAGGATCTGCGCCCGGTTCGCTTCCAGCTGGAGCTATTGAAGCCCGAGCTTCTGCTCAACGAAGCCAATATCGGGTCGACCTTCGTCTTCTACGGTTCGGCGCGGATCCCTGCGCCCGACATGGTCGACGCACTGATCGCTGCGGCGACCAACCCGGAGCAGGAGAAGATCGCCGAGCGGCTGAAGGCCAAGTCGCATTATTACGAAGTCGCGCGTGAGCTCGCGCGACTTGCGAGCCGTTGCGGCTGCGATGGCGACGGCAAGCTGCAGTTCGTCGTCTGCTCGGGTGGCGGCCCGTCGATCATGGAGGCGGCGAACCGCGGTGCGGCCGACGAGGGGCGGCCGTCGATCGGCCTTAACATCGTGCTCCCGCACGAGCAGATGCCAAACCGCTACGTGACGCCGGACCTCAGCTTCCAATTCCACTATTTCGCGCTGCGCAAGATGCATTTCCTCCTCCGAGCGCGGGCGCTTGCCGTTTTTCCGGGCGGCTTCGGGACGTTCGACGAAATGTTCGAGCTCCTGACCCTGATCCAGACGGGCAAGGTTCGGCCGCTCCCGATCCTCCTGTTCGGCAAGGACTATTGGGACCGAGTCGTCAATTTCGACGCGATGGTCGAAGAAGGCGTGATCGCCCCGCACGACCTCGACCTCATCCACTGGTCAGAGGATGCGGACGAAGCCTGGGATTATGTGACCAGCTATTATCACGAGCATCCGCAGCCCCCGCGGGAGCAGACCGCCAAGCCCGAGTAGAGTCCGGGACTTAAGGCTTCTTGGCCGTCGCGGTGCCGGCGACCTTGGGAGCGCCCTCGCCTCCGACATTCTTCGGATTGGCGCCGGCCTGCTGCTCGGTTAGCACGGGCTCCTTGCCGGCCTTCTGAGGCCCGTTGTTGGGGCCGGTGCCCGGCGGATTGCCGGCTGCTTGTGAGCCAGTCGCCCCGTTGGCCGCGGGTGGCGGCGCCTTCGGCAGCGGCTGCGGCGAATCGCTATGACTGTTGAGGAATGCCTCGACGTCGGCGCGGTCCTGCGGGTTGCTGAGACCGGCGAAGGTCATCTTGGTGCCCGGTGCGAACGCCTTCGGGCTGGTCAGCCACTGGCTGAGATTGTCCCAGTTCCAGTTTCCGCCTTTGCTCGACAGCGCTGACGAGAAAGCGAAGCCCTTGCCCTGCCCGATCGGCTCACCGAGCACACCCCACAAGTTCGGGCCCATCTGGTTGGCGCCACCCTTGTCGGCATTGTGGCAGGCCATGCACTTATTGAAGATCTGCTGGCCCTTGGCCGGATCGGCTTTGGCCAAATAGACTTCGATCGGCTGCTCGGCGGCAGCGGCGCCGCCCTCGCCTTCCTCCTGAACGCCGGCGATCGGATAACCCATGGTCTTGGGTCGCTCGCTATGCAGCCACTCGCCCGCCACAATTGACGATCCCAGCGCCACGATGCCCGCGAACAAGACCCAGCCGGCAATGGTGTTGAAGCGATCGTCCATGGAGTTTCCCTGTTGATCTCAGGATAGAGAGGAATGGAAATGTGCGCGTCTCTTAAGGGCGAGTTCGCGCCTCTTCAAGCCGCCTCCCGGGCGCTCATGACGAGCTCGGCCGCGCGCCGGTAGAGCGTCGGCATGCCCGCCTCGCCGAGCCGTTCGAGCGGCTGCCACCAGCCCTCGCCGTGGGGCTCGGCTCGTGGGACAATCGCGAGATCGAGCAAGAAGTGGGTGAAGACATGGCGGACGGTGCCGATCGCGCTGCCGTTATCGTCTAGCTCGTCAGTCCAGTCGGGGCCGGGCAACGCAGCCATTCCGCCGAGGAGCCCCTTTGCCGGCCGACGGACAAGCCAGACGGAGCCGGCACGCTCGATCCAATAAGCGACACCGTGGCGGTGCGGCCGGGCAGACCGCTCACGCCGCTGGGGGAAGGACTCGGGTTCGCCGCTGGCAAACGCCAGACACTCGCTAGCGAGCGGGCAATCGCCGCAGCGCGGCTGTTTCGGTCGACAGATCGTGGCGCCAAGATCCATCATCGCCTGCACGAAGTCGCCAGGATGGGTGTCAGCCATCATCTCGAGGGTGAGCTCGGCGACGGCCGATTTGTCCGCGCTCCTCAGTCCATCGACGCGAGCGACGACCCGTTCGACGTTCGTGTCAACCGCCGCGACCGGCTCACCGAACGCGATCGCCGCGATCGCTGCTGAGGTATAGGCACCGATGCCCGGAAGCTCGCGCAATTCGGCCGCGGTGTTCGGAAAAGCGCCACGGCGCACGACCTCGCGGGCACAGGCAATAAGGTTGCGTGCGCGAGCGTAATAGCCAAGCCCAGCCCACTCCGAGAGAATGTCCTCATCGCGCGCAACTGCTAACGCATCAATCGTCGGCCAGCGCGCGATGAACCGCTCGAACCGCGGCGCTACCGTCGCGACCGTGGTCTGCTGGAGCATGACCTCGCTCAGCCACACACGATAAGGATCTTGCGGCGGCGCTCCTGGTGGCGAGCGCCACGGCAAGCGCCTGAAGTTATCCACATAATGTTGGATGAGGCGGCTTGCGGCATTGGCGGTCACTTATTCGCTATGGCATGCTCGCGGCGCATGTCGAAGCGAAACACCAACGGAGAGGATTCGGCCCGCAGCTGCCGGCCCCGCGCGGCCGGGGAGTTGGTCGGCGATATCGGCGGTCAGTCGTTCCGCCGCTTCGGATTCGTCCAGAGTTCCGTCGTCAGCCGCTGGAGCGAAATCGTCGGCGAGCGGTACGCTAAAGTATCCTGTCCCGAATCCATCAAGTTTCCGGCAGGGCGCAAGTCCGGCGGAGTCCTGACACTTCTGGTCGACGGAGCGCATGCTCCGCTGATCCAGCATCTAACGCCGATGATCGTCGAGCGCGTCAACCGCTTCTTCGGCTATGCGGCGATCAACCGGATCGTCTTCAGGCAGGGCAAGCCGCGGGCGCCGGCCGAGGGCCCGCAACGGCCCGAGCTTCGGCCCGTCCCCAAGGAGCTTGGCGAAGGTCTGCGCGAAATCGCCGACCCGGAGCTTCGCCACTGCCTGGAGTCGCTTGCCGCGCAAATTGCCGCTAGCAACGGCAATCCGTCCCTCGACACGCCGGATGGCGAGCCCATCCCCGCGATCAACCGGAGCGAATGAATCGATGAAAGCTGGACTATTGGTAACGGGCGCTGCGGCACTCCTGGCGCTCGCCGGGTGCAACAAGAATAACGGAAGCACCGGCGGAGAGACAACGAGCGCTGCCAACGATACGGTCGTGATCACGCAGGCGAATCCGCCGCCCGGCGGCACATGGGCCGACGTCGTCAACGCGACCGCCGACGGAATCATGATGGGCAATCCGCACGCCAAGGTGAAGCTGATCGAGATCGGTTCGCTGTCCTGTCCGCACTGCAAGCTTTTCGAAGACGAGGGCTCGCCGACCCTTGTCGACAAATATGTGAAGGCCGGCAACGTCAGCTGGGAATTCCGGCCTTATGTGATCCACGGACCGATCGACATGGCAGCCGACATCATCGCGCGCTGCAATGGCATCAAGACCTTCTTCCCGATCACGCAGGCTATGTACAAGGATCAGAGCGTCTGGCTCGGCAAGGTTGAAACCACGCCCCAGGACAAGCTCCAGCAGATCCAGAACATGCCGACGAACCAGATGTTCGTCGCGATGGCCAACCTGATGGGCCTGCAGGACTGGGCGGCGGCGCGCGGCGTCCCCCAGGCGAAGAGCAATCAGTGTCTCAGCGATCAAAAGATGATCGACCACGAGGTTCAGGTGACCGCGAACGTCAACAATCAGTATCCCGAGTTCAAGGGTACGCCGGCGTTCGTCATCAACGGCAAGATGCTCGACGATACGGCGAGCTGGGACAAGCTGCAGCCGCAGCTTGACGCTGCCCTCAAATGAGAGCCGCCGCAGTCGCGGTAGCCGCCGCGCTGTGCCTTGCGCTGCCCACGCCGAGCGTCGCCAAAGCTGCGCCGACGCGAGACTGGTCACATACAGTGGTGGCGACGCCGCAAGGCGGCTTCAGGATGGGCAATCCGGCGGCCAAGGTAAAGCTGATCGAGTATGGCTCGCTCGCCTGCCCGCATTGCCGCCACTTCGAGGAGACGGGCTACAAGCCCCTCCTCCAGAATTACGTTCGCAGGGGCCGCGTAAGCTACGAATTCCGCAACCTGCTGCTCAATGGGCCCGACATCTCGATCAGCCTGCTCGCTCACTGCGCCGGACCGGCGATGTTCTTCCCGATGTCGGAGGTCGTCTACGCGACCCAGCCCGACTGGCAGAAAAAAATCGCGGACATGAGTGAAGCCGATCAGGCAGCGCTCGACAAGATGACCGATCAGCAGCGCGTGGAACGGTTCGCCGAAATGGGCGGAATGAACCAGATCGCGGCTCGCTTCGGAGTGACACCGGCACGAGCACGCCAGTGCCTCGCCGATCCCAAGGGGCTGCAGCGCCTGCTCGATTGGACCAAGGCGGCGAATGATGGCGGCATCGACCATACGCCGACCTTCCTGATCAACGGCAAGGAGAGCGACGCCGCCACGTGGGACCAGCTCGAGCCTGAGCTGAAGAAAGCCCTGGGCGGGTAAGAATGTTTCGCGGGGAGGGCAACGCGGTTTGAAGATCAGGCGTCTCAAGCTCAGCGGATTCAAGAGCTTCGTCGAGCCGGCGGAGCTCAGGATCGAGCCTGGCCTGACGGGCGTCGTCGGACCGAACGGCTGCGGCAAATCGAACCTGCTCGAAGCGATCCGCTGGACCATGGGCGAATCCAGCCCCAAGTCGCTTCGCGGCGGCGGCATGGACGACGTGATCTTCGCCGGAACCGCAACGCGCCCCCCGCGCGACTTTGCCGAGGTGTCGATCCTCGTCGAACGCGAAGCGAGCGAGGACGGCAGCGCGGGCGAAAGCGAAGTCACCCGGCGGATCGAACGGGGCGCCGGCTCAGCTTACCGGATCGATGGCCGCGACGTGCGCGCCAAGGATGTCGCGTTGCTGTTTGCCGATGCCGCGACCGGAGCTCACTCCCCTGCGCTCGTCAGCCAGGGAAAGATCGCAGCCGTCATTGCCGCCAAGCCTGCGGAGCGGCGGCTGCTTCTTGAGGAAGCTGCAGGGATCTCGGGCCTCCATGCCCGGCGCAAAGACGCCGAGCAGAAGCTGCGCGCGGCTGAGGCGAACCTTACGCGCCTCGGCGAGATACTCGGCGAGCAGGAGCAGCGTGCTGCGCAGCTGAGGCGGCAGGCGCGCGCTGCCGAACGCTATCGCACGCTCACCGAGCAGATCCGAAGCGTCGAGGCACGGCTGCTCCATGTGCGCTGGCTCGAGGCGGAGAAGGCTGCGGAAGCTGCAGCGGCGGAAGCCCGTGCAGCCGAAGAGGAAGTCGAGCGAATTCACCGTGCGATCGTCGAAGCGCAGGCGGCGCACGAACGCGCCAACGAGGCGCTGGCCGGCAAGCGCGGTGCTCTCGCCGAACTGCGCGAGCAGGGCCATTCGCTGGCGCATGAGCTGGCCTCGGCGCGGGCGCGGCGGGACACCGTCGCACGCCGTCTCGCCGAGCTCGACCGGCTCGATGCGTCGCTCGCCGCCGACATCCAGCGCGAGGAAGCGCTGAAGGGCGATGCTGCACGCGCCATCGCGACGTTGGAGGAAGAGCGGGCAGCGATCGCGCGGCGGCTCGAAAATGCCGAGACTCATTCGGCCCGGATCGCGACCGAGCTCAGTACTACTGAGGCGAAGTCCCGCGAAGCAGAAGCGGCGCTTGCCGAGCTCCTCGCCCGCCAGGCGGCAATGCGGGCGGAACGGCGGGTTGCGGAGGCGGCACTCGAGGCGGCACGCTCGCAGCTCAGCCGCACCGAGCAGGAGCGGCAGAAGCTCGCCGACCAACTGGCAGCTCTCGGGGACGGCAGCGATCAGCTTCGCGCCCGCGACGAGGCGGAGGCAAGAGCAACTGCTGCGGCGGAAGCGCTTGCTCAGGCCGAAGCCCGTCGCGTCGAAGCCGAGCAGGGCCGAGCGACCGCCGCGGAAGCACGCGATGTTGCGGAAAGCCAGTTGGCATCAGCGCGCGCGGCCTTTTCCGCGGCGCGATCTGAGCATGATGCGCTTGCGCGGGCACTCGAGCATGGCGGCGGGGCAGCGATCGCCAGTCTGAAGGCGGAGCCCGGTTACGAGCGCGCGCTCGCCGCGGCGCTGGGTGACGACTCAGAGGCCAGTATCGGCGGCGATGCGCCTCGCCGCTGGCAAGGAAGCGATGTTCTTCCCGGCGACCCGACGCTTCCCGTGGGGACGCAGTGCCTTGCTGATCACGCGAGCGCGCCAAAGGAGCTGTTGCGCCGATTGAAGCAGGTCGCCGTCGTCGAGCAGGATAAGGGCGAGCTCCTTTCGGTCGGTCAACGTCTCGTCACGCGCGACGGTCGCCTGCGCCGCTGGGACGGTTTCGTTGCCGAAGTCGCGGGCGCGGCGGCGGCGGAGCGGCTGATCCGGGCCAACCGGCTGTCGCAACTTGCTGCAGACCTCCCAGCATTCGAGAAAGCGGCCGAGGTGGCTTCGGCCCAGCGCGATCGCGTACTTGGCGACATGGAGAAGTGCCGCAAGGCCGCGGAGGAAGCGCGGGCCGCAGCGCTCGCTGCCGAGCGCGATGCGCGGGAGGCAACGCGCGCGATCGACGTCGCGACCGCGGCGTTCGAGCGCATCGACGCGCAGCGCTCAGGCCTGGCGCAGCGGCAATGCGATCTTAAACCAGTCCTCGATGCGTCGCGCGAAGCGGTTACCGCCACCGAACACTCGCTTGCCTCACTGCCCGATCCGGCAGCGCTCGAGCAGGATGTCGAAGCAGCACGCGCCTCCGCTGCCGCCGCTGCCTCTGCTGTGGCCGACAAGCGCGCCGAGGCCGCGACGAAGGCCCGTGAGACCGCCGCCGATCGCGAGCGTTCGAGTGCCGCGGGTCGCGAGCAAGCGGAATGGCGCAAGCGCCAGGCCGATGCCGAGCAACGGCTCGCCTCAGCTATCGAGCGCCAAAGGCAGCAGGCAAGCGAGCGTTCAGAGCTCGAAAAGGAGCCCACCGAGCTCGACTCGAAAATCGGCGAGCTCGAGCATGCCAACGACCAAAGCCAGGTGAAGATCGGCGAAGCCTCAGCCGCAGAGCGGGAGGCCGAAGAGGCGGTCGTCACGGCCGCGCAGGCGCTGTCGCAAGCCAATGAGCAGTCCGCCGACACGCGTGAGCGCCGCGCCGCCGCGGCTGCGCGCGCCGAAGCCCAGCAGGCCCGAAGCGCCGAGTTCGCGCGCGCCAGCGTCGACAAGTTCGAAGTGATCCCACAGCGGCTTCCGGAAAAGCTCGGTTTCGACGCCGACGAGCCGCGTAACGGCGATGAGGAAGCCGCAACGCTCGAGCGCTTGACTGGCGACCGCGAGCGGATCGGGCCGGTCAATCTCGTCGCGGAACAGGAGCTTTCCGAGCTCGATGCCGCGCGGACGAAGGGCGCCGAGGAAGCCGAGGAACTGACCCAGGCGATCCATCGGCTTCGCGGGTCGATCGGCAACCTCAACCGCGAAGGACGGGTGCGATTGCTCGACGCATATGAGAGGGTCGACGCGCATTTCCGGCGGCTGTTCACGACGTTGTTCGAGGGCGGTCAGGCGCATCTCGAGCTGGTCGAGAGCGACGATCCGCTCGAGGCCGGGCTGGAGATCATGGCCCAGCCGCCCGGCAAGCGCTTGTCAGCGTTGACCTTACTGTCGGGCGGCGAGCAGGCATTGACCGCTGTCGCGCTGATCTTCGCGATCTTCCTCACCAACCCCGCGCCGATCTGCGTGCTGGACGAGGTCGACGCGCCGCTCGACGACGCCAATGTCGAGCGCTTCTGCGAGCTGCTCCACCGGATGACGCAGGAGACGGACACGCGATACCTGATCGTCACGCACAACGCCGTGACTATGAGCCGGATGGACCGGCTCTATGGCGTGACAATGATCGAGAAGGGCGTCAGCCGCTTGGTTTCCGTCGACTTGGGGGGTGCTGAAACGCTACTAGCCGCCGAGTGATTAGAATTCGTGGCTGATCTTCACCCGGAACTCGGTCTTCTCGTGATCATCCAGTTCCAGCGAAGAACCTGACTTGGCCGGCCCGCCGAACAGCTGTGGGAGGAAGGTCGCGGTCACTGCCCATTCGCCGCCGTCATAGTGGAGGCTTGGGCCAGCGTAGACGGCGTAATTCTCGCGGTGAAGGCCGTGCGTCCAATGCGGATAGACGCTGTGGTAGCGAGCCTCTGCTCCAAGCCAGAAGCGTGGGAAGATGCGGTACGACAGCCCCGTCGAAAGCTCGATGCCGAGCTCCTTTTCGGTTTCATGGCTGACGATTCCCGGGGCGATCTCCTCATGCTCGCGCTCCCATTCCGGCTCGAGCGTCAGGTTCGCGGCCCAGGCCAAACGGTCGTTGGCGAAATTCTTCTGCAGGATCGCCTTGAGCTCGAGCTCATATTCGGTCGCGTGCTCGCCAGTGACCTTGCTGATCCTTGACCAGCCCGGCTCGGCATAGAGGGCGATGCCAAGACGCCCGTTCTGCGGCGAACGCAGCTGATACTTGAATTCGGCGGATAGCCCCTGGAAAGCGAGATCGCGATCCACGTTCTCGAATTCGGCGGTCGATGCGCGAACGTGATGGCCGGCAAAGTTCGCGTAGCCGGAGACCTGGAAGCGTTCGGTGAGTCCGCGCTCGACCTCGATCCGATAGTCTTGGGCGTCGTAATGGCCTTCGCCCTTGCCGTCTCGATCCGTGGCCCAAAGCGTGAGTTCGGTTTCGCCCGGCTCCTCAATATCGGTCGTGTAGACGTAGCCGAAATCTGGCGCAGCCGCCTCGGCAATCTGAGCGCAACTGAGCGCGGCACCGGCGCATGCAAGCGCCGCGACGATGCGAGTCGACAATTTCGGTCCCCTTAGTACAATTGCTCATCTCGCTAATGCGAGTCGTTCGCAATTGCAATAAGGTTATTTGCTTAATTCTTCGGCGCGGGCTTTGATCAGCTTGAGGTCGCGGAGGAACAGGCGCTTCCCTTCTTTGCGAGCCTCCTCGTCGGGCGCACGTAGGATCGAGCTCGGGTGAGCGGTGACCCAGCATTCGCTGCCATCTTCGAGAGTCAGCGGCTCGCCACGGACCTTGGAAATGGTCACGACCTTGCCGATCAGCGAGCGCGCGGCCGTCGCGCCGAGTGCCACCGTGACGGGCGGGCGGATCAGCTCGCGCTCATGCTCGATCCACCAGCGGCAGGCGGTGATCTCGCCGGCGTCCGGCTTGTTGTGGATGCGCCTCTTGCCGCGCTGAACGAACTTGAAATGCTTGACCGCATTGGTGACGTAGACAGTCGAGCGGTCGATCCCGGCTTTCTCCAAGGCCGCATCGAACAGCTGGCCGGCAGGGCCGACGAACGGCCGACCGGCAAGATCCTCCTGGTCGCCCGGCTGCTCACCGACGAACATGATGCTGGCATCGAGCGGGCCTTCACCGAACACGGTCTGGGTGCCGAACTTGTAGAGCTCGCACCGCGTGCAGCCGCGCGCCTCCTCGAACAGCGCCTCCCATGCCGTGCGAAGATTGCTCGGCCTGGCGACTGCCCGCTCGGCTTTGAGCGCATGACGTAGCCCCTCCTTGGCGACAGAAGTCTCAATCATGCCGATCTCCCGTTGACGCGCGCCGGCGATCAAGGGCTGAACGAGCGAGGTCTCCGGCATGTTGCGCCAGTATTTTTTCGGCATCTCCTTGAGCATCGCGCCGACCTTCAGTCGGGCGGGGTTGAAGATGGAGGAATAGTAAGTCCGCCAGGTTTCTTCGAGGGGATCGCCCGACGGCGCATCGGCGCGAGTCGCGCCCGGCCCTTCCTCTAACCTCTGACCGTCCCAATGGATCGACAGCTCGGGCGTCAAGATCGACCAGCGCATGCTGGTGAAGCGATTGACGAAGAAGCTGGCCGCGCGACGGACGATATGATGCTCCGGCTCGAAAAAGGCGATGAAGCGACCGCCAATCTCGCGGAAGCGCAGGAAGGCGTGCATCTTGTGGATGTCGCGGCGGACGGCCTTTGCGAGATCGTTGAGGCGCCGAACGAGTGGGTCGGCTTCATCTTCGATCGCATCCCGATCCTTCTTCAGCCGAAACAGCATTGTGTAGAGCAGCGAAAACCGCTCTGCGTCGCGATGACAAACAACGTCCTTTGCAAGCTCGACGAACGTTCGTGGCACGGGAAAGCTTGCCGCCCGGGGCTGCTCGATGTTCGAGCCGAACAAGTCCGTGTCCCCGCCTTCGACTTGCCAAACGACTGCGCTTGCCGGCAGGCCCGCCTCGGCAAGATCGCGTGCCGCATCGCGCCATGCTTCGAAATCGTCCGCAGCGGACAGCGTCACGCGCTGCGCGTCGATCAGCGGTCCTTCGGGCAGCATGTCAGGCCGCGAACAGCTCCAGCTGCTGGCGCTTCGGCGCAACCAGGCTCCTGAGGTCGGCGCAATCGGTCAGCAGCGTCGGACGCCAGTCGGCCGTGGTGATGAACGGCCGCACCTTTGCGATCGACAGGGTCAGCCGCGCCACATCCTCGAGCCGCAGCTTTCGGGTGCGCCGCGATGAGAGAATTCGCTCTACAGCTTTCGTGCCAAGGCCGGGCACGCGCCACAGCATTTCCTTCGGCGCGCGATTCACATTCACCGGAAAGCTTTCGCGATGCTTCAGCGCCCAGGCGAGCTTGGGGTCGATGTCGAGCGGCAGCATGCCCTTCTCATCCGTCGCGCCCTGCACTTCCGCGGACGCGAAGCCGTAGAAGCGCATCAGCCAGTCCGCCTGATAGATGCGATGTTCGCGGATCAGCGGCGGGCGCTTCAGCGGCAGCACGGCGCTTGCGTCGGGAATCGGACTGAATGCGGAGTAGTAGACGCGCCTGAGAGAGTAGCGATCATAGAGGGTGCTCGCCTTGGCGACGATGTCCGAATCGTTGGCACTGTCGGCGCCAACGATAATCTGCGTCGATTGTCCCGCAGGAGCGAACTTCGGCGCAGACTTGAAGCGCTTCACAGCGTCATCGGCGTCAGCGATGCTCGACTTAATGTCCTGCATCGCGCCTTCGATCTGCCGCGCGTCCTTTTCCGGCGCAAGCCTCATCAGCCCTGCCTCGGTCGGCAGCTCGACGTTGATCGAAACGCGGTCGGCATAGAGCCCCGCCTGCCGAACCAGCTCAGGGTCCGCATCGGGGATCGTCTTCAAATGGATGTAGCCGCGAAAATCGTGATCCTCACGCAGGCTCCGCGCGACCTCGACGATTTGCTCCATCGTGTAGTTCGACGAGCGGATGATCCCCGACGAAAGGAACAGTCCCTCAATGTAGTTGCGTTTGTAAAAGGCAAGTGTGAGGCGAACGACCTCCTCGGCCGTGAACCGCGCGCGTCGAACGTTCGAGCTCTTGCGGTTGATGCAATAAGCGCAGTCGAAGATGCAGCTGTTGGTGAGCAGGATCTTCAGCAGCGAAATGCAGCGGCCGTCCGGCGCATAAGCATGGCAGATGCCCATGCCTTCGCTCGAGCCCACGCCCGTCCCGCCGCGGCTGTCGCGCTTACTGCTTCCGGAGGAGGCGCAGGACGCATCATATTTGGCGGCGTCGGCGAGGATCGCGAGCTTCGCCTGAAGGTCGAGCTGGGCCATATGTTCCACATATGTTCCGTAACAAGCGCTTGCAAGCCAACGATTTAGCGCCTGCGACTAACCGATCGGCACTGACGGCTGTTTGCCGGAACAGCAGCGTCCCCGGTTTGTTGGCAGGCGAACACCCAAGGAGAAATCAGGAAATGGCCGACGACCGCGAGATTGAGGAAAAATTCTGGGACGCACTCAAGGACAGCCCTTTCATCATGCTCGGCATCGAAGGCGAGCGCGACGGCGCGACGCAGCCGATGACGGTCAATTTCGAGGGTGCGGATCGCGACGCCGGATTGCTGTGGATTTTCACCGCGAAGGATCACGAACTTACCCGGGCGATGGGTCGGTCGAATCGCGCCATTGCGTCATACGCGGCGAAGGGTCACGACCTGTTCGCCAGCCTTCGTGGCACCCTTCAAATCGCGAACGATCGGGCGACGATCGACCGGCTTTGGAATCCAATCATCGCCGAATGGTACGAGGGCAAGGAGGATCCCAAGCTCGCGCTCGTGCGCTTCGACGTCCAGGACGC
The DNA here is from genome assembly GCA_025936675.1 of Sphingomonas sp. Next base: position 64,846 of record JAICSX010000009.1, read on the forward strand.
GAAAATTTGGCTTAGCGACGTCGAAGGCTTCCTCAAGCCCGCGCTGAACAAGCTGTTCGGCCGCAAGCCCGAGTCCGGGATCAAGGAAAAGGTCGCCGAAGTCAGCCTTTAGCTAAGCGCTGCCGCCTGGTCCTCGACCGTGCCTTGCATGCGCTTGCCGATCGCGAGCTTGAAGATGATGAAGGCGATGAGGCCGAACGCGGCGCTTCCCGCATGGATCAGCCAGAACGTCGTCGTCGGAAGCGTCGAATAGAGGCCTCCTACCCAGCCGACGAGCGCGTTGGCGATGAAGAACGACAGATAATAGAGCCCGATCACGGTCGCGCTAAGCTGCCGCGGCGCGATCTTCGAGAAGAGCGCGAGGCTGATCGGCAGGACATGCGCGAAGCCGATGCTGTTTGTGAGCTCGAACATCATCGGCCAGAACATGCTGATCTTGTGCCCGGCACTTTGCGTTAGTGCGGCCATGAACAAGCAGAGCGCGCCCGCGACGGTGAATACGCTGCCGATGATCATCTTGCCGATTTCGTCGGGCTCGGCGCGCTTCGTGCCCCACCATTTCCAAAAGCCCGCGACGGCGACGAGCATGGTGAAGCTGACGGCGCTGTCGATGGTGATGAGCCAGCTGCTCGGGAAGCTGTAGTCGAAGAGCTTGAGGTTGAACTGCTGGTCGCCCCAGGTGAGATAGACGTTGAAGATCTGCTGGTTGGTGAGCAGGGCGACGGCAAGCACCGGGATCAAGATCACGAGGTAAAGGACGCACAGCCAGTCGCCGCGGGTCAGCGGCTCCTTGGCGACCTGTTCGTTCGTGCGGAGTGATCGCCCTTCCGGAGCGAGCCAGCGACGGCCCGACAGATAGATGATGAGGCCGAGCACCATCACCACGCCGGCGCAGCCGAAGCCGTAGTGCCATCCCACCTTCTGGCCGAGCGTGCCCGAGATCAACGGCGCGATGATCACGCTGACGTTGATGAAGATGTAGTAGATCTGGAACGCCATCGCCCGCCTCAGGTCGTTAGGACCGTAAAGCGCACCGACCTGCGTCGCGATATTGCCCTTGAAGGCACCGACGCCGAGCACGAGCGCGACGAGCGCGAAGATGAAGGCTGACTGGATTGCCATCAGGAAATGGCCGATCGCCATCAGCACGCCGCCGAGGATCAGCGTCCGGTCACGCCCGAGCACCTTGTCGGCGACGATCCCGCCGAGGATCGGGGTCCCATATACGAGCGCGGTATAGGTTCCGAAGATCGCCGAGGCGAGCGGCTGGCCGGAAATGCCGTGGTAGATGTGGTTCTGCACCCAGTTGAGGCCGACCACATTTTCCATGCGGCCGGGCTTCAGCAGATAATTGACCATGTAGAGCACCAGCAGCGTCTGCATGGAATAATAAGAGAAGCGCTCGCACGCTTCGGTGAAGCCGAGATAACCCAGGCCCTTGGGATGGCCGAGGAAGGCCCGGTCATCGGGGCTGCCGACTTCGTAGTCGGGTGTCGCGTCGGCGACGGTCATCGCTGGTATCCTTCCGTTTTTGGCGGTTCAAGCGCGCGCTTCAGCATCGGGCCGAGCAGCAGCACCAGAAGCGCACCTGCAAAGCCGATCCCTGCGTCGACCATCCAGAAGGCCGCCGGGCTCATCTGGTCGTAGAAGCTGCCGACCCAACCCATGATCACGCTCCCGACGAACAGCGACATGAAGGACGCGCCCATCAGCGTCGAATTGACCCTTCTCGGGGCGGCAAGCGAGATCAGCGCGAGCAGCACCGGCCAGTACCAGATGAAGGCAAGGCCCATGCCGACAAAGCACAGGATGGGCCAAATCACGCCGACCTTCCCGTCCGCTGAAGGCATTGTGCATCCTAATGCAAGGATGGCCGCGGACATGCCGGTGATCGCGCAGCCGATCCCGATCTTCGCGACATCACTCGGCTCCTTGCCGCGCTTCGCCTGCCACGCCCACAGCGCCACGAGCGGCGGAACGACGACGATGCTCGCGAACGCGTCGATCGAGTTGAACCATGATGCGGGCACCGCGCCGAGCGGCGTCGCAAGGCTGACGTGGTCGTTGATGAACAAGATGCCGATGTTCCAGATCATCGGATAAGCGGCATTTGGGAGGACGGTCAGCGCAATCACGATGATGAGAAAGCCGACACGCTTTCGGTCTGCCTGCGTGAGGGGTGGCAGTTCCTCACCCTGCTTGGTTTTCGGTGCCGCCTTGCCGGGAAGGTAGCGCTGGCCCGACAGATAGATGAGCAGCGCCAGAATCATCAGCGCGGCAGCGAGCCCAAAGCCGGCATGCCAGCCATAGACAGCGGCAATCGCGCCGCAGCCGAGCGGGCCGAGAACCGCGCCGATATTGATAGCCGCCGAAAAAATGGTGAAGCCGCCGGTCCGCCGCGTCTCTTCGTTCGGCGGATATAGCTGACCGACCTGTGCCGAGATATTGCCCTTGAGGCAGCCGGACCCGAGGATCAGCATCAGCAGTGCAACCAAGAAGCTCTGGTCGAACGACATCGCAAGATGGCCGGCGCTCATCAGCAGTGCGCCGAGCACGACCGTCGTTCGCGTCCCGAGCCAGCGATCGGCGATCAGCCCGCCGAGCACGGGCGTGAAGTAAACGAGCCCGCCGTACCAGCCGTAGATCAGCGAGGCGAAGGCGACGTTGGACATTGGGCCACGCAGCTCGAACAAATGCCGCAGCGCTGCCAGTCCGGCGACATGCTCGGCACGCCCCGGCATCAACAGCTGCTTGGTCATGTAGAGCGCGAGGAGTGCTGTCATCCCATAATAGGAAAAGCGCTCCCAGGTTTCAGTGAACGCGAGATAGGCAAGGCCGATCGGATGGCCGAGGAAGGTGCGGGCTCGCCGCTCGTCGAGCGCAATGGCTGCGGCGCTGCTCAAAATGCGGGTCCCCTCCCGTGATGCTGCGCACCGCCTAACAAGCGCGCGGCCGCGCGGATAGCGTCATTCCATCGTCAGAGCTGTGGCGGCGTATCGGCTTCCTGCTGTTCCTTCTGCGCCTTCTTCGCCTGCTGGATTTGCTTGACCAGGCACCCTTCGCGGCCACCCGGCCCGACCGCCGAACAGCTTCCAGTGCCGACTTGGCCGACCGTCGTCAGCTCCTGGGCCTTGTTGCCCCAGGCTTCGCGCTGCTGCGGCGTGCCACGAAGTTGATCGGCCTTCGGCAAACGATAGCGTTCCTCAGGCTTGTGCCGGATGCAGATATAGCCGTTCGGACACGGATCATTGCCGTAAATGTCGATTTTCAGCTGTCCAGCCTGCGCAATCGCGGGTGCCGGAAGGACGACGAAGCCGCCAGCCAGTGCGGCCACTCCTGCGAAGGAAATCACAAGCCTCTTCATCACACGCGTCCTTTCCATGATTCCAGCGGCCAAGAGCGCATCAAGTTCCTCAAATCCGCTTGGAGAGCTCGATAGCCACCCTACAGCCGGCACGGATTGCCGCAGTCAATAAGGGGTAGCCCATCGCGTTGGTTGCGCCCGCGTCACGAGCGGTGTCGCGATGCTCGAGCTCGTCCTCGCGGAACGCGGCAATGTCGCCGGCAAGCTCCGGGTCCTCGTCGCCAAGCTCGGCGAGCTGCTCGCCATAATGTTTGTCGATCTCGGTCTCGATGGCGTCGGTGCAGGCAAGCGCGGCCTGCTCGGACATCAGCCCGGTCGCTGCGCCAAGCGCGAACCCAGCGACATTCCACAGCGGCTGCAACGCCGTTGGGCGCACGCGCCGCTGCGCCATTAGGTTGTTGAAGCGATCGAGGTGCCTGTGCTCCTGCGCTGCCATCCGGGCCGTCAGCTTGGCTTCGGGGCAATTCCGGCGAAGCACGGCCAGCTGGCCGGCGTAGATGCGTGTCGCGCCATATTCGCCCGCCTGGTCCACGCGAAGCATCGCCGCCGCATCGGCGCGCCGGTCGCCGGGGCGCCAGCCAGTCACGCGCGGCGACCTTTGAGGCTGAGAATGAGGATCAGCGTTGCTCCTCCCAACGACAAGATCGCATTCCAGCCGGCGAGCGAGATCCCGAGGAAACGGAACTGGACCTCGTCGCAGCGCACCAGAGGTGCATGGGTGAGCTGCTTCAGAAGATCGGCGGTGCTGATGCCGCGTGAGACTTCGGCAGTACACTGCGTGAAACCCTGGAAGATCTTCGCTTCAACGCCCGCGTGATAGACTCCGATCGCCCCGGAAACGGCGATCGCCAGCGCCGCGAGGAGTGTCAGCGCCCACGCACGCGACGATTGAGCGGGGCCCGTGAACGCAAGCACCGCCATGACGATCGCCGCCATATGGGCGTAGCGCTGCCACCAGCACATCTCGCACGGGTAGAGACC
>JAICSX010000078.1 GCA_025936675.1 Sphingomonas sp.
CCGCGGCCCGCTGTAACCGATGCAACCGACGCGATCCGGCCTGCGACTCTGCGCGGTCTCAGTCCCGACGAAACGCTGGTGCTGATCAACAGCGTTCGGGCCCACCCGTCGGCGCTGCTCAACATCAATGGGTCGGTCGGCCGCGGCGCTGCGGCGGTCGATCTCAACACGATCCCGGTCGCCGCGCTGCAGAGCATCGAGGTGCTTCGCGACGGCGCGTCAGCGCTCTACGGATCGGATGCGATCGCCGGCGTGATCAACCTCCGCCTCCGCAATGCGAGGACGGGCGGCGGCGCGACGATCGATGGCAGCGAATTCGTCACGCATGTTCCGGCTCCCCTCGACCCGCGTCACGAGACTGACGGCCGCACGGTGACCGCGTCGGTGTGGCAGAACCTCCCGATCGGCAGCAACGGCTATCTCGACCTCACCGGCGAATTTCTCAATCGCCAACCGACCAACCGCGGCACCTTCGACACCCGCGACAAGCCCTTCGAGGTGCGCTCGCGCTACGGCGACCCCGACGTCAAGCAGGCCACCGGCTATGCGAACATGGGCGTTCCGATCGGTGAGAGCGGATGGCAGTTCGTCGGTTGGGGCGGCTACCAGTTCCGCCGCACGCAGTCGGCCGCGTTCCCGCGCAACCCAAGCAACACGAACAACGTGCCGTCGATCTATCCCGACGGTTTCCTGCCGATCATCCAGACCAAATCGAAGGACCTTACCGTCACCGGCGGGTTCAAGGGTGACATTGGCGTTTGGGCGACCAGCCTCACCGCGTCCTACGGCAAAAACACGATCGATTATGGGACGCTCCACACGCTGAATGCGACCTACGGCGCCCAATCGAAGACGTCGTTCTACGATGGGTCGGTTTCCTACGATCAGTTCGTCGCCAACCTCGACCTGTCGCACGATTATGCGATCGGTCCGGACAGCGACATCACGGCTGCGGCCGGAGCGGAATACCGCCGCGAGGGCTATTCGATTTCGGCCGGCGAGCCTGAGTCCTACGATCATGGCCCGATCAGTGTGAGCCCGACCAACGGCGGGGCGACGTCCCCCGGAGCGCAGGGTTTCGGCGGCTTCAGCCCGGCGAACGTGGTCGACAAGCATCGCGACAACGTCAGCGGCTATCTCGATTTCGAAGGCAAATTCTCGAACGTCAGCGTCGGTGCCGCCGGCCGAGTCGAGCGCTATTCGGACTTCGGGACCACCGCGAACGGCAAGCTCTCGGGGCGTTGGGACATCAGCCCCGAGTTCGCGCTTCGCGGCGGCGTCCAGACCGGATTCCGCGCCCCGTCGCTACAGCAGGAATATTTCACCTCCATCGCCTCGGTGATCGTCGACGCAAACGTGATCCTGACCGGCACCTTCCCGTCGGTGAGCCCGCAGGCAAGGGCGCTTGGGGGCCTGCCGCTGGAGCCCGAGAAAGCGACCAACTATTCGGCCGGTTTCGTTTTCCGGCACGGCCCGTTCAACCTGACCGTCGACGGCTACCAGATCGACCTTCGCAACGGCCTCACGCTCTCGCAGAACATCGCCAAGGGCTTCAGCCCCGAAGTCGACGCGATCCTCGTTGCCAACAACATCGGCGCCGCGCGATTCTTCATCAACGGCGTCAAAATGCGCACGCGCGGCGTCGATCTCGTCGCGAATTATCATCTGCCGACGGACAATGCCGGAGTCTTCAATTTCACGCTCGCGGCGAACCTCAACCATGTGAAGGTGCTCGAGGTGCCGACCACGACCTCGACCCTCGATCCGGCGCCGCCGCTGGTCATTCGATCGACCATCCTCACGCTCGAGCAGGGTACACCGCGCAAGAAGGTCACCGGCACCGTCGACTGGAACCGGGGACCGCTCGGCGCGACACTCCGCGGCACCTATTATGGCGACGTGAACCAGCCCGGCTCGACCGCCGCGACCGACATCCACACCGGCAACAAGATGATCGTCGATCTCGAGGGGCGCTACACCTTTGCCCAGCGGTTCCACCTGGCGCTCGGCGTCGACAATCTGTTCGACGTCTATCCCAAGGCAACCCCGCTCAATGCGCTGAGCTCGACCGGCGTCGTCGACTTCCCCTTCTATTCGCCATGGGGATTCAACGGCCGCCGACTGTACGCCAAGATCGGCATGGACTGGTAGACCGCTCGAGCTGCGCACGCTCGAACGTGAGATGCAGGGCAGGGGTTATTCGCCGGGAGGCGCTGACCGGCGTCGCGCGTGATCCGCTGGCGATCTCCCGCTCGGCCTGCATGAATCCGTAACCGGGGACCATCTCGCCCGAAAGATCGGAGATCGCGTCCCAGTTGGGATGACCTTTTCTCCAGCCACTGCTTCGGTGGCGTCGATCTGCACGCCATCTGTCAAAGTGATATTGGCACGCGCGAAGTGGCCCACGCCGGCGCACAGGATGGTACGGGGTCGGTGCATCGTCGGATACCAATGCAAGAAGACCGGACTCACCCGCTCCGGGGCAAGCAGGCGGAGGCTTTCCTCCGGCAGTGAATTTCGATGGTCGCCTCTGCGGCTGCGCCGGTCGGAATTGCACCGATCATTGACGGCATCCCCATTGCGGCCGTTGCCGGGAGGCGCCATGCCAAGAGACATCCCGGCTATGGAAAGGGCAACTGCGATGGCTTTTGGTATGTGGGAGGCGTCGGTTCCGCTGTTCGTGAATTCGCTCACGAACATGCGTGACTGGCTCGACAAGGCTCAGGATGAGAAGAAGGAGTCGATCCTTCTGGAGGCGCGGCTCGCGCCTGATATGAGGCCCCTTCCGGCGCAGTACCAAATGGCCTCGGATTCGGCGAAGAATGCCCTTGCTCGCCTCACTGGCACCGAAGCGCCATCAATGCCCGACACTGAGAAGAGCTTTGCGGAGCTCCGGGAGAGATGCAATCGAACAATCGCCTACCTCAACAGCTTTGACGCGGAATCGATGGTCGGAAGCGAGGATCGTGAAGTCGCGCTCAAGTTCCCGAATGGAACCGGCTATCGATTTTTGGGCGCGCAATATCTCGCCGGATTCGCGCTTCCGAATTTCTTTTTCCACGTGACGACCGCTTACGCGATACTCCGCAATGCGGGCGTTTCGCTGGGCAAGCCCGACTTTCTTCAGCACCTGGGATCTCCGACAGTCGCGGGCTGAGGTTAGCCGACCTGGCGCTCAGTTCGCTGAGCACAGAAGGTCGAGTCAGAATGTCGGCTCTACGCGACATTAGCGGGCCTCAATTGGCGAAGGCCAGACGCCTCTTACCGAGAAGACCCGCTCGTCCGCGGGCAAGCGCGAACGAAGCGCAACGTGAATCCAAACGCTAGTAGATTTTACCAGCGTTCGTACCCAGCTGGGCCGGCTCACCAAGCCAAGAAAAACTTGCGCGGATGTCCGCATCCGACCATACCGGTAACTGGCATTTCGGTGCGATTTCAGTATGTTAGCTACGTTTCCGCAGCAAACCGTTTTCGAAGGAACACGGCGCAGAATTCTGGGGAACAGGGAGCGGAATTTTTCCGAACAGCGGTCGAAATTCGCTGATCAGCCACGCAATTGTTTGAAACGAGGAGCAGTCGCTTTGCTGTAATGCTCGGAGCCGCAAGCACACCTGCAGTGGCCCGATGCGAACTTTCCGCTGGCATGCGGATGGTCGTGACAAAAAAATGGCAATTGGACGAAAGGAAAATTGCTTTGTCGACCAATCGTGTGCGGGTGTTCGAAGGCACCCACGTTCCGCTAATCTTTGAACAGTCGCTCGTTCCCACGGGACCCGACCCGGACGGGCTCGGTCCACTGAGCGACGTGGATCGCCGGCTTCGTTTCGAATTCAACAGCGTCTGCAAGCGTGAGCCTGGCTGGCGCAAGCAGCTGAAGCGGCTCGCGAGGGAACTTTTCGACCACCAAAAGTACCAGCTCAAGAACAGTCATGTGATAGCCGACGTGACTGGCGAGCGCGCGGACAACATGAACATCGAGGATGTCTGTTCCTGGCTCTGTAAGCTCGGTGCGCTCATCCCGCACAATCCTGACTACCTGTTCGATGAGGCCAAGCACGACTGCCGGTATAAAATTCCCGATTGGGTGTATGATGTTTGTGAGCACGAGGGAGCATATTCCGAACTGATTGCACGGGTTCGTCGCTGGAATGATGATGGGGCACTGGAGTCCACTCCATACCCTGGCGACCGAGCAATCGATGGTGACGGCAATTACCCCATCGTCGTGCCAGAGCCTCAGCCTGACATCGAGCTCCTAATGCTCGAAACCCCCCAGGAGATCCGCGACTTCTATGGTGAACCGCCGACGCTCACCCGGAGTAAGTCATTCACCGATTACCAATGGCAAAAGGGGGAGAGTGGCAACGAACGCGGGCGGCCGCGGCGCCTCCGCGAGACCGGGGACATTGATGACGAGCGCCCCCACTTTTTCGACACGTGCATGCCCGCGGGCAGCGACGGCAAGAGCAGCACGTACGGCGAAGCAATCTATCAATTATCCCGCAGCCGTGCGGTAAAAGACGGGGACTTGGCCTGGCTTCAGCAGACGGATCGTTGGGCAGTCGAACTCGACCGTATTCGTAAGCGGCGCAAGATCTTCGCTAATGGCGGGTACGCCTACAATAATCACCTCGAGGTCACGCGCATTGACATCGCGATTCGTCACCTTGAGCTGGCGACAATTCTGTGGCCCAAGTCACCGTCGGCACGATGGGTGATCAATCACTGGCAGGTCAGCGCAGCGCTCGAGCGGATGAAGGAAGGGAAGCTGAGCCGCGAGGAAATGGAGGGCATTTACACGCGTACGAGGGGGCCGCAGCACGTTGATTGGCCTCAGTGGTGGCCCGAGGACCTCCGCAGCAAGCACAACAAGAACGAGCAGCTGACCCGCCCTCGGCGCAAGATCTCGGGGACCCTTACGAAGGCCTAGAGTTACGGCGCCCCAGTGAAGAGTACCCAACACACCGTGGACCGGCCCTCTTGCTTGCAAGAGGGCCGGCTTTTCTCGTCGCGTGCGAACCTTTCTCTGTTCAGGCGAATAGGATTTGACGCCTGCCGATAACTATGTGCCACAGCGATCGATGAAGACCATCGAGCCGCGAACCAGCCTCACTCATCCACTGCAGATTGCCGAAATCCGTGCGGCGGCCGGCATGGGCAAGCTCGGCATCACACTCTGCCCGGGCAAAATCCAGCGAGCTGGCCTGACCGGCGCATGGGCACGCGACCTCAGCGTCGATCTCGATGCCGTCGAGGCCTGGAACGCCGCTGCTGTCGTCACGCTGATCGAAGAAGACGAACTCAGTCGTCTTCAGGTCCCGAGCTTGGGTGAGGAGGTCGAGGCGCGACATATGAGCTGGCTGCACCTGCCCATCCGTGATCGCGGCGTTCCTGACGAACGGTTTGAAGCAGCTTGGGCCCAGATCGGTGAGGACCTGCGATCGCGGCTCCGTTCAGGATTCAACATGATGGTCCACTGCATGGGCGGGCTGGGACGCGCGGGAACAATCGCTTCCCGGCTGCTCGTCGAGCTCGGCTGGAGGCCCGATGATGCTATTCGTGAGGTGCGGCGGGTCCGGCCTGGCGCGATCGAGACCGATGAGCAGGAGGACTTCGTGCACGGCTGCATCGCCATTCCCGAGCATCGGCCCGATCAATCGAGCCAGGCGAACCGCGAACGCGCGATTGGATCGCTGCTGGGATTAGCTGTTGGCGATGCTCTCGGGACAACGCTGGAGTTCTCGGCTCGCGACAGCCGGCAACGGCTCACCGAACTTGAGGGCGGCGGTCCGTTCGGTCTCCAGCCGGGCGAGTGGACCGACGACACCAGCATGGCGCTCGCGTTGGCCGACAGCCTTCTGTCCTGCGATGGCCTTGACGAGCTCGACCTGATGACGCGCTTCGTCAGCTGGATGCACGAAGGCGCTTATTCGTCGAATGGGCGCTGC
>JAICSX010000090.1 GCA_025936675.1 Sphingomonas sp.
CCGGGGAGGATCATCGAGCACGCAGGCGTGGGCCCGCTGTTCGCCGAGACAAAAATTGGCCCAATCTATCGGGCGATCACGGTCGCGCAGCGCAATTACATCAAGTTTGCTGCCAACGCGCACAGAGTCGCCGGGCGCTTCTGTCAGCGGAATGGAGTTGCCCCTTTCGCATCGGCTTTGCTAGCTGCCGCGCGATAGGCGCTTCGGCGCGCGGACCCGTCGCTCTGGAGCAGGCGGCACTCAAGACAGGTTGAAATGACGAACCAATGAAAAAGGCGCTGATCACCGGCGTGACCGGCCAAGACGGATCGTACCTTGCCGAAATGTTGATCAGGGAGGGCTACGAGGTCCACGGAATCAAGCGACGGGCCTCCTCGTTCAATACCCAGCGGATCGACCACATCTACGAGGATCCGCACGACAGCCGTGCGAAGCTGCGCCTCCACTATGGAGACCTGACCGACAGCTCGAACCTCACCCGGATCGTGAGCCAGGTCGAGCCCGACGAAATCTACAATCTTGGCGCTCAAAGCCATGTGAGCGTCAGCTTCGAGGCTCCGGAATATACCGCCAACGTCGACGGGATCGGGGCGCTTCGGCTGCTCGAAGCAATCCGTTTCCTCGGCCTGGAATCGCGGACCCGCTTCTACCAGGCGTCGACGTCCGAACTGTACGGGCTGGTTCAGGAGACACCGCAGCGAGAGAGCACGCCCTTCTATCCGCGCTCGCCATACGGGGTGGCGAAGCTGTTCGCTCACTGGATCACGGTCAATTATCGCGAATCGTACGGGATTTACGCGTGCAACGGAATCCTCTTCAATCACGAGAGCTCGCGCCGCGGAGAGACTTTCGTCACGCGCAAGATCACGCGGGGAATCTGCAACGTCAGCCAGGGGCTCGACGAATGCTTGTTCCTCGGCAACCTCGATGCCCTGCGCGATTGGGGGCACGCCCGCGATTACGTCCGCGCCCAATGGCTGATGCTCCAGCAGGATGAGCCCCGCGATTTCGTGATTGCGACCGGGCAGCAATATTCCGTCAGGCAGTTCGTGATCTGGGCAGCCGAGGAACTGGGCCTGACCCTTCGCTTCGAGGGCGCGGGCGTCGATGAGGTCGGCATCGTCGATTCCGTCAGCGGGAAGGTCGAAACGGGCCTTCGTCCCGGTGACGTCATCCTTCGCATCGATCCGCGCTATTTTCGGCCGGCCGAGGTCGAATCGCTCGTCGGCGATGCGACCGCAGCACGAGAGATGCTCGGCTGGGAGCCGCAGACGACGGCCCGGGAGATGTGCGCCGAGATGATTCACACCGATCTCGCCGCCGCCCGTCGCGACGCCTTGCTCATGGCGCACGGTTACAATCCCAACGTCGTCAAGGAACTCTGAGCGCGCCCGATGCGAATCTACGTTGCGGGGCATCGCGGCATGGTTGGGTCCGCCATCCTGCGCAAGCTCGACGCGCAGGGTGCGGAGACGATCGTCCGCTCGCGTGCCGAGCTGGACCTTCTCGACCGCGCAGCCGTGCAAAGGTTCATGGAGAGCGAAAAGCCCGATGCCGTGATCGTGGCGGCGGCGAAGGTCGGCGGCATCCATGCCAACAATGCTTATCCGGCCGATTTCATCTTCGAAAACCTGACGATCGAATGCAACGTCATCCACAGCGCATTCGAAGCCGGTGTCCAACGATTGTTGTTCCTGGGTTCGTCATGCATCTATCCGCGCGACGCAGCTCAACCGCTGGTTGAAGAGGTCCTGCTGACCGGCCCGCTCGAGCCGACGAACGAAGCTTATGCCATTGCGAAGATCGCCGGCATCAAGCTTTGCGACAGCTACAATCGGCAACACGGCACCGATTACCGCTCCGTCATGCCGGCCAACTTGTATGGGCCGAACGACCAGTTTCATTCGGAGAATTCGCACGTCTTGCCTGCATTGATGGCGAGATTTCACGAAGCTGCACGTCGAGGGGCAGAAGAGGTCACCATCTGGGGCTCCGGTCGCCCGCGGCGCGAGTTTCTGCATGTGGACGATCTCGCCGACGCATGCCTGTTCGTCATGGGTGTCGAGAAGTCGGCCTACGAGCAGGCCACCCGATCGACGCTGGGGCATGTGAACGTCGGGACCGGCGAAGATGTGACGATCGCCGAACTCGCCAGGATGATCGCTGAAGTGACCGGCTTTTCCGGGCAGATCGGTTATGACCCGACCCGACCCGACGGCACTCCTCGAAAGCTTCTCGACACGACGCGGATGACGTCAATGGGATGGCGGCCAACCATTCCCTTGGAAGAGGGCATCGGTCGAACCTACGAGTGGTTCCTGCGGAACGCAGCCGGCTGATAATGCCGAAAGCTGTCTTCGTCGGCTGTGCCCGGTCGTGCGCGCGCTACCTCGATGGCGTGCTTGCAAACATCGAGGCGCTTGGATCGACCTACGACGCGTTCGAAGTGATCATCGTCGAGAACGATTCTGTGGATGACACCCGTCGCAGGCTCCAGGAATTCGCAAACTCTCGCGGCAATGTTCGCCTGATCGACGCCGACGGGCTGGACCAGGCGCATCCGAGGCGCGGTGATCGGCTTGCGGTCGCCCGCAACCTCTATCTCGACGCACTGCAGGACAATCGATACTCCGATTGTGACGACCTCGTCGTTCTCGACTTCGACGATGTGAATTGCCGGCCCATCGACAAGCAGTCCTTCGCCGCCGCGCGTGAGTGGCTTTGGCAGGAGCCGAATCGCCGCGGTGTTTTCGCCAACTCGACGCCCTTTTACTATGACCTGTGGGCATTGAGGCACCCGACCTGGTGTCCCGACGACTGCTGGGGGCGCGTCCGCAAGGCTCAAAGCAGGATCGGCCTGGATGAAGCGGTGCGAAGATTCGTCGCGGACCGCCAGATCGCGATCGCCGCCGAAACCGCGCCGATCATGGTCGACTCGGCTTTCGGAGGTCTCGGAATTTACCGGCGCGAAGCGACGCTCGACGGCAGGTATGTCGGCCTCGATCCGAACGATGAAGAAGTCTGCGATCACGTCTCGTTCAATGCTGCGGTAAGGGGCGCGGATGGAGTCCTGGCGATCTATCCCGCGCTTCAGAACCGGAGCCCGTTCGAGCATATCGTCGGGTCGCTCCGCGGCGCCAAGAAGTTCACTCTCGAACAGGCTGGGGCGCAGTGCACGGTGATCGGGCCGGCCGACCACCCGCTGCAGGGCCTTCGCGCTGTCCATCCACTTTACGAGCGCCGCTTTCCTGCTCTGGCGCGGCTAGTTTCCAATCAGGCTCCCGAGGCGACCTTCATCCACGTCGGTGCAGATATCGGCGACACGATCGCGCTGGTCCGCCTCGCCGGAGCGACCATGCCTGCGATTGCGATCGAACCGTCGTTGAGCGCCTGCAAGTTCTTATGGGGCAATCTGAACCGTTCGGCGGCATTGTTCGGTGACGTGCAGCTCGTCCGTGCCTATGCGGGTCCCGCCGCCGCTTCAGCTGAGGTGCCGCGGAAGGCACAAACAGGCAGCCACTCGGGTTTGGGATTGGGCGCGGCGGTTGAAAGCGCGCCACGCATGGGATTGGAGTCACTGGCAAAGGACTGCGATGTTTCGCTCCTGAAGACAGCGGCCGGCGGTCGCGACCAGGAAATCGTTGCGGCGGAGCTGAAGTTCCTCAAGCGCAAGCAGCCGATCTTGTGGCTGCAGGCTCAAACCATCTCCGCGGGAGACGAGGCCAAGTGGCGAACCCTGCTCGCCTCGATGGCAGCACAATGGAACAAGATGGTGCTGTTCGACAATTTTGGCTTTGCCATCGCTGCTGGGGACGCGAATGAGCTGGCCGATCGAGCCGTCGACCTGATGGCCTACGCCCGCCGGCAGCGCGAGCAGCCTGCTTATCGCCCCACATTTTACTATCTCGATATCGCGCTTTTTCCGCCGCGGTTCGAGGGCATTTACGAGGAGTTCCGCCGATCTCTTTCAGAGATTGACGCATGATACCGAGCCGCTGCCTCGGCATCTCGCAAGACGTGCTCGTATGGCGCGCGTTGGTGATTGGCGAACAAGACAAGTGCATGCCGCATCAGCGAATCGTCTCGCGCCAACGTCCTCAACTCGGCGGCTGCGTCCGCGACGGCGATGCCGAAGCGCTGGAGCTCTGAAGTGGCGACGAAGACGATCAATCCGCCGACCAGCGCGAGCGAATAGCCAAAGCGCCTCGCGATCTGCCTCAGTGCCTGCTCGCTGTAGAAGAAGACGTGTTGGCCAGTGCCTTCGGCGAAATAAGGCCAGCTTGGATCCTGCCCGGCAAAGAGCTCCGTCGTGACGATCACGAGTGCCGGTCGGCTTTCGAACAGCTGTGGCAGATCTTCGGCGGGGTTGGAAAAGTGCTCGATCACCTCGAACGCTGTCACGACCGCGGGCGATCTGCCTTTGAGCGACTTGAGGCTGTATCGATCGCTAAAGAATGGCTGCGCGTACAAATCGTACGACAGGAAATTGAACCCTCTGTCGCGCATCATCCGGGTGAACAGGCCAAGCCCGCCGCCGAAGTCGATGCACTCCGCATCGCGGGGCACATTTAGCCGGTCGAGAAGCGCGGAGGTTTTCAGAACCAGGTCGATGGTCCGTTGGGCGGCGCCCACATCGTCGCCGACGCCGGTCACATCATATGCCGTTTCCAGCCAGTAAGGCTGCTCCGTTTCGAGCGATCCACATTGAGAGCAAAGATAGTAACTGACATCGAA
>JAICSX010000062.1 GCA_025936675.1 Sphingomonas sp.
CTCGATCAGCACCCCGCAGTCACCTGCTTGATCGAGCGCCTTGCGGAGGCTCCCGACCAGGCGGTTGAGGCTGTCGTCACCGACCTGCGCATTGCCCCACAAATGGTCGAACAACTCGCGGCGCGAAAGCACCTGGCCATGCCGCTCGACGAGTTGCACCAGCAACTGCATGACCAAAGGTTCGACGGCAGCCTCGCCGGCGGGACCCGAAACGCGTCGACGAACCGGATCGATGGTCAGCCCGGCGACACGAAGAGGGAACGTCGCTGATGCGTTCACCAACTCCTCTCCTTTGATCGGCAGATCATCGGCTGCTCATCATGGTCGAATCCTCCTCGACCGCCAAGTCCTACCTCGCAGCCGCGTCCGTCGGACGGGCATCAAAGGAGGAAGACAATGCGTAAACTCGTTCGGACCGTTGTTCCCTGCGTCTTGCTGATGGCCGCGATGCCCGCGCACGCGGACGAGCTGCACTTCACCGGAAGCGTGACCGGTTCAAGCTTTCTTCTCGGCCCGGCACCGCCGGAATGCGGGTCATTGCCCTACCAGACGTCGATCGACCCTGCCACCACCGACGGCCATTCGAACCTCGGCGACTTCCACCTGAAGACGCTTACCTGCATCGCACTCGGTGGCGGCACTTCGTTCGGCACCTTCATCATCGATTTCTTCGATATCGGCGACCAGTTCAGCGGGTCGTTCGACGGCGGCTCGACGCCTACATCCACGCCGTTCGTGAGCGACACCGACTGGCTGTTCACCATCCTTGGCGGCACCGGGCGCTTCGAGGGCGCGTCGGGCACGTTCGAGGGGATCGGCACTGCCGATGCAACGACGAGGCCGACGCACGTGGCGATCAACTTCGACGGCACCATCAACGCGCCCGCGGTGCCGGAACCCGGGACCTGGCTCCTGATGCTCCTCGGCTTCGCCGGAATTGGCTTTATCGCGAGGCGCAGCCCCCAGTCTCATCTCCCGCAAGTCGCCTGAGATCCGCCAGCCGGCAGTCGACTAGGTTCAACTGCCGGCATGTTTCGGCCCGGTTTCCGGCGGGGGGTCAGGCGTGCTGCAATGCCGTTTGAAGCTAAATCCGCGTTGCTAAAGGAAATTGCGCGAATACTATGCGCCCCGCCGAGAGGGGGTGTGTCGTGCGTAATATTCGAATCCTGTTGCTGGCCGGCGCAGCTCTTTCGGCGCAGCCGGCCTTCGCCGCTGACGCGCTGAAATTCGGCGCTCCGCCCGCTTGGGTCCACCCCCAGGCGATTCCCGCTTCGAAGCCGAGCCAGGCGCCGGTTTCGCTGCTGCTCAATGACGAGCAGACCGCGTTAGAGCGAGGCAAGGTCACCACCTATACAGAAGCCGCGATCAAGATCGAGAATGCGCAGGGCCTCGGAGCCGGCAATGTCGCCCTGGTGTGGCAACCGTCGACGGATACCCTCACCGTCAACAAGCTGCAGATCCGCCGCGGCGACAAGATCATCGACGTGCTTGCCAGCGGACAGACGTTCACGACCCTCCGCCGCGAGACCAATCTCGACGCCGCAACGATGGACGGCACGCTTACCGCGACGCTCCAGCCCGAAGGCCTGCAGGTCGGCGACATCATCGATCTCGCGACGACGACCGAGCGCAGCGACCCGGTACTGAAAGGCCATGTGGAAACGATGTTCGGCGCGTGGGATGGATTGCCCATCGAGTCCGCTCATGCAGCGATCAGCTGGCCGAGCGACATTCACCTGCAAATCCGCGAAACTCCGAACCTGCCTGCCGCGAAGCGAACGTCGGCAAACGGAATCGAGCACCTCGAGTTGTCGGTCGAGAACGTCCAGCCCTTGATCCCGCCAAAGGGAGCGCCCGAGCGGTTCCAAATCGGCCGGCTCGCCGAGGCGACCGATTATCAATCCTGGTCCGACATAGCCTCGCTGTTCGAGCCGCTGTTCAAGGACGCGTCGGCGATTCCGGCATCGGGGCCTCTGCACGACGAGGTCGAGAAGATCCGCGTCGCCACGACCGACCCGAAGAAGCGCGCGGAACAAGCGCTTAGTCTCGTCCAGGACCGCGTCCGATACGTTGCCCTGCTGATGGGCCAGGGGGGCTACGTTCCGGCCACAGCGGAGACCACCTGATCGCGCCGCTTCGGCGACTGCAAGGCCAAGACCGCGCTTCTGCTCGGAATCCTTCATTCGCTCAGGATCGAAGCAGAGCCGGTGCTCGCCCAGGTGAAGCTCGGTGACATGATTGCCGACCGCCTGCCGATGGTCGGATTGTTCAACCACGTGCTGGTGCGCGCCCACATCGGGGGCAAGGACTACTGGCTCGACGGCACAAGGGCCGGAGACACCGACCTCGATTCGATCGAGGTGCCGGACTTCGGCTGGGGCCTGCCGCTGGTCCAGCATGCCGCGCTGGTGAAGATGGCTCCGGCGGCACTCACTAGCCCGAATCTTGAACGGCACATCGCCATCGATGCAAGCGGCGGAATATTCACGCCCGCAACCATCACCATCGACGAACTCCGCCGCGGCGATACCGCCATCGCCTACAATATTGCCTATTCGGCGCTCTCCGCCGACCAGCGCGACCAGGCGCTGCGCCAAGAGGCGAATGGCTATTTCGACAACTTCACCGTCGCCGATTCCTCGCTTCAGTTCGACAAGGACAAGCGCGAGTTGCGGCTGACGATCAAGGGAACTGCGAAGCTAAATTGGAAGGACGGCTGGTTCGACGTCCCGACTTCCTCGATCGCGTTCGATCCCGACTTCGATCGTCCCGCCGGTCCGCTTCACGACGCTCCCTGGGCGGTCGATTACCACACGTTCGACAAGGACCAGGCGGTCATAAAGCTGCCGTCGGGATTTGCAGCGCAGCAGAAGCTCAGCCCGCCGGTCCACGAGACACTCGCGGGCATTGAGTACACTCGTGCCGAAAGCGTGAAGGGCGACGTGCTGACGGTCGACTCGAGCGCGCGCGGAGTCTCGGCCGAGGTTCCCTACAAGGAGGCGCTCGCAGCTGCATCACGACTGAAATCGCTCAGCGAGGATGACATCTACCTCAGCAGCCACAAGAATTATCGACCGACGAAAGAGGATATTCCTGCCCTCGCTGAAGCGGCTCCGCAATCTGCCGATGACTACATCGACCGCGGCAACATGTACTTGATGGCTGGGAAATATGATCTGGCGATTACCGATTACTCGGCGGCGCTTAAGATCGATCCACAACAAATTTGGGCGCTGGCCGACCGCGGCATCGCGCATGTCTGGAAGCGAGAGTTTGACGAGGCTGAAAAAGATCTCGGCGCAGCTGAAGCGCGAGATCCCGGCAACGTGGTCGTTCTCCGCGCCCGCGCTCTGATGGCCGAGTTCAAGGGCGACTGGAAATCCGCCGTAGCCCTTTATGCGAAATCGCTTCAATCCGACCCTGGCAATTCCTTCGCTTGGGAACACAAAGCCTCCTCCGAAATACAGCTTGGAATGTTCGATCAAGCTTTGACCGACATCGATCGCGGGCTTGCCGATGATGCGAATTCTCTGGCTCTGCACAGCTTGCGCGCACAGATCTTCGTTTCGCAGCACAAGAAGGACGATGCGCTTGGAGAGGTCGCGCTGCTTGAGAAATTGCAACCACTGAACGGAGCCACGGGGGCGTACATTGGCTCGATCTATCAACAGCTCGGAATGCCCGACCGCGCCAAGGCAATGTTCCAGCAGGCGATCACGCTCAGCCCGACCGACGATCCGAAGTCGCTCGGCCGCAAGGCCGCGCTCGAATATCAGACCGGCAAGAAGGATGAAGCCCTCACCGATTCCGCCAAGGCGCTGGCGCTCGATCCTCACCTCCCGGACCTTCGAGTCCTGCGCGCCAACATCCTCTACTTGCGGGGAGACAAAGAGGCGGTGGCGCAGGAAGCCGTCGCGCTGACCAAAGACAATCCCGACTCCGACTACGCGTTCGTCGGCGCCGCCAAGATCTACGCGCGCCTCGGAATGAACGATGACGCGTTCAAAGCCTTCGATCGGGCGATCGCGATCAGCCCCAAGGCCTATATCTACGTCAATCGCGAGCAGATCCGGCCGAAGACCGACTTCAAGGCTCGGTTGGCCGACCTGGACGCGGCGTTGAAGCTCGAGCCGAACAATTTCCAGGCGCTTTATGAGAAGAGCCTCGTGCTTCGAGACAGCGGCGATTATGCAGGGGCGTTGGCTGCTTTGGACGCGATCGATTCAGGCAACCAACCGCAGCTGCGCACCCAGCGCGCGTTCCTCCTCTACAAGGCCGGGGAGACGGCCGAGGCCACCAAGTTGTTCGAAACGATCCGCGCGAGCACGACCGATCCGAACGAACTGAACAACCTCTGCTACGACAAGGCCACCGCCGGGATCATGCTGCAGTCGGCGCTTCAGGATTGCATCCAGGCGCTCAAGCTTAGCCCCGACAATCCCGGTTTCGAAGACAGCCTCGGAATGGTCTATCTGAAGCTCGGCAAGCTCGACGACGCGATCGCCACCTACACCAAGGTGCTTGCCACGACTCCGTTCCCCGCCTCTTTCCTCGGACGAGCATTCGCTTATCAGCGCAAAGGGAATTTGGCCGCGGCGCAGAAGGACCGCGCCGAGGCCAACCGCCGCATGCCGGGAATCGCGGCCGAGTTCGCGCAATACGGGCTGAAGTTCGACGATTCCGCGTCGAAAAAGCCGGAAATCGTCTCGGTTACCAAGAACTGACGCCCCCGCCCGCAGACGGCGAACAGGCTTAAGTTCACTAAGTTCACGGAGAGCAGCGCTTTTGCAGTGAACTTAAGGCCCGCTAGAGCATCCGCACCCGCGGCTGCGGGCGCATCGCCTTCGCTTTGTCGAGCATGCGCTGCAGTTCTTCGTCATACGCGCGCTGCGCCTCCTCCTCGCGCCGCTTCTTCTCGGCCCGCTCCTCGTCAGCGGCCTTGAGCTCCATCTTGTAGACATGTCGCCGGAGCGCGCCCTGGCGATACCAGTCGATCTCCCGGTTGCGCCCGGCGAGCAGTGCGATCGCCAGCCGGTCGCTGCGCCGGTGCTCGACGCGGACCAGCCGCCCCTTGCGGTACACCGGGACCAAGGCTCCGTTGAGCGCGCGGTCGAGCGAATACTCGCGCAGGCGGCGCAGCCCTTGCTCCCACGCCTTGTCCCAGGCGAGCGCGAAGCTCTCCGCCCCCTCGGCGTCGAGCAGGCGGTAGACGCTGCTGGCGCTCAACCCGACCGCGCGCGCGGAGGCCGCGACCGAGCCGGTGAGCTGAAGGCAGGCGATGAAGTCGCGCTGCGCCTGCTCCGACCAGCCCCCGCGGCGCTTCCTGAGGCGCGTGACGGGCGTGAAGTCGATCGGCTCGGGCGGGTCCACGTCCTGCGCGATCGCGGGGGACGCTAGCAGCTCGGCGGCGGTGAGCGTGACTGGAAAGCGCGCGGCGAGCGAGTTGGCGATGGTGCTGCGCTTTGAAGTGCGGGTCAAAAATGGCCTCCGCTGGAACAAGGAGGCGGTTCAGATATGTCAGCCACCCACCTGTAGGACAGCACTTTTCGGAACGAGCTCGGGATCGCGTTCAGTGTATGGCGATCGCCGAAGATCGCTGCTCGGCCTCATACCCATACATGGTGCTCGGCGGCCAGCGCTTGAGCACGACAGGCGCGCTCGAGCGGATGAGGGACGATCCTTCGCGGACGCGGCCCATTCGCCGCAGGCAATCGCCGCGCGTGTTCTGGAGCCAAGCTGAGCGCCATGCATCCTGCGGATATTTCGCTCGCATGATCGGCTCCGCCCGCGCCAGAAGGTCTAGCGCTTCGGCGTCCTTGCCCTGCCGGCATTCGAGTCCCGCAAGATCGACCATGATTGGCGCAATCAGCCGATTTTGATGCACTTGTGCGGCGTGCAGCGCGCGCTTGAAAAGCAGCTCCGCGCTGGCTGAATCGCCAACGCCTTGCTTGGCGAGCGCCAGGTTCGAGAAAATGAAGGCGAGATCATCATGCGTGTCGGTTCGCTGCGCGAGATCGATGTTTTCACTGCGTGTCAGCAACGGGACGGCCTCGGCAAATTTGCGCTGCTCGAGAAGAACGCGCGCTAGATTGTTCAACGTCGTTCCAAGGTCAGGATGGTTGGGCCCGATGACTTGCTGCTCGAGCGCGAGCGACTGCTTGAAATAGCGTTCCGCGGCGGGGGCATCGCCCTGAAGATAGGCGACGGTCCCTAGCTCATTCAGATCCTCCGCAACCTTGGGGTGCAATCGCCCGTCCTTTGCCATCCGAATCGAAAGCGCGCCTGAGTAGCTCTTCTGCGCGGCGGCGAGATCGCCCGAATATTGAGCGACAAGTCCGGAACTTTCGAGATCCCGCGCGACGGCGGGCGAGGCGGCGCCGGAATTCTTGCGATCCCAGCGAATTGCTGCGCCAGCAAGTTGGCTAGCAGGACCATAGCGTTCCAACGCAGCATCCGATTCCGCCTCTCCCGCAAGCAGCTTAGAATATAGCGAAGGGTCCTGCAGCGCGGCAGGCTTCTTGATGAACGCGAGGGCATGGACGAAGCCGGACACAGCGTTCTCGTAATTGCCCTGCAATGCCTGGGAGCTTGCGAGAACGCCAAGCTGCCTCGCCCGAGTTTCGGGTCGTGCAACGTTCAATGACAGCGACCGGCGGATGAGACCGTCGGCTCGGCGGAAGGAGCCCAGCCCCATATACACCTCGCTGAGCGTGCTGATGAGATCGGCCTTCACGTCGGGTTCGTTATCGAGGCTACCCTCAATCTGGACGGCGCCGCGATCGAGAACCTCGCGGGCAGTAATCGACTGCCCCTTGGCCTCTGAAGGGTCGGATACCTGGAAAAGACCTTTGACGAAGTCAGTGGTCCGTTCGGCTGTCATCGTCTCCTGCCGCGCGATGTCGCGCTGGCGAACGGCTTCTGCGCGGGAAATGAAGGCAAACGCACTGAGCCCGGTCGTCACGAGGAATCCAACACTTGCCGCTCCGGCAAAGGCAAGGAGCCGCCGCTGACGCCGGATCTGCTCGCGCTGTCGCAATTCGTCGAAGCGAACACCAATGATTCCGGCGACGAGCTTAAGGAATGCAAAGCCCTTCCCGTCACCCGATTTGCGCGCATCCGCCGCGAGTGGCTCGCTCCCGAGTTCGAGCAATGCGGGCGGAACGACCTCTTCCAGACGCGAGGCTTCGCTGGAGCCTGCCGCCGCTTCGGGCACGATCATGCATTGGATGCGATCTCGCCGGCCTAGCCGGATGAATTCACGAACCTCCTCATTAACCCAGCGGGAGGCCGCGCCGTTCTTCGAGCAAATGACGATCAGGCTCGCAGATTGCGACAAGGCGTCGCGCACGGAAGCTGCTAAATCCGTCGATGCAGCGAGCTCCTGGCGATCCTGAAAGACGGGCGGGAGGTGGCGGCCCAATGGGCCCACGCCTGAGTCCCGTCCGAGAAGCGGCCTCGGTATCTTGTAGCGCTCGAGCTCGCGGTGCAGCCAGCTCGCCCACCTGCGGTCGCGATGGTTGTAACTGATGAAGGCCGAATAGCGCATGGTTTCGGCCGATGCGGAGAATCAGGCCGTGCTGC
This sequence comes from Sphingomonas sp., assembly GCA_025936675.1. The sequence goes on from JAICSX010000062.1 coordinate 7,582, forward strand.
GGACGGGACGACGCCGCACAGTGCAGCCGATCAAACCGAAGCCGAGCAGCATCAAGGCCCATGTTCCGGGTTCGGGAACGGCCGCCGCGTTGCGAAAGACGAAGTCCCACGAGCCATAGGTAACGCCCGGACCAGGAGAACTAACGTTATAGGAGACGAGCTGACTTGGAGCTGTTGATGGATCGAAGCTGCTCGCCGAGAAGCTCACGCCGCCGAGATTGAAACCGATGTTCGTGCACATTTCCGTGCAGGTGAGAAGAAGCTCGAAGTCTCCCGGAGATCCGGTGGATGAGAGGTCTGTGAACTGGAATTGGGCGGACCCGCTAATCGGACCGTAGATGGCCCCAATGTTCTCGATGACCTCGCCGTGGTACCAGTATTCGTCGGCGAAGTTGAAGATCGATGCCGGATCCACGAAATCCGGTTTCGACGTGTCGCCGCCGGGATTGCTGACCACGACGACCGCGGAACCTTCGGTCGAACTCAAGCCCATCAGCGTCGCATAAAGGCTGTCGCCGGGCGCTCCGTCGACCGAAAGGCTGACGGGCGCTAGAGTAAGCCCGCTGCCGCTGGGATCCACATATTGGTCGCCAAAGTGAACGGTTACAGCGGTGTGGTCGCCCGTCCCGTAGTTGATCGGCGAAGGAAGCGCGATGCTTTGGCCGTCGTCGGCATTCCCCCAAGCCTGGTCGGTTCCATTGTCGATCGGGGTTGTTCGCGCCTCGACAGCTCCCGCGCCCAGCGCCCCCACTGCGATCAAAAACGAAGCCAGTAATTTCGCAGACGCGGTACGCATGCCAACCCCCCAACGCAACTCGAGGATTTGATTTAATCATAGTTAAACACATAGGCCAAATGAAAACGCTAGCTTCGCACAGCTCTATTGCCTCTGGAGGCTCTCGCGTGATCGCAGTCCTCGATTGGCCACGGACTTGAAGCAACCGGACGGCAGTGCCTGCGCTGCGATCCGACTTACAGTGCCTTAACCCACGATAAACGTGCGACAAAATGCCGCCCGCACGCCCCGGACCGAGCAACTTCCGCCTCCTTCGCGCCTTGGTACGGCAAGCACTTTTGAAGTGCAGAAAGCGAAAGAGGACGAACATGTTCAGGAAACTCATGCTTGCCGGCGCGGCGCTGGCGACGCTCGGCGTTCCGGTCGCCGCCGACGCGCAATATTACGGCCGCACCTACGGCACCTATGGCCATCATCGGCACTATTATTGGGACGGCCGCCATTATCGCGACCGCAACAACAACGCGATCGTCGACGCGCTGATCGCAGGCGTACTCGGTTACGCGGTGGGTGCGACGACCAGCCGCAGCTACGGTTACTCGTACCCCTACAGCAGCTATGGCTATTCCTATCCGAGCTACGGCTATAGCGGTTATTCCAGCTACGGTTACAGCTACCCGAGCTATGGCTACGGCTATTCGAGCTACAGCTACCCCAGCTACGGATATTCGTACCAGTACAGCACGCCGCGCTACCGTTACTGCAGCTACTATCGCTGCTAGGCGCTCCGCAACGCGAAGGGAAAGCCCTCGGGAAACCGGGGGCTTTTTCGTCAGGCCGGTGTCACATCTCCAGCGCCGGTCCCGCCGTCCTCGCCCGGCTCGGGTCGCTTGTCGAACACCTCGTCGATCAGCCCGAACGCCTTGGCTTCGTCGGATTCGAGGAACTTGTCGCGGTCCATCGCCTTCTCGATCTCCTCGAGCTTCTGGCCGGTATATTTGGCATAGAGCTCGTTGAGGCGCTGGCGCATGCGGAGGATCTCGCGCGCCTGGATCTCGATGTCCGCGGCCATGCCCTGGGCGCCGCCGGAGGGCTGGTGGATCATGATCCTGCTGTTGGTCAGAGCGACGCGCATGCCGGGCTCGCCGGCGGCGAGCAGGAAGCTCCCCATCGAGGCGGCCTGGCCGATGCAAACGGTCGAAATCTTCGGCCGGATATATTGCATCGTGTCGTGGATCGCGAGGCCGGCCGTCACCACGCCGCCCGGCGAGTTGATGTACATGAAGATGTCCTTCTTCGGGTTCTCGGACTCGAGGAAGAGCAGCTGGGCGGTGACGAGGC
>JAICSX010000047.1 GCA_025936675.1 Sphingomonas sp.
GGGCCATATCCTCAGCGAAGTGAAGGTCGGCGGACCGGTTTCCGACAACAAGGGCGTCAACGTCCCGGACGTCGTCGTTCCGATCCCCGCGCTGACCGACAAGGACCGCGAGGACCTCCAGTTCGCCCTAGAGCAGCGGACGGACTGGGTTGCGCTGTCCTTCGTCCAGCGGCCGGAGGATGTCGCCGAAGCGCGGTCGCTGATCGGTGAGCGGGCATCGCTTCTCGCGAAGATCGAGAAGCCCGCGGCGATCGACCGGCTGAACGATATCATTGCGCTCGCCGACGCGGTGATGGTTGCGCGCGGCGACCTCGGGGTCGAGCTTCCGCCCGAGCAGGTGCCGCCGCTTCAGAACAAGATCGTCGCCTGCGCCCGCCAGTTCGGAAAGCCGGTCGTCGTTGCAACCCAAATGCTGGAATCGATGGTGACGTCGCCGACACCGACGCGCGCCGAGGTCAGCGATGTCGCGACGGCGATCTACGATGGCGCCGATGCCGTCATGCTGTCGGCGGAAAGCGCGACCGGACAATATCCGTGCGAGGCGGTGCAGATGATGGACCGCATCGCCAACACGGTGGAGCGCGATCCGTCCTACCAGGCGCGCGTCCACTTCACCCAGACGCGGCTGGAACCAACGACCGCGGACGCTTTGTCGGCTTCGGCACGACAGATCGCGCAGACCGTCTCCGCGACTGCCATGGTTTGCTATTCCAGCTCGGGTGCAACCGCGCGGCGCATCGCGCGCGAACGCCCGCCGGTGCCGCTGTTGGCGATGAGCGCGTCGCTCCACACCTCGCGCCGCCTCGGTCTCTTGTGGGGCGTTCACGCGGTACATACGCGCGACGTCGCGAGCTTCGAGGAGATGGTCGAGAAGGGCAAGCGCATGGCGCTTCGCCACCAGCTGGCCAAGGGCGGCGACCGCATCGTGCTGATGGCCGGGATCCCATTTGGGACGGCCGGATCGACCAACGTGTTGCATGTCGTGCGGCTCGTCGGCGATGAGCTTGAACGTTACCAATCAAGCAAGGGCTCAGCGGGGCAGTAAAGCCGGGATTTCGCCGGCGATCTCGCGGGCGAGAAAGCCGATCGGGCCGATCTTTTTAGAGAGCCGAGCGCCCGCCTGACCATGCAACCAGACCGCCCACAGCAAGGCATTGAGCGGCTCCGCCCCGCGCGCGAGCAATCCGCCGACGATCCCCGCAAGCACGTCGCCGCTGCCGGACACGCCGAGGCCGGGCGCTCCGCCGTCATAGGTCCAGCACTTGCCGCCGGGCTCGACCACGTGGCTCGTGACGCCCTTCACCAGCACGATGGAACAGTAAAGCTCGGCCGCCCGGAGGCCGCACTCGAGCGGATCGTCGGACACGTGCTCGGGATCGCAGTCGAGCAGGCTTGCGAGCTCGTCGGCATTGGGCAGGAGGACCGGTAGGCTTTTGCGCTTCAGCCCGCGTGCGGCGAGCGGCTCGAGTGTTTCGAGGAAGGCAACGTCGAGCGCCAGCGCTGCCGCGCTTTCCAGCAGAACGTCGGCGATGCGCTTGCAGGGGCCCGCGCGCTTGACGCCGGGGCCCGCGACCACGGCGTCGACGTCGGATGCGAGCTCGTGAATGCGCTCGACCGCGGCGCCGTCGAAGCCGCCGTCCCTTTCGGGCAGGCCGATCACCATCGCTTCCGGCATGGCGACGGCGAGGGGCGTCGCGGCGCTTTCGACCGTCGCAATCCGGAGTTTCCCGGCGCCGGCGCGCATCGCGGCTTCCGCGGCGAGGAGCGCCGCGCCAGGCACGTCGCGGCTGCCGGCGAGCACCAGGATCCGGCCCTTGGTTTCCTTGTCGCCGTCGACGATCGGCGGAAGCGGATGCGCGTCGAGCGCCGCCTTATCGAGGTTCACCGCGTTCCCGCCATGGCATCGGGCTCGGACGTCTTCGCAGCGCCTTCGACCTCGAGCGGAGCGCCGTAATTCCACAGCTCGAGCGCCGGCACGCAGAGGCCCTTCGCATCGGGATCGAAATCGTAAGCGGCGATCCCGCAGTTCAGCACTTCGGCCTGCTTGTCGATCGAGAGGATCTGCTCCTCGTCCAGCTCCTCGAGGATGTAGCGGAAGCAGAGCACGACCACCTGGTGGCAGACGATCAGCACCCGGCGGTCGCAATAATGGAGGTTGATCGTGTTGAGCATCGAGCGCAGCCGCAGGATCACGTCGGCCCAGCTCTCCCCGCCCGGCGGCCGATGGTAGAACTTGCCGAGGCGCCTGCGATGCGCGGCTTCCTCGGGAAAGCGCTCGCGAATTCCGATCGTCGTCAGCCGATCGAAGATCCCGAACTCGCGTTCACGAAGTCGCTCGTCGACGATCGTGTGCGCGCCGCCGCCGGAAAGAGCGCCCTGCTCGCAGATGATCTTCGCCGTCTGTTTGGCGCGGATATAGGGTGAGGAGAGGATGATCTCCGGCCTTTCCTGGCGTGGAAGCGCCGCGAACCAGCGTCCGGCCGCCTTTGCCTGCTCGATCCCGAGCGCCGACAGCGGCACGTCGACGTCGCGCATCTCGATTCCGATTTCATGCGCTCCGGCCTCGTCAGCGGCGTCGCGCGCAACATTGCCCTGGCTCTGCCCGTGGCGCACGAGCCAGAGCCGCTCGGGCCAATTCTGCCGTACCGTGCTCATCTCGATACGGCAGAAAGCATCAGAAGCAGGATTGTGCCAGCTTACTCCGCGGCGACGGCGGTTCGCTCTGCCGCTTTCAGCTTCTCGTCGAGCCGCCTGAAGGTCGCCAGCGCCTGGCCGACGATCTGGTCCATGTTGTAATAACGGTAGGTCGCCAACCGCCCGACGAACGTGACCCCGTCGGTCGCGTCCGCAAGCGCCTCGTAGCGCTTGAACAGCTCCTGGTTCTCGGGCCGCGGGATCGGGTAGTAAGGATCGCCCTCGGCTGACGGATATTCGTAGGTGATGGTTGTCACCGGAGCGTCCTGCCCAGTCAGATGCTTGTACTCGCTGATGCGCGTGTACGGCACCTCCTCGTCGGGATAGTTCACTACCGCGACGCCCTGGTGCCATTCCTTGTCGAGCGTCTGGTGATCGAATTTCAGACTGCGGTACGGAAGCTTGCCGAAGCGGAAGTCGAAATACTCGTCGATCGGCCCGGTGTAGACGATGTGATCGGCGAGCTCGTGCGCCTGGTCCTTCAGGTCGCGGAAGTCCGTCCCGAGCCTCTTTTCGATCAACGGATGGTCGAGCATCCGTTCGAACATCTTCGTGTAGCCTTCGAGCGGCATCGCCTGGAACGTGTCGCCGAAGTAGCGGTCGTCGGTGTTGGTCCGCGTCGGGATCCGCGAAGTCACCTGCTTGTCAAGCTCGCTCGGGTCGAGGCCCCATTGCTTGCGCGTGTAGCCGCGAAAGAATAGCTCGTAGAGCTCGCGTCCGACAGCGTTGATCACCACGTCCTCGGAGGTCTTGATCTCGTCGACCGGCTCGGCGCGCGAGGCGAGATAGTCCGCCGCTTCCTTGTCCGTCTTGAGGTCGAGACCGAACAGCTCGTTGAGCGTCGTGCGGTTGATCGGGATCGGCACCAGCTTGTCGCGCACTACCGCACGCACGCGGTGCTCGTAGGGCCGCCAATCGGTGAACTGCGAAAGATAATCCACGACCTGCTGGCTGTTGGTGTGGAAGATGTGTGGCCCGTACTTGTGGTAGAGGATCCCGGCCTCGTTGGGCTCGTCATAGGCGTTGCCGCCGACGTGCGGACGCCGGTCGATCAGCAGGACTCGCGCGCCGTGCTGCGATGCAAGGCGCTCAGCGATGACGGAGCCGGCAAAGCCGGCCCCGACGACGAGATAGTCGTAGCGTTTCCCGGAAGAACCGGGCCCGGTGCGGAAGGGCGCGTTCATTCCGCCGCCACCAGGATTGCGGAGGAGGAAACTCCCGTGCGCGTGCCGAGCACGTCTTCGATAAGACCCGCCATTCGCGCCTGGGTCGTGTCCCAGCTCGTCGCCGACAGCATGAGGTCGGCCTCGGCCAGCCAGCCGCTTTCGGGATTGCGCGACAGCTCGAGCGCCGCTTCGCAAGCCTCGACGAACTCCTCGGCGGTCGAGGCAATCTTGACGCCTTCGAGCTGGCCATAGTGACGGACGACGTCCTTGATCGGGGTCGAGACCACCGGCTTTCCGCCGGCGAGATATTCGGGAGTCTTGGTCGGCGAGATGAACTGCGTCGACTCGTTCATGGCGAACGGCATCAGCGCGACGTCCCAGCCCGACAGATAATAAGGCAGCTGCTCGTACGTCTTGCCGCCGAGGTAATGGATGTTCGGCCGCTTCGGCAGGTCCTCCTCGCTGATCTTTACCACCGGGCCGACGATCACGAACGACCAGTTGGGACGCATTGCGGCGATGCGGTCGAGAAGCTCGATGTCGAACCGTTCGTCGATCACCCCGTAGAAGCCGAGCCGCGGCCGCGGCAGGTCTTCCTGGTCGGCGGGGTCGAACAGCTCCGCGCGCGCCTTGAAGAAATGGGCGCGGTCGACCGACGAGGGGAAGCAGTGGACGCTGTCGTGGCGGTCCTTCTTCGCCTCATAGAGCGACGAGCCACCGGTGAAGACGACGTCCGCGCGCATCAGCAGCTCGGCCTCATTCTCGATCAGCTTGGCCGGAGCGAACTTGAACTTCGAAAGCTCGTCCATCGCGTCGTACACGATCACGTCGAAGTCGATGTGCCGCGAGAAGGGCAGCATCATCGGTGTATAATACCAGGCGAGCAACGCCCCGCGGACCGACGCCACGTGCGCGTCGAGCAGCCGGCCTAGCGCGGCCTCGCGCGCGTCCTCGGGCATGCCTTCGGGCAAATGCGGGACGACGACGCGCACGTTCGGCGCATCGGCGGCTTCGCGGACCTGCAGGAAGGCGGTCTCGCGGGGGCCGATGATCATTGGCTCTTCCCAGAAGATGACGTTCATGTCCCGGGCGAAGCGGCTCATCAGATGCTGCGGCCGCTGGAATACGAAGTTCCACCGCAGGTGCGAAAAGCAAATGAGTGTAGTGGGCTCAGGTTGCGGCGCCGAGGGCTCGGCTGCAGACGTCACTGGCACCCCGACGCGAGTCAGCATTTTTCTTTTTACCTCCATAAGGTTGGTTTGCCCTTGGAGGTTGAACGGCTGCTCGGGCATTGCGGTTCCGTAACCTTGATCAATGTTAGCGCTAAATCTTGTATGCTGCGGCGCAACATTCGCCGAACCGTTGTTGCCCAGAGCCATAGTGTTGGGCATCCGCAATGTTACGGAGGCGGAACGCCGGGAATCGTCCGTCCGGTTGACCGATAGTCCGACGCGTGGAAGGAGGCGCCTCAAGGAGGCGGAGCCTTGGCCACGACGATCGAAGAACTCGAAAGGCGCCGCGAGCTCGCGCGCCTGGGCGGCGGCGAGAAGCGCATTGCGGCGCAACATGCCAAAGGTCGGCTGACGGCCCGCGAGCGCCTCAGCGTGCTGCTCGATCCCGGAAGCTTCGAAGAATATGACATGTTCGTCGAGCATAATTGCTCGGACTTCGGGATGGAGGAGCAGAAGGTCCCCGGCGACGGGGTCGTCACCGGCTCCGGCACCATCAACGGCCGCCTCGTCTACGTCTTCGCTCAGGACTTCACTGTCTTCGGCGGCTCGCTGTCCGAACGCCACGCTCAGAAGATCTGCAAGGTCATGGACATGGCGATGAAGGTCGGCGCGCCGGTCATCGGCCTCAACGACTCTGGCGGCGCGCGCATCCAGGAAGGCGTCGCCAGCCTCGCCGGCTATGCCGAAGTGTTCCAGCGCAACGTCCTCGCCAGCGGAGTCATACCGCAGGTCAGCCTGATCATGGGCCCGTGCGCCGGCGGCGCGGTCTATTCGCCGGCGATGACCGACTTCATCTTCATGGTGAAGGACTCAAGCTACATGTTCGTGACGGGCCCGGACGTGGTGAAGACCGTCACAAACGAGGTCGTCACTCAGGAAGAGCTCGGCGGCGCGGTTACCCACACGACCAAGTCCGGCGTCGCGGACGTTGCCTTCGAAAACGACATCGACGCGCTTGTGGCAACTCGCGAGTTTGTCGATTTCCTGCCGCTGTCGAACCGTCACGATTTGCCCGAGCGCCCGTGCGAGGACCCGGTCGATCGCGTCGAGGAAAGCCTCGACACCTTGGTGCCGCCGAGCGCGACCACGCCCTACGACATGCACGAGCTGATCCGAAAGGTCGCCGACGAGGGCGACTTCTTCGAGCTCCAGCCGGCGCATGCCGCCAACATCATCGTCGGGTTCATCCGCATCGAAGGGCGAACTGTCGGCGTTGTCGCCAACCAGCCGATGGTTCTGGCCGGCGTGCTTGACATCAACTCGTCCAAGAAGGGCGCGCGCTTCGTCCGCTTCTGCGACGCGTTCGACATCCCGATCCTGACGTTCGTCGACGTCCCCGGCTTCCTCCCGGGCACCGCGCAGGAACATGGCGGCATCATCAAGCACGGCGCCAAGCTGCTGTTCGCCTACGCCGAGGCGACGGTGCCGAAGATTACAGTGATCACGCGCAAGGCCTATGGCGGCGCCTATGACGTCATGGCCTCCAAGCACCTCCGCGGCGATCTGAACTACGCCTGGCCGACCGCCGAGATCGCCGTGATGGGCGCCAAGGGCGCGGTCGAGATCATTTTCCGCAAGGACATCGGCAAGCCGGACGAAATCGCCAAGCGCACCGCCGAATATGAAGAGCGCTTCGCCAATCCATTCGTGGCGGCGAGCAAGGGCTTCATCGACGAGGTGATCATGCCGCACTCGACGCGGCGCCGGGTAGCGATGGGCCTACGCAAGCTCCGCAACAAGCAGCTCGAGAATCCGTGGAAGAAGCACGACAACATCCCGCTGTGACCAGCAAATGGTACACGCGGCCGATCGTCTGTGTTTCAGACGTCGAACACTCACTCGCTTTCTACGTCGAGAAGCTCGGCTTCACCGAAGCCTGGCGCTACGCCGAAGACGGGCAGCTGCTCGTCGCGCAGGTTGACCGTGCGGGCTGCGAGTTGATCCTTTCCTCGCAATGGAAGGACAAGGCTGGGTCGGCGCTAATCTTCATTTCGCTCCATCCTGACGTGCTCGGCGCCGCTCGCGTCGAGTTCGAGAGAAAAGGCGTCGAAGTGAAGCACGGCTGGTGGGGTTACAAGCTGGCGATCGTCGAGGACCCTGACGGAAACCAGCTCTATTTCGCATATCCGCGGGATGAATAGCGCAGATGGATCGTCATGCCGGACTTGATCAGGCACCCGCCTTGCTCTTTGTGACCGAACGAAAGCAGATCCCGGCTCGAGGCCGGGATGACGGGTGAGTACATATGAGCACCTACACCGCGACAGTGCGCTGGACGCGCGATACGAGCACCGACTTTACCAAAGGGCAGTACAGCCGCGCGCATGCGTGGGCGTTCGACGGCGGCACAGTGGTCCCGGCGAGCGCGAGCCCCGACAATGTGCCGCCGGGAACGTCGGACGAGGCCGGGGTCGATCCCGAAGAAGCATTCATCGCCGCCATCTCCTCATGCCACATGCTGTTCTTTGTCGACTACGCGCGGCGCGCCGGTTTCATCGTCGACAGCTACCTCGATGAGGCGGAAGGCGTCCTCGAGAAGCGCGCCGACGGCAAGATGTGGATGAGCCGCGTGAGCCTACGACCGCAAGTCCAATTCTCGGGCGACAAGCAACCGACCGCAGCCGAGATCGAGCATCTACATTATCGTGCCCACGAAGACTGCTTTATCGCCAACAGCGTCACGACTGAGGTGACGGTAGAAGCCTAGCTCGCCAGCGCTCTGCGCACGGCTTTCTGAAGCGCCTCGGCTCGGAACGGCTTGGCGAGCAGCGGAGCATCCGGCGCAGTGCGTTTCACCGCTTCGGTCTCGCTGTAGCCCGAGACGAATAGGATCGGCTGGTCGGGTCTCTTGTCGAGGATCCGCCGCGCAACATCGGCTCCGGATAGCCCAGGCATGATGAAATCCAGAACGACCAGGTCGGGTACCTCCTGATCCATCGACGCGAGGCCGTCGCGGCCGTTGCTCGCTTCGCGAACCCGATACCCCTGTTCCTCCAGGGTTGCGACCACGAAGCCGCGCACATCGGGGTCATCGTCGATAACCAGCACCGAGAGTGGCGCCATCGGAACGCTCGCGCTGACCGGCTCGTCGGCGACGACCGCGGCTTCTCCGACAGCTTCCTCGGCCTTGCGGAACAGAAGCTTGACCGCCGTGCCCTTGCCGGGCGTGCTTTCCACCCGTGCCGTACCGCCTGACTGACGGGCCATACCGTAGACCATGCTGAGACCGAGCCCGGTACCCTTCCCGACCTCTTTGGTGGTGAAGAATGGCTCGAACGCGCGCTCCGCTACCTCCGGCGGCATTCCGGTGCCGGTGTCGCTGATCGTCAGCTCAATATAGTCGCCGTCCTCCAGGTCGGCTTCGCCGCGCACTTTCACGCGCTTGCTTGCAAAGCTCAGAACGCCGCCGTTCGGCATCGCGTCGCGCGCGTTGATCGCGAGGTTCAGGATCGCGACCTCGAGCTGCGTCGGATCGGCCATCACCGGCATCAGCGCTTCGTCGAGATCGAATTGCTTGGTGATGCCGGGGCCAAGCACGTTGCGGAGCAACGGCCGCATGTTCTGGATCAACGGCGCGACATAGGTCGGCCGCACTTCGAGGCGCTGGACGCGGCTGAATGCAAGCAGCTGACCGGTTAGCCGCGCGCCGCGTTCGGCCGCGGCGAGGGCATTTTCTGCATATCGCTTAAGCTTTGAATCCTCCGCTCGTTTGGCAATGATGTCGAGGCCGCCGACAACCACCGTCAGAAGATTGTTGAAGTCGTGGGCGATGCCGCCGGTCAGCTGACCCAGCGCCTCCATCTTCTGGCTCTGACGGAGCTGCTCCTGCGCGGCCTTGAGGTCGGTGATGTCGCGGGCTTCGAACAGTAGATAGAGGACGTTGCCGTCGGGCCCACGCACGGGTTGCACGGAAACGTCGAGATAGGCGGTGGGGCTGCCGTCGCGCTCCATCTTCACTTCGGTCGTAAAGACCTTGCCTTTGGAGGCGGCGCTGATCGCCTTCTTCATCAACGCCGCGTGCTGCGGATAGTGACGCATCGTCGGAGCGTCCCACAGCTTCGCGCCAAGCGCCTCCGACGGATTCTCGTGCCGCCACGCCTCCCGGCGGTTGTTGACGGCGAGCACCGTTCCGTCGGGCTTCAACAGCACCATGACCTCGAGCGCGGCCTCGAAGACTGCCCGGAACTGAGCTTCGGACGCGGCAAGCTGTGCCGTCTGTTCCTCGACCTGGCGGCGAAGCTCGAGCTCGGCCTCCTTGGCGACGGTGATGTCGGTGCCGACGCCGATGAATCCGATCAGCTCCCGGTCGGGCCCGAAGCGCGGCTGCGACACGGTCCTCAGCCAGCGATATTCGCCGTCATACCGGCGATAGCGGCCTTCGAGTGTGAAGGGCTGCATCGATGCCTCGCCGGCGATGCTCTCGGCGACGATCCGATCGACGTCGTCGGGATGGATCCGCTCGCGCCAGTCGAGCTTGCGCGCTTCCTCATGATCGCAGCCGGGACCGCAGGCGAACTCGGCATAGGCTTCGTTGACGAAGTCGCGCATCCGATCGAGCCTCGTGACCCACATCAATGCCGGGGCCGAATTGGCAATGCGGCGGAACCGCGCTTCGCTCTCCTTCAGCGCCCGCTCGGCGACGCGCTGCTCGGTGACGTCCTGGACGACGACGACGAAGCCGATCACTTCGCCGCCGGGCCGGACCCAGGGGACATATTCGCTCTGGGCGACGACCGGGCCGCGGGTCGGGTGGTTGAAGTCAGCGACGAAGAACTGCCGCTCTCCGGCAAGCGCCGCCTCGACCATCGGCTTCCTGTGGGAGAAGGCGTCGGGCCCGAGAATCTCCTCCATCGTCTTGCCGAGCAGCTCCGAGCGGGGCTTGTCGAGCCATTCGGCGAAGAGCTTGTTGATGAACTGGAGGTGGAGCGAGCGATCGAAATAGCCGGTCATCACCGGCAGCAGGTCGGCAAGGGCGAGCAGCCCCGGCCCGGAGAACATCTCGGACGGGAGGTTGCCGGGCAGCGGCTGGTGGAGGACGTCCTCCGGAGTCAGCTCGAGCGTCGGCTGCGCCGTCGAGGGCTTCCCCTTCTTCATGCGGCCGCCAGCCCGCATTCCAGGCAAGCTCCGCGTCGCGACCCCCCATGCGCCATCATGCCAGAATTACGCGCCTTTCCCCCAGAGTCGATTCACCTAGATGAACCGCTCACCCGGTTTGCGGGGAATTTACTCGCGAAGGGTACGGTTGTTCCGCCGATGACAAACGGCGGAGTCGCTTGGGTGGCTCGCCCATCCAGGCCAGCCGAAGCTCGCGACCCCGCCGCTCGCGTAAAACTTTCGGACGCCTAGTGCTGGTTGGCCGGAGCGACCGCGGAATATCCGCCGAGCTGGGTCACCATCTTCTTGTAGGCGTCGAGATAGGCGAGGACGATCACCTGCCCGATCTCGGTATTCTGGTAACCGCTAGCGCCCGCCGCGGCGAAGCCGCCCCACCAGGACGCATAGCCGCCGCCCGCGCCCCAGCTGATGTCGGTCTTGCGGGCATAGCCCTCGGTCAAGGCCTCTTCCTCGGTGGTCCGGGCGTTGACGAGGTCGAGCGTGACGTTGGCCTCGCCCTTCTTGACGTTGATGCTGCCAGCAAGAGCCCCGACCGCTCCGCCCCAGCCGCCGAAGTGGCCGAGGAAGCCGCCGATGCCGGCCGCCGCGCCGCCGCCGCCACTATTCTTGTTGGTCGAGACGATGTCGGGCTGGAGGAAATAGTCGGCGGCCTTGACCTGCCCGGCGCCCATCCGGCTCCCGCGCTGGAGCTCACCGCTGTCGGCCAGCGCCCGCTCCATCGAACGGCTCTGCATCGCCCGGTCGCGGTTGACGAGGGTGAAGCAGCCCGACTGCTGGACGAAGATCTTGATGATCGCCTCGGGGCTGCCGAGGTTCAGCTCGCGCCACCATTCCTTGTCGGGCGGGACGATCGCCAGCGTTCCGATGCGGTGCGAGCAGACCGGGATCTCCTGCTCCCCGCGGGCCTGGTCCTTGTGGCCCGAGCTCGGGTCGGCGAACGACGGAGTGGAAACGAGAGCGAGCGCGGCGCCCGCCAGAAGCGCATACTTGGTCATTGAATTTAGCCCCCTTTGCCTAGGCCCCTGCCTGAAAGGAGCGCCCGGTTTATCAAAGATTTAACCGAGTCGGAAGGCGGACTTTTTGCAGTCAACGCACGCGAATTCAGCGCATTTCGTGGCTGTTTTCGCCCCAAATGCCCGCGCACCGCCGGCCCCGCGCAGAGGGGAGCAGGCCTTAAGTTCATTAAGTTCACGGAGAGCAGCGCTTTTGCAGTGAACTTAAGCGGGCGAACGTTCGCGGTGTAGGCGCGGCTTCGGGAAGATTCGCGAAGTCGTGAAAACGGAGCTTGCGGCGAGGCCATGCGGCCGAGCCAAGCACGCCAAATCCAAATAGGAAAGCGGACAAATGCCGCCGAGCGTAAGGGAGGAATTGCGTCAGCAATCGTGAGCTTACGTCGAAGCCGAAGCGCGCAGCCATGCGGGGGCATGGCGAGCACTGGAGGCATGTCCCGGCCGGCGCGCGAGCAAGCGGATTAGCCGCGAGCGAGACGCGACCGACGTCATGTCGGATTTACTCCGCGTGCTCAGCGATCAAGCGCGAGGCGGTGGCTCATCACTTCGATCCAATTCGCTCTCACCTTGGGCTTCTGCTTCGTGATGTGTTCAATCCATTCCTGAATGAGCTTCTTCGATCCTCTGTCGAACCGACTAGTAGCTTTTTGTAGAAGCGGCATTTGGCTTTCCAGCCAATCTCGGCCTTCCGAAATTTGCGAGAAGCCGCCAACAAGTGTCACGAATCCATCGACGCTCAGATGACCGATCGTAGCTGCTGTTTGCCCCTTCAGTATTTTCGCCAGTGCCAAAGCTCCTCGAGTATTTTTCTGGCTGTGCAAGATGATCTGATCGACCACTTTGCGTTGTGCGTGAACGTTGAAATGAGACACCAATCTTCGCAGCTTAGCACGCTCAGAAATAGTTAGAGTCGCAGATCGCTCATCGATGATTTGGACAGCTGCTGTTACAGCGTGTGAACATATTGAAAGCTTGAAATCACTCGGACATTTCTGCAGCAATTCCAAAACCCAATCGCCGCTTCCGGTCAGATAGGATTTCCAGCTATCGGCGGTGAGAGCCTCAATCGTTTTTTTGCAGTGTGTTTCGGCGTCGGGCACGCCCATTCGTACCAACGGCGTAAGGAAATCCACGAGCATGCTCGACGGACTGAGCTTTCCAGTTCTCTCAATGCGCTCAGGATCTTCGCCGATCTTTTTGGCCAAGGCGTGCCGGTCAGCCTTGCTCAGCGGCTTGAAGTAGAATTCCAAATTACTGGATATTTGATCTAGCTCACCTTTTGCCATTTCTCTTTCGCGCACCACATACTGGAGAGCTTGCTCCATAAATTTGGGAGAGTGGCCATCGGCCTGGGCGTTCCAAATCGATTCGAGTGGGTTCGGGTCGAATTGGTCGAGTGCAGCTCCCATCGACTCTAAGCGCTTCGGATCGCCGAACGACCCTCCATCCGCGTCAAAGGTTTTACCTCGGGCGATCGCAAGAGCGGCTAGGACGCCAACCAATTCGGGCTCGTTGCCGCTTATTGCTTCGTTCAGGCGAGCTTGCAGGTGACCTGCCTCAATCGTTTCGTCGACCGCCTCCTCCGACTGCTTCGTGATCAAAGCCATTATTCCTAAGTTCTCTGCTGCGTGCGAGACCAGCGCTGCCTCAGAACTAGTGGTCATTAACGCGAGCGACGCCGTCCGAATGGTGGAGAGAGCGATTGTATTCTCGGACGGGAATGCCGTCGGATAGCGGGACCGGAACGCCAGCACTTCAGGAACCACAAATGCATGATCTTCGTCATCGACGAACTTCGCGAGTTCTGGTGCCAACTTCGAAAAGGGAACCTCTGTTTCTGCAAACCCCTCCAGCGACCTGTTTCCGTTTATCCAGTATATGGAGTTGATTACTGCCCCAATTTCTCCACTGAGCTGAATTTTGGGTACTTGTACTTTCGGCCGAAGTTTCAGCAATTGATGGTAAATCTGCCCGATAACATTGAAGTCGTCTTCATCGTCCGCTGAACTCGCGAGACTCGATAGCCAGCGAATTACGGCGGGAATTAGCTTTCCGATTTGTCGCCGCGAAAGGTTGAATGCCAGGGACTTGAGCTTCTCGTCCAGCTCATTCAACTTAGGAGCGGGAACGCTTTCGATTATTTTGTCGAGAACATAATCTCTTGACCGTCGAACAGCTTCAATATCGCTTTGGATGGAGTGCAAGAGCGCAGCTACCTTGAAAGCAAATGTTTGCGAGTCTGAAGAAGCGCTATCGTATGGATAGCCTCGAAGCGTGTCATCGAATACCTTGAACGCTCCCGGATACTTCATCAATGATTTGAATTTTGTGGTGTCGGCGTCTTCAATCGAGCGCCGCAAGGGACCTTCTAGCAAGACTTGGCGAGACTTCGCTTCTGGAACGCCGAAGTACAAAGCTGCAATCATATCCCGCCAGTCGGGAAAGTCTGCGTCAAAAAACTTCAGATCTTCACGCTGGGTAAATTGAAGTACAGAATCTTCAAGGGTCTCTAAGTTGGCAACAAAAAGTGAGACAATTGCCAGTGGGAAGTTGTCCTGCTGTCTGGCAAGCCACGTAGCGGCGACGGAGTTAACGAAACGATTAATGACGCGGGGAGTTGGAAAGTCGTTCGCTGTCCTGTGCTTAGAGTCGAAGACTTTTTCAACGAAGTACATAGTTCGGTCGTCGATGGCTCTGCGGCGGAAGACAGCTTCCATTTGTGACCGAAGGAATGCCTTCCAATCAGAGGGGAGACGTCCCGAGAGCAAATCAATGTCCGCTTGCCAATCCGTCGCTTCTATTAGACTCTCGTCGATTAGGAAGTTGAACAGACTCTCTAGAAAGGACCTTCGGATTGGCTCGCCCTGATGCTCCCAAGCATCGAACGTGAA
>JAICSX010000066.1 GCA_025936675.1 Sphingomonas sp.
AGCTCGCTGCGAACCTCACGAACCAGGTGCGCTCGATCGCCGAGGTGGCGATCGCGGTGACCAAGGGTGACCTCACGCGATCGATCGCGGTCGAGGCGTCGGGCGAGATCGCCGCCCTCAAGGACACGATCAACGAGATGATCTCGAACCTGAAGGAGCAGACGCTGAAGAATGCCGAGCAGGATTGGCTCAAGACCAACCTCGCGCGTTTCAGCCGGATGCTTCAGGGCGAACGCGATCTCGCGACCGTCTCGAACCTCATCATGTCGGAGCTCGCGCCGCTGGTGAACGCGCAATATGGCGTGTTCTACGTCAGCAAGCGCGAGGAAGGCGAAACCAAGCTCGAGCTCGTCGCCAGCTACGGCGCCGAAACCGCCGAGCAGCTCAAGCAGGAATTCCACCTCCGCGAAGGGCTGATCGGGCAAGCCGCGGCCGACCGCAGGCCGATCCTGCTCAAGGACGTTCCGCCCGATTTCATCCGCATCGGCTCGGGGCTCGGCCACGCGACGCCGGCCAACGTCAACATCCTCCCGGCGCTGTTCGAGGATGAAGTGAAGGCGGTGATCGAACTCGCTTCGTTCAACGAGTTCAACGAAACCCACCAGAGCTTCCTCGATCAGCTGATGGAGTCGGTCGGGATCGTGCTCAACACGATCGCCGCGACCATGCGCACCGAAGGCCTGCTGAAGCAGTCGCAGCTACTGACTCAGGAGCTGCAGGCGCGCCAGACCGAGCTCACGACCAAGCAGGAGGAACTGCACAGCACCAACGAGGAGCTTCAGGACAAGGCCGAAGCGCTCGAAAACGAGAAGAAGCAGGTCGAAGCCAAAAACCTCGAAATCGAAATGGCGCGGCGTGCGCTCGAGGAGAAAGCCGAGCAGCTCGCGCTGACCTCAAAATACAAATCCGAGTTCCTGGCGAACATGAGCCACGAGCTGAGGACGCCGCTCAACTCGCTGCTGATCCTGTCCAAGCTGCTGAGCGACAACACGCACGGCAATCTCAACGAGAAGCAGGTCGAATTCGCGCGCACCATCAACTCGGCGGGATCCGACCTCCTCAACCTCATCAACGACATCCTCGACCTTTCGAAGATCGAATCGGGCACGGTGTCGATCGAAGTCGGCGAGATGCCGATGCAGCATTTGAAGCAGCACATGGAGCGGACCTTCCGCCAGCTCGCTTCGGACAAGGGGCTGGACTTCAACGTCAATTTCGATCCGAAGCTTCCGCAAACCATCCGCACCGACGAAAAGCGCTTGCAGCAGGTGGTCCTCAACCTGCTTTCGAACGCCTTCAAATTCACCTCGAAGGGAAGCGTCACGCTATCGGTGCGTTCTGCCGGGAGCGGCTGGAGCAAGACCCACCCGGTTCTTCACAATGCCAGCCGCGCGATTGAAATCGCGGTCACCGATACGGGCATCGGAATTCCGCAGGAGAAGCAGAAGCTGATCTTCGAGGCATTCCAGCAGGCTGACGGCACGACCAGCCGCAAATTCGGCGGGACGGGCCTTGGGCTGTCGATCAGCCGCGAGATCGCGCGCCTGCTCGGCGGCGAGCTTCAAGTCCGCTCCAAGCCCGGCGAAGGCTCGACGTTCAGCCTGTACGTGCCGATGCAAGCCATTGCCGAAGGCGCCGCAGCGCTTCCCGGCACCACGGCGCGCTACGACAACAGCGGCGCTGTCGTTCCTTCTGCCTTGCCCACCGGCTTCGACGTGAACGACGACCGCGACGAGCTCGGGAAGGACCCGTTCGTGCTGATTGTGGAGGACGATCCGACGTTCGCGTCGATCCTGCTCGACGCCGCGCACGAGGCCGGCCTCAAAGGCGTCGTCTCGGTCGCGGGGGCCGGCACGCTGGCGATGGCGCGTAAACTCCAGCCCACGGCGATCACGCTCGACCTCGGGCTCGCGGACATCGACGGCTTCGTCCTGCTCGACCTGCTGAAGCACGATCCGCAGACCAGCCATGTACCGATTCATGTGGTGTCGGGGGCTGATCGCAGTCAGGCGGCGATTGGGCTCGGTGCGTTCGGAATCACGGAAAAGCCGGCCGAACGCGACGACTTGGTTCGCATGTTCACTGCGCTCCTCGAGCATACGAAAAGCGACAAGCCGCGGCGGAAGGCCAAAGCAGTCGCGCCTCGCCCGATGGCCGAGCTCGCAGGTTCGAAGGTGCTGATCGTCGATGACGACATTCGCAACATCTTCTCGCTTACGAGCGTTCTCGAGAGCCACGACGTGGAAGTCCTCCACGCCGAGCGGGGAAGGGACGGGATTCTGATTCTTGAGCAGACACCCGACGTCGATGTCGCGCTGATCGACATCATGATGCCGGAAATGGACGGCTACGAGACCATGCGGCAGATCCGGAAGAGTTCCGAGCTTGCCGACCTGCCGCTGATCGCCGTGACCGCCAAGGCGATGAAGGGAGACCGCCAGAAGTGCCTCGATGCCGGCGCTTCCGACTATATCGCCAAACCGGTCGATATCGAGCTGCTGCTCGCGCTGGTGCGGGTATGGGTCGCGCGGTCTCGCGATGCCGCAGCTGCCGTACCGCCGCCTCCGGCGATGGAGGCTGCGGAGTAGGCGATGAACGTCTCCGCTGGAGAAATTGCGGCGCGCGCGCGAGGCGAGGCGGAAGTGATTGCCGAGGCGCAGCCCGAACAGCCCCGGGTCCTGCTGGTCGACGACGACGACCGCAACTTGCTCGCGGTCTCGAACACGCTCGATGATCTCGGCGAGGTGGTGACGGCCCGTTCGGGCGAGGAGGCCCTCCGCCACCTGCTGAAGGGCGAGTTCGCCGTCATTCTCCTCGACGTCTACATGCCCGGGATGGACGGCTACGAGACCGCCCAGATCATCCGCAGCCGCGACCAGACCAAGGGCATTCCGATCGTCTTCCTTTCCGCGGTCAACAAGGAGACCGAGCACCTGCTGCGCGGGTACGCGATGGGCGCCGTCGATTACGTGTTCAAGCCGGTCGACCCGGTCATCCTTCGTTCGAAGGTGGCGGTGTTCGTCGACTTGTTCGCCAAGTCGAAGGAGGTCGAGCGCAAGGCGCGATACGAACAGGCGCTTCTGGATGCGACGCTTCGCGCGAATTCGGAACGCTTGCGTGCCGAGCAGGAGCTGCGCCGCGCCGAGCAGCGGCAGGCCGCGATCATCCAGTCGCTCCCGATGCTGCTCTACCTGGAGCCATACGACCGCTCGCCGCGGCGGCCCGATTATGTCAGCGGCGACATCAAGGCGATCACCGGGTTCACCTTCGAACAGGTTACCAAGCGTCCGGAAATCTGGGTCGAGCGGCTCCATCCCGAAGACCGCGACCGGGTTCTGGCGAGCCTTGCGATCCGTCAGGAGAAAGGCCGCTTCTCGGTCGAGTATCGCTGGCAAATTGCCGACGGGAGCTACAGGCACTTCCTCGATCAAGCGGTCCTGCTCAAGGATTCGGACGGCCGCGCGGTCGAGTTCGCCGGCACGCTCACGGACGTAACGGATCAGCGCTCGTTGGAGAGCCAGCTGATCCAGGCGCAGAAGATGGACGCGATCGGCAAGCTGACCGGCGGCATCGCGCACGATTTCAACAATCTCCTTGCAGCCGTGATCGGCGGCCTCGGCCTACTCGACAAGCGCGTCGACTTCGAAGAGGAGCACCGGCGAATCCTCGCGATGACGAAGCGCGCTGCGGAGCAGGGCAGCGAGCTGGTCCGTCGTCTCCTCGCCTTTGCGCGCCGCCAGACGCTCGAGCCGCACGCGATCGACCTTGCGAAGTTGCGCGACGCAGTGTGGGATCTCCTGACTCATACCCTTGGCGGTCTGGTCAATATCGAGTGGCGTGCGAGCGAGGACATGTGGCCCGCCTTCGCCGACCAGGCGCAGCTCGAGCTCGCGCTCGTCAATCTCATCATCAACGCTCGCGATGCCATGCCGGCGGGAGGGACCGTCGCACTCCTGATGGAGAATCGCGAATTGCCCGCCGACAATTGGGCCGGAGTCCCGGCTGGAGATTATGTGCTGATCACCGTCGCCGACACCGGCACCGGAATCGCGACCGACGAGCTCGAGAAGGTGATGGAGCCGTTCTTCACGACCAAGGAGCCGGGCAAGGGAAGCGGTCTCGGGCTCAGCATGGTCTATGGCTTCGCCAAGCAGTCGAACGGCGCGTTTCGGCTGAGCAGCGAGCTCGGCGTCGGCACGACTGCCGAACTGTGGCTCCCGCGCGCGCCCGAAGGAGCCTCGGTCGAAGACAAGGTGCCATTGCGGCAGACGCAGCATCGAAGTGCGCCGAGAACCTTGCGCATATTGCTGGTCGACGATCATGAGGGCGTCCGCAGCACCACGGCTGCCGTGCTCGCCGATCTGGGGCATGAGGTCATCGAGGCGGCCAGCGGCACCGACGCGCTCTCGACTCTGAAATCCGGCGATTGCGCTTTCGATCTGATGATCAGCGACTATGCGATGCCGCAGCTTTCGGGCACCGATTTCCTGCGCCATGCACGCGAAATCTGTCCTGATGTCGCCGCGTTGATCATCACCGGCTATGCCGAGGCGGAGGCGATCAACGATCGCCCCGAGGGTGTCGAGGTGCTTCAGAAGCCGTTTACGCCGTCCGACCTCGAGTGCGCGGTGTCGCGGGTCTGCGGGAGCACTTAGTGCGCGGCACCAGCGCTGCGCCAATGCGTTGAAATCATCGCCAAGCTTGTTCGAGAGTGATCGTGCCTGAAAAGAAGCTGCCGTCCGAGCCGGAGTTGGACAAGATCAACGAGCGTTTGACAGCGGCCCTTGCAACCTGCCGCTCTATGGTGACGAATTACAAGTCGCTGCTCGCCAATGACGAGGAGCCGCTCGGCGGCAGTGCCGCAGAGGCGGAATCGGCCGCGGGCGACGAAGAGAACGGAGAGTAGCGGGCGGTTGCGCGAAGGGTTCGCGGTCACCGCGGGCGTCCAAGCAGCGAAGCGCCCGCGGTGACTAGCTTGCGCCGGGCGAAGGGGACTCGACCCGGCGCAGTCTGCTTTTCCCCTATTCGTACCTCAGCGCGTGAATCGGGTTCGCCCGCGCGACCTTGATCGCGTGACCGACCACAGTAGCGATCGCGATCCCGAGCGCGATCGCGCCCGCGATGACGAACGGGACCGGGGTAAGCGCGATCCGCTGGTCGAACGTGTTGAGCCAGCTGCGCATCATCCACCAGGCGACCGGCCAGGCGATCACGTTGGCGATGATCACCGGTCGGCTGAACTGCCACACCAGGAGTTGCACGATGTCGCGGGTGCGCGCGCCGAGCACCTTGCGGATGCCGATCTCCTTGGTCCGGCGCTGGGCGGTGAAGGCGGCTAAGCCGAACAGCCCGAGGCAGCCGATGATCACCGCGAGCAGCGAGAATGCGGCGAACGTCTGCGCCCGCGCATCCTCCTTTTTGTATAGCTCCCCGACAATCTCCTCGCTGAACTTGGCATTGAACGGAACTTCGTTGGTGACCTGCTTCCACTGATGCTCGGCAGCAGCCCGGATGGTCGCCGGATCACCGCGGTAGCGGATGACCATGAATTCCGGTCCAGCGGTGACCTTTCGGAACATGATCGGATCGATCGGCGTCCGGACGGAGCGGAAGCGGGAATCGCCAACCACACCGATGATGTTGATGTTCACCATGCCGTCTTCGGGTTCGAAGAGCTCGCTCCTGACGGTCTTGCCGACAGCGTCCTGCGGCGATTTGAAGCCGAGCTTCTTCACCGCATATTCGTTGAGCACAACGTTTACGCCGCGCTGCGCAAGTGTCTTTTCGTAGTTCTCGTCGCGCGGATAGGGGACGGTGGCATCGTCGAGGGGGCGGTTTGGATCGAACCACCGGCCTGCCTTCAATGTCAGGCCCATCGCATCGAGAAAGCCGTCTCCGACATTGTACTGACCGATTGTGACCTGCTTGTCGCTGCCGGGAGGAATGATCCCGGTGTTGCTGTTATTGTCCGTAGCGACGCCAATATCAGTCAGACCGACAGCCTGTACGCCCGGAATGCGCTTCATCTGGTCGACGATCATTTGCGCCTTCGGCCACAACTGCGCGCGGCTCATCTCTTCGACCTGAAGGATGTGGTCGCGCTTGTAACCGGGATCGACATGCCGGGCGTAGACAGTCTGGCCGTAGATCACGGCCGTGCAGATGATGAGGCCGATCGACACGGCGAACTGGAACACCACCAGCACCGAGCGGATGCGCCCGGAGCCGGGCGTCTCCGCGGCGGACCGGTTGGCCTTGAGCACCTGCGCCGGCTGAAAGCGGGACAGGAAGAGAGCGGGATAAAGGCCGCTGACGATTCCCACCAGCAGCGTCAGTGCGATCGCCGGCAGCAGAATCCCGCCGTGGCCGAGATAATTGAGCGTCAGGTCGGCATCGAGGAAGGCGGCGAAGGGCCTGACCAGCAACTCAATCAGGGCGAGCGCGAGCACCATCGAGATTGCCGAAATAAGGATCGATTCACTGACGAACTGCACGACCAGCTGCCTGCGCGTTGCGCCGAGCACCTTGCGAAGTGCGACCTCGCGCGCACGCTGGCTCGCGCGCGCCGTGGCGAGGTTCGTGAAATTCACAACGGCCATTCCAAGGATCAACAGAGCAATGATCGCGAATGTCGCAATGGATTTCGGGTCATTGCCCGGCGTCATCGAAGCGTCCTGAGCTTTGCCGAGGTGAACGTCCTTCAGATTGACGAAGTGCCAATCTTGATCGTCGCCCGCATTGTAGCGGATGTTTCCATTCGGCTCGTCCGGGATGTTGCGCTTCTCCCAAGCGGGCTCTTCAGCTTGCATCGCCTTGACGTCCGCTCCGGGCCGAAGCTTCAGATAGACGTAGCCGGACTGACAGCCCCAGCATTTCGTGAGGAAGTCCGGGTTGTCCACGTAGAGAGCGTTGAAGTCCATGCGAAGGATCGCATTGACCTTCATGCTTGAATTCCTGGGAAGGTTCTTGAGGATGCCAACGATCCTCAGATCGTGCCTTTGCCCCCTCGTGATGATGGTCAGCGTCTGGCCGACGACCTGATCCGTTCCGTAGCGCTTGATCGCCTCATCCTGCGTCAGCACCGCAGTTCCGGGCGCGGTCAGCGTGCCGCCGGCGAGCAGGGGCAGATTGACGACCTTGAGGAAATCGTCGTCGGCGTAGAGCCAGTCCTTGGTGGACTGCGCCTGACCGTTCCTGAAGAACACCGGCGCGCCATCCTGAACGTAGACGCCACGTTCAACCTGCGGATAGTCTTTGAGGGCCGCGCCTTTGGACACATAGGCCGACATTTGGAGCAAGGTCGGCGGCTGATCCTTCGGATGCGGATACCAGGCCTGGAGCTGATACGTGTTCTCGACGTCGGGAACCCAGCTGTCGTAGCTCTCCTCGTAATTGATGTAGAGCAGGATCATGATGCACGCGGCCATGCCGATGGCGAGGCCGGCGATGTTGATGATCGAGTAGGTCCTGTTCTTGGCGAGCGCCCGAACCGCCACCGTCCAGTAATTCCGCCACATTTTGACCGTCCTTCGAAAGAGTGGACCTTCAGCGGGTTCAGGCCGCGCGCCGCCGTTCCTGGAGGATCTTGCCGTCGAGCATGTTGACCACGCGGCTCGCGAAATCGGCGTGGGACGGCGAGTGCGTGACCATCACGATGGTCGAGCCTTCCTGATTGAGCTGCCGGAGCATGCGCATGACCTCCTCGCCGTGCGCGGTGTCGAGGTTGCCGGTCGGCTCGTCGGCGAGGATCAGCTTGGGCTCGCCGACCAGCGCACGGGCAACCGCGACGCGCTGCTGCTGGCCGCCGGAAAGCTGCGTCGGCCTGTGCTTGGCGCGGTGCGCGATCCCGACCTTGTCGAGCACCCGGTCGACCCGCGTCCTGCGCTCGCTCGCCGGGAAGCTATGATAGAGCAGCGCCAGCTCGACATTCTCGCGGACGGTGAGCTCGTCGACCAGGTTGAAGCTCTGGAAGATGAAGCCGATGTTGCTCTTGCGGGTGTCGGCGAGCTGGGCTTCGGAAAGCCCCGCGACTTCCTGACCGTTGAAGACGTATGAGCCGCCGGTCGGGCTATCGAGCATCCCCATCACGTTGAGCAAGGTCGATTTGCCGCAGCCCGACGGGCCCATGATGGCGACGAACTCGCCGTCGGCGATGTCGAGATCGACGTCGTCGAGCGCGGTCGTCTCGACCGTGTCGGTGCGATAAGTCTTGGTGAGGCCGGTCATGGTCAGCACTGTCTTGTCCTTTCTCAGTCCCCGGAGCTGAAGGTCAGGTGGGTCTTGTCGGTGAGGCCACTGTACGAAGAGGTGATCACGCGCTCGCCGGGCTTGAGACCGCCGAGCACCTCGATGAAATCGCTGTTGCGGCGGCCGAGCTGAATCGCGCGCCTGGTCGCGCTGTCGCCGCTCTTGTCGACGACGAACACCCAGTTGCCGCCCGTGTCGTTAAAGAAGGCGCCGTTCGGGATCAGCAGCGCCTTGGACGAGTCGCCGACCGTCAGCTTCGCCTGGATGGTTTGTCCGCGCTGCATCGAACCGGGCTCAGCATCGACGAACAGAAGATCGATCTGGAACTCGCCGTTGCGGACCTGCGGATAGACCTTCGACACCTTCAGCCGATAGGTCTTGCCGTCGATGTCGGCGGTCGCCGTCTGCCCGACCGCGACCCGGCCGAGATAATATTCGTCGACGTCGGCCTGGAGCTTGTCGCCGCCGGCGCTGTCGATCTGTCCGATCCGCTCGCCCTGCTGGAGCGACTGGCCGAGCTGGATGTCGAAGCCGCTCAGCTGGCCCGTCACGGGCGCGCGGATGTTGAGCTGATTGAGGCTCCCGCGCGCGACGCCCATGCTGGTGTTGAGCGATGCGGCCGCGGCGCTGAGCTGGGCGAGCTGGCTCCTCTGCAGCGCCTCGTTCTGCGAAATGCTCTGCTTGAGGATCTGGAGCCGGTGGGTCTGGTACTCGAGGTCGTCCTTGGTATCGTTGAAGGTCTTCATCGCGACAAAGCCGCGCTCGGCGAGCGGCTTGTACAAATCGTACTGACGCCGCGCCTTGGCGAGATCGGTCTCGGCCTGGTTCAAGTCGCGAAGGTTCGAGTTGCGGGTCTGGCTCAGCGCCAG
>JAICSX010000029.1 GCA_025936675.1 Sphingomonas sp.
CGCGTTACGCACCCGTGCGCCACTAGACCCGAAGGTCTCGTTCGACTTGCATGTGTTAGGCATGCCGCCAGCGTTCGTTCTGAGCCAGAATCAAACTCTCAAGTTGATGTACGATCGAACCCCCGCAGGAATATGCGAGAGCAAGACCGGCATCTCTGGGAGCCGTTCCTGCACAAATATACAAACTGGTGTGTTTGCGTATTAGGACATTTGCTCGTCCCGCCGCGGCAAGCCGCAACGGAAGTCACATTAAGGAACGGCATATATTTGGCCGATCCGCCGATACCCAGAGGCTATCGGTGACCGGGCCGCCGCCCACATGTCCCTTCATCTAAACCGACAATGTCAAAGAGCCGACGCGCATCCTCCCCCGGTTCGATTGTTCCGGGCATCGGTAAGCCGACCTAGAAGAGGCGCGAAACGAACGCGAGACCTTCATGGAAGGCCGCGTCCGCTTGCTGGAGGCGCATATATGTGCGGCTCCCCAAGCCGTCAACCGGGTTTTTTGCAACTTTGTTGCAGCTTGCCGATCGACATGCTCGGAATGCCGCATGGCCCCCTCGCATCGGTCTAGATAGGCATGCGCAGAGCCACTTCAAGACCGCAAAGCGTTGATTTGAGGCTCTTTTCTCCAGCCGACCTCAGGCGCTCTGGATATAGGCGCGCATAGCATCGGCTTCCGCTTCGATGCGCTCCATGCGGTGTTTCACGAGATCGCCAATGGAAACGATTCCGCGAATCTGTCCGCCGTCGACCACGGGCAAATGCCGGATTCGCCGCTGCGTGATCAACGCGAGCGCCTCGAGAACCCCGGTCTCGGCGGAGACAGTGATCGCCGGCGAGCTCATGATCTGGGAGACACGCCACTGGAGCACCTCGGGCCCGTGCTCGCGCAACGCATAGATAACGTCGCGCTCCGAGATGATGCCGCTGATCCGGCCGGACTCGACGACCGGCAGTGCGCCGATTCGCTTCTCGCCAAGCTTTCGAACCGCGTCATAGAGACTGGCGTCGGCAGCGATTGTCTCGACGGCGTTGCCCTTGCCCTGGAGCACTGATGCGATGGTCATTGCCGGCCTCCTGGGACTCGACCTTGCTCTGGCTTGATAGTCCCACTTCGCGCCGCCAAAGGAAAGCCGTGCCCAACCCTGACCCGCTCCCCGGCCCGCGCGGCTCAATGAAGCGCCGCTTCTGGCGCATATTCCGATTGTTGGCCCTGCTCTCGATTGTCATCGCAGCAATCTCGGTGCTGCTTGTCGCTCGCGGAGATCCGACAATCGACATCAATACATTGATCGCAACCGCGCTCGGGACTGGGATGACGGTCCTGCTCGGGACGTCGCTGATGACGTTGGTTTTCCTGAGTTCGCAAAGCGGCCACGACGACGCGGCGACGCAAATTCACCACGAAACGGAAGACGATGACCGACCTTGACCGAACGCCCGTGCTTCGGGTGATGCCCGGACCATCGGACATCAATGCCAACGGACATATTTTCGGCGGCTGGGTGCTGAGCCAGATGGATATTGCGGCGGGCATTGTCGCGTCGCGGCGCGCCCGCGGACCCGTCGCCACCGTCGCGATCGAGGCGATGAAGTTCATCGAGCCAATCCACCTGCGCGACCTGATTTCGGTCTATGCCCATGTCGAGCGCGTTGGCCGCACCTCCATGGGAGTCAGGATCGAGGTGATTGCCGAGCGCGGCCTCGGCGCAACCGAAGTCAAGGTGACCGAAGGCTTGTTCACCTTCGTCGCGCTTGATCAGAACAACCGGCCGCGGCCAGTCGACAATCTCGCCTAAGCCGCCGGAGCGATCTCGTCGTCGCCTTCTGCCGCGCGCGGAGCGCGCGTGCGGCGACGCGGACGGCGCGGCTCTTCCTCGGCTGTCTCTTCAGCCTGATCGCCTCCGTCCCTGCCGATTGCCGGCGGAAGAACGTCGAACGGGATCGTCTCACCGCCGCCATTCACCTGGGCGTTTTCCTGATCGCGAAAGTCGCTCGCCGCGCGCTCATAGCGGTCTTCGCGGCGCGGGCGCCGCTCACGGTTGAAGCGTTCGCCGCGATCCTGCCGTTCGGGCCTGTCAGCGCGCTCGGGACGTTCTGCCCGCTCGGAACGCTCCTCTTCGCCGCCGTCGTCAGCCGCCTCGAGATTCTCGTCCTCGCCGTCGTCCTCGAATTCATGCTCCCGACGCGGGCGCTGTTCTTCCATGCGCGCGCGATTCTCGCTGAGGACACGGAAATAATGGTCCGCGAACTGGAGATAATATTCCATCTGGACACGATCCCCGGCGAGCTGGGCGTCACGCGCCATGCTCTTGTATTTCTCGAGCAGCTGGGCGGCATTTCCCCGCTGGCGATTGTCCTGCCGGTTGCCCGGCTGCCCGCCACCGAGGCTCTGGCCCCCCCGCTGTCCACGACCGCGCCGGCGGCCGCCCTGACGATTGTTGATCAAATTCCTACGTCCTTACGCAGTGATTTAAGCCCCTTCGCCTCAGACGGGCAGGGCGACGCTTGCATGCGCCAGCTCTGACCCTCTCGTTCCGGTCTTAGCGCCAAGCGCAAAACGAACGGCCGATTGTGTCGGGGTTGGGACAGGAGCGCTCTTCAGTTGATCTGGAGCGGGCCCGGCCCAGAACACTGATGTAGTGTGGCCGATAGCTTATGCCAAGCGAATTTCTCTCAAACCCACGTTAGCAACAACGCGCGGTCGCGGCCGGCAAGGTCTTTGGCGAGCTTTGCGCCGAGGCCGTCGCGCTGAAGAAGAGCCGTGACGGCACTGGCCTGATCATAGCCGATTTCGACTGCGGCAAGGCCGCCGCGGCTGAGGAGAAGGGGCAGCTGCGGCGCGAGCGCTCGATAGGCTTCCAGCCCGCTTTGTCCGGCAAACAAAGCCTCGTCCGGCTCATATTCACGAACGCCCGGCCCGAGCTCGGCACCTTCGGCCACATAGGGCGGGTTGCAGAGGATGAGGTCGAACCGCTCGTTGAGTTCGTCGGCCCAATTGCCGAGCTTGAACTTTGCCCGGTGCTCGAGGCCCATTCGCCGCGCGTTGGCTCCAAAATAGGAGAGCGCGCGCCGCGACATATCGATTCCGAGGCCGGTCGCGTCGGGCCAGATGTCCAGCGCAGCAAGCAGCAAAGTTCCCGGGCCGGTGCCGAGATCGAGGATACGCCCTGGCCCGGCAGAGCCTTCGAAATGCTCGATTGCCGAGGCGATCAGCACTTCGGAATCGGGCCGCGGCACCAAAACGCCGGGGCCGACATGGAGGTCGATGTTCCAGAAGGCTCGGCGTCCAGTGATGTAGGCAACTGGCTCGCCCTTCGTCCTGCGCCTGACCATCGACCAGAAACGTTTGGGGACCTCGCGATCCGGCGGCGAAAGGATGAGCTTGTCGCGGTCGATATGCAGCGCCTCGGCCATCAGCAGCTCGGCGTCGAGACGCGCCGTGTCGCTGCTTTCACTCAACTGGCGCGCGGCATCGTCCAGCGCGCGGGCGATGTGCTTCAACGCTTGAATCCACTCCACTCAGGCGCAGCGGATTCAAGCATCTTCGAGCCCCGCGAGCCGTTCTGCTTCGTCTTCCGCGACGAGCGCATCAATGAACTCGGCGAGACCCGCGCCCTCCAGCACTTCATCGAGATTGTGCTTGGTGAGGTTGATCCGATGGTCGGTGATGCGGCCTTGAGGAAAGTTGTAGGTGCGGATCCGCTCTGAACGATCGCCGGAGCCCACCATCGACTTGCGCGCTCCGGCACGCTCGCTGGCCAGCCGCTCGCGTTCCAGTTCGAACAAACGCGTGCGAAGGACCTTCAGCGCCTTCGCCTTGTTCTTGTGTTGTGATTTCTCGTCTTGCTGGATGACCACCAAGCCGGTCGGAAGGTGCGTTATTCGGACCGCGCTGTCGGTCGTGTTCACCGACTGCCCGCCGGGCCCCGATGAGCGGTAGACGTCGATGCGCAGGTCCTTGTCGTCGATCTGGACGTCGACATCCTCGGCCTCGGGAAGAACTGCAACCGTCGCTGCCGACGTGTGGATCCGGCCGCCGCTCTCCGTGACCGGCACGCGCTGCACGCGGTGGACACCGCTTTCGAACTTCAGCCGCGCGAAAACCCCGCGCCCGCTGATCGAAGCGACCGCTTCCTTGTAGCCACCAAGCTCGGAAGCGCTCGCGGAGATCAGCTCGAACTTCCAGCCTTGGCTCTCGGCAAAGCGCTGGTACATGCGCAGGAGATCTCCCGCGAAGAGCGCCGCCTCATCACCGCCGGTTCCCGCCCGCACCTCGAGCATCGCCGCGCGGTCATCGGCTGCATCGCGCGGCAGCAACTTGATCGCGAGAGCGCGCTCGGCATTCGGCAGTTTGTGGCGGATTTCCTCGGCTTCGATGGCCGCCATTTCCTTGAGCTCCGGCTCGGCGGTCGGATCAGCAACCATGCCATTTAGAACCTCGAGCTCAGCTCGGAGCCGCCTGACCTCGCGCGCGGCCTCGGCCACGGGCTCGATCGCGGCATAGTCCTTGGACAGGCGCACGAACTCGTCCGGCGAGACGTCGCCGCGGGACATCGCCTGTTGAAGCTCGTGCTTGCGCGCCTCGATCGACGCGATTCGTTCGGACGAGATCGAACTCATGAGCGCAGGGTCTCGGCGACCTGGTCGAAGGCTACTGCGCGTTGCTCACCCGAGGTGAGGTTCTTAAGCTGCACTTCACCGCTATCCAATTCGACGTCGCCAATGATCAATGCGTACGACGCGCCGGAATCGTTGGCCCGGCTCAGCCGCTTCTTCATGTTCCCGCGATAGGCCATGTCGACAGCGAACCCCGACCGGCGGAGATCGGCCAGCAGTCGCTGCGCTGCAGCTTCGGCACGGTCGCCCAAAGGCACGATGACAGCTGTCGGCTTCTCCAGCTCGGGCTGGCCGATCATCATCGCCAGGCGCTCGATTCCGGCGGCCCAACCCACCGCAGGCGTGTGCGGGCCACCGAGCGCCTCGATGAGGCCGTCGTACCGCCCTCCAGCGAGCACGGTCCCCTGGGCGCCAAGCCGGTCGGTGATGAACTCGAACGCCGTGTGACGATAATAATCAAGGCCGCGAACCAAACGCGGCGCTCGTTCCCACTTGATCCCCGCGGCATCGAGCCCAGCCGTGACCTTGCCGAAAAAGTCAGCAGCCTCGCTGGTCAGGAAGTCATCGATCACCGGCGAGCTGTCGACCACCGGCCAGTCCTGATGCGCCTTGCTGTCGAGAATGCGCAGCGGATTCCGCTCGAGCCGTGCCTGGCTGTCTTCGCTGAGCGCCGAGGCATGGCCCCGGAAATGTTCGTACAGCGCATCCCGCCAGGCCGAGCGCGTTTCCGGGTCGCCGAGCGTATTGAGCTTCAGGATCGCGCCTTCGATCCCGAGTTCCTTCAGCAGCTGGTCGGCGAACGCGAGCAGCTCGACGTCCGCCTGAGGCTCGCCAGCGCCAATGATCTCGGCATCGAGCTGGTGGAACTCGCGGAAGCGGCCCTTCTGCGGCCGTTCGTAGCGGAAGGCGGAGCCAGAGGTGGCGACCTTCAGGGGTGCGAACTGCTGCCAGCCTTCGCTCAAATAAGCGCGGCAAATCCCCGCGGTGAATTCGGGCCGGAGCGTGATCCCTTCACCGCCGCGGTCCTCGAACGAATACATTTCCTTCGAGACGACGTCGGTTGTTTCGCCAATTGTCCGAGCGAACACGGCAGTGTGCTCGATGGTCGGCACTTCGACGCGCCTGAAGCCGTAGAGCCGGCGCACGCGATCGAACGCGCCGGCCACTGCAGCGAGGCGGTCGGCGTCGATTCCGAGAAGACTTTGCGTGCCCCGAACGGGCTGAACCTGCGTCATTGGCGCGCGCTAAAGCACAAAATGCCGCAATGCGAAATTCGCTTACGGCGTCGTGCCTTGCTGCTGCCGGGCGCGCTCCTGCTGGAACAGGCGGCGGAAGGTGGCCGGGGACGGCAGGAACAGCTTGCGGAAGCTGATCATGATCGTCCTGCCCAGCGGCTCGAGGAGGTCGGGCTGGTAGTTGAGCGGCACATTGCCGGCGGCGTCATGCACCCTCGGCCGCGAATTGAAGACATTCGTGACCTCGAAGCGGACCTGCGTCCCGCGCAGCCACGGATGCTTCACCACGACCTCAGGAATGTCGCCCGGATTGGCGAAGAGGCGCAGGTCGAAGGTCCCGTAGGACGAGAAGTGGAGGTCGTCGCCGGTGAGCGAATTGACCTCCGTGCCGCTGCGCCAGTTGGCGCCGATCCGAGCGCCCAGCCCATTGTTGAACCAGCCGAGCTGCGCCTGGACATTGTGCCGCGGAGTGCCGCCGCCCGACCCGGTCGGATCGCCATGAAGAAAATCGAGCACCGGTCCCCCCTGGGCGACCTTCACCTTGTCTACGAAGGTGATCGTGTCCGTCACTGAGAGATTGATGCGGCCGCGGTTCTGGTTGCCGCCAGCTCCGCCGAAGAAGCCTCCGCCGCCGCGCCCGCCGAAGCCACGTCCTCCTCCACCGAACCCGCCACGGCCACCGCCAGGCGCTGCTCCGTTCGCAGGAGGCGTGTTTTGAGCGGTTGTGGCCGGACTTGTTCCCGGTGTGGCGCTCGGCGCGCCGGCAGCTGATGTCGTTCCGGCCTGGCCTCCGGCACCTCCGCGCGCACCGCCGCGCTGACCACCCGGTCCGCCAAAGCCGAACTGCGCGCGCATCTGATCGATCACCGCCTGCGACGGCCGATGCGACTTCAGCGGCTTGGTGAAATCGAAGCCGATGCGGAGGGAATCGCGGCGCGACTCCTCGAAGTTCACCGGCCGCAGATCGACGCTGATTAGCTGTCCCGGCGTGCAGGGAAGGTCGCTGCTGTCCGTTCCCGACGCCGGGCAGCGGACGAAACGGTTCGGGAAAGCCTGCTCGAGCGCAGCGGTGACGCTGAGATTCGAGATCGGATTCTCGATCTTCTGGTGCACATAATCGGCACGGAGGCGGAAGTCGGTGTTCTGGAACGGCTGCCAGTTGCCGCTCAGCTTGATCACCGTTCGACGATCTGAATTGAGGTTCGGATTACCGCCGGTGATCGCGGTGACGAACACCGTCTGCCCGGTAACGAAATCGAATATGCGCGAATTGGGCGTCGTCAGCACCGGATCGCCGAGCTGGTTGATCGTCGGCGGGCCCTCCTCGCGCGTCCAGCTGGTGATGAAGTTCAAGCGCTCGACCGGCGAGAAATTGAGGCCAGCCCCGAACTTGGTGAGCGTTCCGAAGTCGGAAAGATGGTCGACCTCGGCGTTGCCGTTCAAAGTCAGATTGCCGAGGGCGTTGAATGCTTTTCCGCGCCTCGAGATCGGCACGTCGACATTGATCGCCGCCTCTTCCGTGGTGCGCGAGAGCGAGTTGGAGGAACTCGTCCCCGCTTGCGTGCGGCGGCTGGTCAGATGCTCGGTCGTGCCACCGAGCGTCAGGGTAGTCGTGGCATCGCCGGCAGGAAGCTTGAACAGCTTGCCGTTCGCGGTCCCGGTCAGATCGGCCGATGCGGTCGTCTCGTGCGTGCGTTCGCGCGGGAACAATGGATCGTCGACGTCGGACCGCGTCGAGTTCCCTGAAAGATCGCCGTTGCCGGTAAGCGTCCACCGCCATTGCGACTTGGTCTGGCCATTCAGGACTCCGCCGATATGCGCGGTGTCGGTCGAGGTCTCGCGCGCGAGCGGGTCGAGGAGGCTTGGGTTCAACCCGATCAACGAACGGCCGTCGGTATGCTCGACCTCGCCGTTGAAGGTTCCCGAGACGCTGGTCGAAAGTGTGCGATTGACCGTCGCCGAGCCGCGCAAGTCGCGCCTCGTTCCGACGAGCGACCGTGCGGCGAGCTCCTGCTCCGTCGTGGCGCCGGTTACCGGAGTCCCCGTCAGCAGAACGTTCCGCTCCGCCTCGGTCAGCATCGTGTTGCCTTCGGCGTGAAGATTGAAAGTCGTGCGGCCGTTTCGCTGGATCAGCAGGCGGGTGAGATCCCCATTGCCGTTCACGTAACCGCCGTCGGTCGCAGTGCCGAGCCCGACCTGCGCCGTCGTCGAGCGGAAGCGCTGGCGAAGGACGATGTTCACGACCTTCTGGTCGGCCCGATAGCCGTACTTGAGTGCGACCTCCTCGGGCAGGATCTCGACCCGCTCGATCGCTTCGGTCGGGATGTCGCGAAGCTCGCGGAAGCTAGAGATTCGCTGACCGTTCAGCAGCAGCACGGGGCGCCCACTGCCGCGTCCCTGCACGCTGCCGATTTGCGGAGCGATCGCATCGAGCAATTCGTTGATGTTGGTTGCACCGGTCGCTCGCACGTCGCGCGCGTCGAGCGTGTTCTCCGGCGGGATGTCGCCCACCACCGAGCCGCGCGGCTTCGCGCCGGTGATGACGATCGCTGCTTCGTCGCCGCCGAACTCATCGGGCACGTCGGCCTGAGGCGCGGCCGTCGTAGGCGCAGAGCCGGTCTGCGGTTGCTGAGTAGCCGTCGAGGGCCGCGTCGCACCTGTCGCAGGCTGCTGCTGAGAAAATGCCGGGCTTGCCGGAATAAGCATGGCGGCGCTGGCAAGCAGCAATGTTCGGTTGGTCATGAGAAGCCCCGCTAGTGGCAACGTCTGAATAGTAGCTGACAACGAAATGACGTTCGACAAAGTGCCGACTGCTGCCGACGAAGGGCGGAGCGTCCCACGTTGCGCGAACAAAATTTCAGGCTAGACCCAGGCTTTCACCTTATCCTTTGGGGAGTAGCGTCGGATGCGCAAAATCGCGCTCGCTTTGATTATTTCAACCTCGCTTGCCGGCGCTGCCGGCGCGCAGATGCGGCCGCCGCTCAACACGCTTCCGCAAGCGACCCCCAAGGTCGACACGATCCCCCCAGTCCGCGACGTGGCCTTTCCCGGGACAATCCAGCTTACTGTCGACGCGACCGACGTGACCCGTGGAATCTTCAACGTGCACGAGCAAATCCCCGTGCCCGCCGCGGGCGATTTCGTTCTGCTTTATCCGAAGTGGCTTCCCGGGCATCACTCGCCGTCGGGACAGATCAACAAGATCGCGGGCTTTAGGGCCACCGCCGGCGGCCGCGAGCTTCCGTGGGTGCGCGATACGCTCGACGTCTACGCGTTCCACGTCACCGTGCCGCAGGGCGTGAAGATGATCGACGTCGATTTCCAATATCTCTCGCCGACGGCTGGCAACCAGGGCCGGATCGTCATGACTCCGGACATGTCGAGCATCGAGTGGATCGCCAACTCGGTCTATCCCGCCGGCTATTACACGCGCGACATCCCGGTCCAGGCATCGGTGATCGTCCCGAGCGGCTGGAAGGTCGCGACCGCGCTTCGGCCGAGCAACGTGACCGCGACGCGCGTCGATTATCCGGTCACGAATTACCAGATCCTGACCGATTCACCGCTGATCGCCGGTGCCCATTACCGCGCGTTTCAGCTCAGCCCCGACGTCACGCTCGATGTCATCGCGGACAATGATGCTGAGCTCGCCGCGAAGCCTGAGATGATCGCCGCGCACCAGCGCCTCGTTCAGCAGGCGGTCAAAGCATTCGGTGCGCAGCATTACGACCATTACGACTTCCTGCTGACCATCTCCAATTATCTGGGCGGGCAGGGCCTCGAGCACCATCGTAGCTCCGAGGATGGCACTGGCCGCGGCTATTTCACCGACTGGGACAACGAGCTCAATGCACGAAACCTCTTGCCGCACGAGTTCAGCCACAGCTGGGACGGCAAGTTCCGCCGCGCTGCGGACCTGTGGACGCCCGACTTCCGAACCCCGATGCAGGATACGATGCTGTGGGTCTACGAAGGCCAGACGCAATTTTGGGGCTATGTGCTCGGCGCGCGCTCGGGAATGCTGTCGAAGCAGGATACGCTCGACGCGATCGCGGCAACCGCCGCGGCTTATAGCGAGGGCACGCCCGGCCGTCAGTGGCGTGCTCTGGAAGATACGACGAACGACCCAATCATCGCGCAGCGCGCGCCCCAGCCGTGGCGGAGCTGGCAGCGAAGCGAGGATTATTACAGCGAGGGGCAGCTGATCTGGCTCGATGTCGACCGGATCATCCGCGAGCAGTCCGGCGGCAAGAAGTCGATCGACGATTTTGCCAAGGCTTTCTTTGGCGTCCGCGACCGCGACTGGGGCGAGCTCACCTACACGTTCGACGATGTGGTCAGGACGCTCAATGAGGTGCAGCCGTACGACTGGCGTTCCTACCTCACCCACCGCGTATTCGACATCGCTCCGAAAGCACCGCTCGAGGGAATCACAGGGGGCGGGTACAAGCTCGTCTACACGAGCGAGCCGACCAAGTGGATCAAAAGCGCCGAGAAGCAGCGCAAATATACCGACCTGACTTACTCAGGCGGGATGGCGATCGGCAGCGACGGCAAGGTCGGAAGCGTGCTGTGGGGCAGCGCGGCATTCAATGCCGGCCTAACCATCGGAACGGAGATCGTCGCGGTGAACGGCCGCAAATATGACGGCGACGCGATCAAGGCGGCAATCAAGGCTGCTGCAGGCAGCGGTCCCGTTCCCGAGTTGCTTGTCCACAGCGGCGATGTGTACCGTACCGTGAAGCTCGATTGGCACGGCGGCTTGCGCTATCCGCGTCTCGAGAAGGTCGGCACAGCACCCGGGACGCTCGACGCGCTGCTCACTCCGCGCTGATCCTCAACAGAAGGGGGTAGTCATGCGTAACTTGCTCGTCACCGCAGCGCTCGCGATGGTCGCTGCGGCACCCGCGCGCGCACAGCCGCAGCCCGGCCCGGCCGAGGTCAACACGCGGAATGCGCTCGAACGGATCGCACGGATCGATCCGCAGCTGCATTCTGTCATCGCCGTCGATCCAACGGCCATTCAGCAGGCGCGGCGCGTCGATGCGAGCACGCTTCGCGGCCCGCTCGCCGGCCAGCCGGTGCTGATCAAGGACAATATCGAATCGGCCGGCCCGCTTCCGACCACGGCGGGGAGCCTCGCGCTCGCCAACAATGTGACAAACCGCGATGCGCCGCTGGTTTCGCGGCTTCGCGCCGCCGGAGCGATCATCCTAGGCAAGACCAACTTGAGCGAGTGGGCGAACATCCGTTCGACGCATTCGATTTCGGGCTGGAGCGCCGTCGGTGGCCAGACCCACAATCCTTGGGCGCTCGACCGCAATGCCTGCGGCTCGTCGAGCGGAAGCGGCGCGGCGGTTGCCGCAGGCTTCGTGCGGATGGCGATCGGCACCGAGACCGACGGATCGGTCACCTGCCCAGCGTCGATCAACGGGATCGTCGGGTTGAAGCCGACGGTCGGCCTGGTCTCCCGCACGCACATCGTTCCGATCAGCCATAGCCAGGACACCGCGGGTCCAATGGCGGCGACCGTCCGCGAAGCCGCGGAGCTGCTGACCGTCATTGCCGGCAGCGACCCTGCGGATCCGGCGACCAAGGAAGCCGATGCGCACAAGCGTAATTATGCGGACGGCCTCGATGCGAATTCGCTCAAGGGAAAGCGGATAGGCGTCCTTCGCTTCGCCTCGACCGAGATTCTGGATCCGGCTTTCAACACAGCGCTTGCGATCCTTCGCCAGCAGGGCGCGATTCTGGTCGACATCAAGAAGTTCGACGACAAGCTGATCGGCCGCAACGAGGGCGTGGTCCTCAATACCGAGCTCAAGGCCGATATGGCCAAATATCTGAAGAGCAGCCCGGCGCCGATCGGGGTTAGGACGCTCGCCGACCTCATCGCCTTCGACAAGACGCATGAGCGGCAGGAGATGGGGCTGTTCGGCCAGGAGCAGTTCGAGCAGGCGGAGAAGACCAAGGGCCTGAACGATCCTGCCTACAAGAAGGCACGGCAGGTGAGCTTTACCGCAGCCGGTCCGAACGGCATCGACAAGCTGTTGAAGGACAATCGCGTGATGGCGCTGGTCGGACCGACGGCCGGTCCAGCCTGGGCGATCGACGCCGCCAACGGCGACCTGTTCACCGGCGGCGGCGCTGGCTCACTCCCGGCGGTTGCGGGGTATCCGCACCTCACCGTGCCAATGGGGCTGGTCAAGGGATTGCCTGTCGGCTTGAGCTTCATCGGGCCCAAATGGTCGGAAGCGACGCTGCTCAACCTGGGCTATGCTTATGAGCAGGCGCGGGGTCCCTTCCCGACAGCGAAATTTTATCGCTCGATCGAGGAAAGCCCGGAAGTCGCCCCGCTGCTCCAGCCGCAGCACTGAGGGCGGGCAGCGAAATCATCTGACAAAACAAAAGCGGCGGCGCCGTAAGGCACCGCCGCCGTTTGGAACCCGGCCAGGAGCGTATTAGCCGAGCGAATTCGAGACGTTGTTGAACGTCGTGTTCAGCTTGTTGCCGATGCCCTGCATCGCGCCGATGGCAGCAACAGCGATAAGAGCCGCAATCAGGCCGTATTCGATGGCCGTCGCGCCCTTGTTATTTTTGATCAGCTTCAGAAACTTGGTCATGTCCACTCTCCAATGCCTGCAGCCGGCATGATGCCGGGTCTCTGCAGGCTCACACCTACCCTATCGAAGGTTAGGGGCTGGTAACGGGCAATGGTTAATTGTCTGTTGCCGCAGTTGGGGTCAAAATATCGTTCCAGGCACCTGGTCGAGCGCTTCTAATGCATTCTGAAAATGAGAAGTCCAATGGCGATTCCGATCGCCAACAGCAGGATCGCGCGCCGCGGATTCATCGGTCAATCCTGCACCGCAACGGAGCGCTTCTTCGAGCCCGAGAGTTCCTGATCCATGTAGCGCACTTCGGCGGCAGCCGCGCGGTCGCTGATGGTCCAGTCGGGATGAAGCGCCTTCAGCTTCGGCCCGACATATTGGCTCAGCTTGTCGTCCTTCAGCCTTGCCTTGCGGCCCTCAACGACAAGCCGCCTGAGGTCGAGCAGATACGAGCGGAAGTCCTGAACGTCCTTCACGTTCGCGACGTCGCCGTGTCCAGGAACGAAGGTGGCCTGTGCAACGCCTGACATGCGCATGAAGTCCTCATTCGTCGCGGTCCATTCCTTGACGGAGCCATCAATCAGGTTGGGAGAAATCTTCCGCCACAGCATGTCGCCGGTGAAGAGCACATGCGCATCCGGAACGAAGATGGTGAGATCGCCGCCGGTATGGCCGAGGACCGTCTGGACCACGATCTTGCGCGAGCCGAGCCAGACCGTGAGGTCCTTGTCGGTCACTACGTCTGGCAGCGGGAGCGCGGCGATGCGGGCCCTCACCTCCGGCGTGATCCGGTCGCCGAAGAGGTTGATGTTGTTGACCCGCACCCAGCCCCGCACGTTCCTATGCGCGATGATCAGTGCGCCGGCGTCGCGAAGCGCCTGGTCGCCGCCGGTGTGATCGAGGTGATAATGCGTGTTGACGACGTAGCGGATCGGCTTTGGCGTTAGCCGGTGGATCTCGCCGACCAGCGCCCGAGCCGCGTCGACGTTGATGAAGGAATCGACGACCAGCACTCCATCGTCGCCGATCACGAAGCCGGCATTGGAGCCCGCCTTGTGCTCCGGCCCGTCGATGGCCGCATAGACTCCGGGGCCGACCTGCTTGAGCACGAACGGAAGCTGCGCCGATGGGTCTTGTGCCGGAGCAGGCGCAGCGAGCGCAAGGAACGCCGTGGCTGCCAGCGCCAAGCGCGGGTCCATCGCCATCACCCCGTCAGTCGAAGCGCCGCGATCGCAACGACGATGGCGAGGATCAGCAGCATCCGGATCGCTCCTGCCGGTTCTTGAAACCAGAGGATTCCGACCAGCACCGTGCCGACGGCGCCGATGCCGCCCCACACCGCATAGGCCGTGCCCATCGGGATCGATCGAGATGCGATCTCGAGAAGCCCCATGCTGACGGCGACCGAGGCGAGGAAGGCGAGCGTCCACGGCAGGTTCCGGAACCCGTCGACGAAGCGCAGCGAGGTCGTGAAGCCAACCTCGAAGCATCCGCCGATGATCAGCCACAGCCAGGGCATGAAATTCCTTTCACTGGACGGGCGAAAATCGCGCGATAACTTCTGCACTCATGGCGAAGCCGCGCACCATCGGCAATATGATCGCACCGCCGCGATTCCTGCTGTTCATGGCGGCGCTGATCGTCACTTTTCCGATCGCGTCGCACGCATTCGACCGATGGGCCTTGGGAGCGATGGCGGCGTTCGATGTCGCCGCGACCTTGTTCCTCATCTCCTGCATTCCGCTGCTCGGGACGAAAGAGGCCCGAGTCATTCGCGACCATGCGACGAAGAACGACGCAAACCGCCACGTGCTCCTAGTGATCACCGGCATCGTCATGGCGGTGCTTCTAACGGCGATCGCGGCGGAGGCCGTGGGCCACAACCCGCAGCCCTTCACCAAGGCGCTCATCATCGGGACGCTCGCGCTGGCCTGGGTGTTCAGCAACACCGTCTACGCGTTCCATTACGCGCATATGGTGTACATGCACCCGGACGTGGGCTGCGTTGGGCTGGAGTTCCCGCGCACGGCTCACCCGGTCTACTGGGACTTCGTCTATTTCAGCTTCACCAACGGGATGGCGTTCGCCACGTCGGACGTGGTCATCACCGAAACGCGGATGCGAAAGACTGTCATCATTCATGGCCTGGCAGCCTTCGGGTTCAACATCGGCGTTCTCGCGTTCACGATCAACGTGCTGGGAAGCAGCGGCTAGGCAGCCACGTCGATTTCCGGTGGCGCTCTTACCTTGCCGCGTGACGCAAACAGGCAGCCGCCGACGATCAGGATTGCGCCCGCAAGCGTGTAACCGGACACCCGTTCGCTGAACACGAGCCAGCCCATCAGCGACGCCCACAAGAAGCCGCTATATTCGGTTGCCGCGAGATAGCTTGCCGGACCGCGCGCATAGCCCCAGGCGAACAGTAGCGTCCCAGCGGTCGACAGCAGGGATGCGACGACCACCCACACCCACTGCTCACCGGGCCACGCTGGCACTCCGGCAACCGGAATCGCGAGCAGCCATAGTGCCATGACGGTCATGCACTGAAAGAAATTGATCTCGAGCGGCTTGGCGGCAAGCGCCTGCCGCCGCATCAGCACAATGTTTCCGGCATAGCAAAGCGCCGAAGCGATGATCGCCGCAATGCCCAGCAATGCATCGATTCCAAGCGCGGTGCGTGCTTGCCCGAGAACGATGACGATCACGCCGCCGAACGCGATGATCGAGCCAGCAATCGACCGTGATCCGATCTCTTCTTTGAGAAACAAGGCGGCAAGCAGCATCGCAATCAGTGGTGCGATGAAGGTAAGTGCGATTGCCTGCGCGAGCGGGACTCGGCCGATCCCCCAGAAGAACAGCGCCGCCATGACCATCACGTCGATCCCGCGAATGACGTGCACGCGCAGGGTCTTGCGATCGGGCCAGGACTTGCGACGCGGCAAATAAAGCATGGCACTGAGCGCCAGGTTGGCCGCGGAGCGCCACATGCTCACGGCGACAATCCCGATGACGAGCACCAGATGCTTCATCACCGCATCCATCACCGACAGCACCGCGACCGCGCCGAGCGCGGCGAGGAAGCCTTGGAGTGGATGCTGTGCGACGCGGTTCACGCGTCCGCTTATCGGCGATTAGTTGGCGGCGTCGAGTGGCGCGGCTGACGGAGCGTTATCGATGAGCAAAGGCGGCTGCGAATGTGCCGTAAGCCCGCTTGCGAGGGCGCCGCTTAAAGCCAGGATGATCAGCAGCTTGGTCACCCGGCCAAGCTGCGCTCGCTAGGTAAAGAAAGGTTGAACTACTCGGCGGCGTCGAGAGTCGGTGCTTGCTCCGCGGCCTCGAGCTCGGCCGCCTTCGCTTCGACCAGCTTGACGATATGGTCGATCATGTCGGCGTCTTTGACGTGATGGTCCGTGACTCCGGAGAGATAGACCATGTGCGTGCCGTTGCCGCCGCCGGTGATTCCGATGTCGGTCTCGCGCGCTTCGCCCGGGCCGTTGACGACGCAGCCGAGCACCGAAAGCGACATGGGCGTCTTGATGTGCTGAAGCCGAGCTTCGAGGGCCTCGACTGTGCGGATCACGTCGAAGCCCTGCCGCGCGCATGAGGGGCACGAGACGACGCGGACGCCGCGGCTGCGGATGCCCAGCGCCTTCAAGATCTCGTAGCCGACGCGGACCTCCTCCTCGGGCTCGGCGGACAAGGATACCCGGATGGTGTCGCCGATTCCCGCCCACAGCAGATTGCCGATTCCGATCGACGATTTGACCGTTCCGCCGATGAGGCCGCCCGCCTCGGTAATTCCGAGGTGAAGCGGGCAGTCCACTTCGCTCGCCAGCTGCTGGTAGGCGGCGACCGCGAGGAAGACGTCGCTGGCTTTGACCGCGACCTTATATTCGCGAAAGCCGTGGTCCTCGAGGATGCGAATATGGTCGAGCGCGCTTTCGACCAACGCTTCCGGGCAGGGCTCGCCATATTTCTCGAGGAGGTCCTTCTCGAGGCTTCCAGCGTTGACCCCGATGCGGATCGCGCAGCCGTTCGCGCGCGCTGCGGCGATCACTTCCCTAACGC
Source organism: Sphingomonas sp. (assembly GCA_025936675.1). The sequence continues at coordinate 16,538 of JAICSX010000029.1, forward strand.
GCTCCTCCGAACCGATATTGCCCGGATTGATGCGAAGGCACGCCGCGCCGGCATCAGCTGCCTCGAGCGCGCGCTTATAGTGGAAGTGGATGTCAGCGACGATCGGCACCCTCGCCGCACGAACGATCTCCCGCAAAGAGTCGGTCGCCTCTTTCGTAGGGCAGGAGACGCGGATGATGTCGGCGCCGGCATCTTCGCAGCGGCGAATCTGATCGATCGTCGCCTTGGCGTCCTCGGTCGGCGTGTTGGTCATGGTCTGGACGCTGATCGGCGCGTCTCCGCCGACGGGGACGGAGCCAACCATGATCTGCCGCGACTTGCGCCGCTCGATGTCGCGCCAAGGACGAATAGACATGCTCGCCATATAAGCGGTTCATCCGCTTCGGAAAACCGCCAGAGCCAGATTCGCCCCCATTATCCCGTTGTGTTAACAGGCTTAAGCGGACTCGCTTGGGGGGCCCACATGGCCAAGCTTGCCCGATTGCCGGGATTCGACCGCGCCGACGGGGCGGAGGCGGAGCATCCGCGCGTCCCCCGGCTCCGCACGCGCTACTATGCTTTCCTAAGCTACAGCCACAGGGACAAGGAGCTTGCCGACTGGCTTCATGCCGAGCTCGAACGGTTCCGGGTGCCACATTCGCTCGCCGGTAAGCTAACCGCCAACGGGGTCGTGCCGCGCCGCCTGAGTCCCGTCTTCCGTGACCAGCAGGATCTCTCGGCGGGCGGCGAGCTGGCGGACGAGATCAAGGCTGCGCTTGCTGCCTCCCAATTCCTGATCGTCCTCTGCTCACCAACCGCAGCCAAGTCCCGCTGGACGAACCAGGAGATCGAGAGCTTCAAGCGCACCCGCCCGGAGGGCTGCGTGCTCGCGGCCGTCGTTGCGGGAGAGCCCTTCGCCAGCGACTTTCCAGGACGCGAAAAAGAGGAGTGCTTCCCGCCCGCGCTGCGCTTCAAATATGACCGGCGGGGTCGCCCGACAAGCAAGCGTGCCGAGCCGCTGGCGGCTGACTTCCGGGAAAGCGGGGAAGGGCGCCGGCTCGCATTCCTGAAGCTCGTCGCCGGCATGCTCGGCGTCGGCCTCGATGAGCTGGTCCAACGCGACCAAACACGGCGGCAGCGGCGCCTTGCCTACCTCGCGGCGGCATCGATCGCGGGGATGGCGGTGACCAGCACACTCGCCGTTACGGCATTCCAGGCGCGCAACGAGGCGCGCGAGCAACGCCGCGAAGCGGAGGGTCTGGTCGCGTTCATGCTCGGCGACCTCAAGGACAAGCTCGAACCGATCGGCCGGCTCGACGCCCTCGATGGCGTGGGTGCGCGCGTGCTCGCGTATTACAGCAAGGAGGACGCCTCCGAATTGACCGATGCGGCACTGTCGCAACGGTCCCAGGCGCTCAGGCTCATGGCGCAGGTTGCCGATGCGCGAGGCGACACGGGGACGGCGTTGAAGCTGTATCGCGAGGCGATGGCCGGGACCGCCGAGGCGATGAGCCGCAGCCCGAGCGACCCGGAGGCCATCTTCGAGCATGCGCAGAATGTCTTTTACGTCGGCGAGATCGCGCAGAACGACGGCGATCTTCGGACCGCTGAATCATCAATGCGCGAATATCAGCAGCTCGCCCGGCAAATGGTTGCGCTAGCGCCGGACAGCATGAAGTACCGGATGGAAGTCCAGTACGCCGACACCAATCTCGGCATTGTGCTTTCGGATCAGCGCCGCTTCGCGGAGGCTGTCGCGCAGTTCAGCGACGCGCTCAGCACGATGGACGCGATTTCCACGGCAGACCCGACGAACCAGGATTACAAGCAGAGCGTCGCGGAATCGCTGACCTGGCTTTCCGACGCGGAACGGGCGATCGGCAATTACGATCGCGCAATCGCGGCCCGGCAGCGCACCGTCGCAATCTACAAGCAGCTTTTCTCGCGAACGGGCAACGTGGAGTACCGGCAGCACCTAGCCCCCGCGCTGCGTTCGCTCGGAAATCTCTATCTCGAACGGGGCCAATTGGCGACCGCTTCTGACCTTCTTCATGAGTCGCTCGACCAAACCGCCGCGCTCGTACAGGTTGAGCCCGCCAACGCCCTTTGGCTGGAATATGACTACAGGAGCCGCTTATTTCTCGTCCGCCTGCTCCTCCTAAGCGGGAAGCGCGACGAGGCTGCGGCGGAGATTTCGACCGCGTGCGACGCAGTAAGCAAATTGCTTAAGCGTCCGTCGGTTAAACCGGAGTGGCGCAACGGTCTTCTTTCATGCCTGATGCTTCGCGCGCAGCTTTCGCTCGCGGCCGGTAACACGGATCAAGCGCTCGCCCTGGCGCAACAGGGTACGCAGGCTGCGAAGTTGGTGCACACGGCCGATGCACCGTCGGACGCATTTCGGATTGCGCGCGCTTACCGGCTCCTCGGTGACATTGAACGGGAAAAGGGCGACGGAAGCGCTGCGCATGCCGCATGGGCGAACGGCCTAGCGACGATTCCGGCAAGCATTACCGAGCAGCCTGACGAGATATCGGCCCATGCCGCCATCCTGCAACGCCTCGGCCGCGTCGCCGAAGCGCAGCAGCTGAATCAGCGGCTTGCTGCAATGGGCTACCGTCTTCGCGAGTCGGAGGGGAGTTAAGCAAGACGCGGACTTCAAGACTCGGAGATGCCAGCAAACGCTGGCAGCTCTGACGGAGAATATTAGGGGGAGAAAAGTGATGCTTTCATATCTTTGTGAGCCGACCGCTTTCGGACCGGTCGGGCCGAAGAAAATTGGTGTCGTTTGCGCGGCCACGATGCTCCTGGCCAGCTGCGGTCACCAGCGGACGGGAAATGGGAACCCAATCCCGCCTGGTCCAGATCAGCAAGTTCATCTTGTGTGGCAAGGGAACGAATGGCTGGTGGGCGTGGGTGGTGCCAATCCGGTAAAGCCGTCCGACGCACATACGAAGATCCCTAGGTACACCGGGCCTACGAAGATCACCGTGGACATCGTCGGGAACACGCCAGCGTCCTTCAAAAATCAGGGAGCTCTTTCAGCGTGGACGACCGGGTCCAAATCGCAGCCGCAGAACGGGATCAATTCCACCCAGATCCTTGGCCCGGTGGTGACGAAGGATGGGAAGCTGGTCTTCTACGACCTCAACCAAGGGGACGCGGTCACAATCTATTATTCGATTCATCTCGATAATAGTCCAAAGCCCGACGTCGACCCGATTATGGACAATGGGGGAAGTAACTGAGCACACTGACCACCTGCGCAATCTTCGCGGCGTTGAGACTGGGGGCGCAGGTTGAACTATAACGCTTTGTCCAAGCTGAATGCGCTCGGCGACCAACCTGCGCCGGAGCCGTCCCCCTCCTCGAAGGGCCCGCCGTCGGTCCCCTTCGTCCTCGCGGTCGGCATCACGGGCCACCGCGCCGACGTGCTGGCGGAGGGCGACGTAGAGCGACTGCGCGAGCGCGTTCGCGAGACCTTGCTGCTGATCGAGGAGGCAGGCCGCGCCTTGCTCGACCGCGAGCGGGATTGCTTCGCGCCAGGGCCTGCTCGCATTCGTTTCGTTTCGCCAATCGCCGACGGCGCCGACCAGATCGCAGCGGAGATAGCACTCGAGCTTGGGTGGGAGCTGGAAGCGATCCTGCCCTTCTCGCGCGACGTTTATCGAGCGAGCCTCGCCAACCATGGTGCGCGCGAGCGGTTCGACGCGCTCATCGAGCGTGCCTGCTGCCTGCTCGAGCTTCCCGGCGATCCGGACGACAGTCTCGACGCCTACATCATGACCGGCCGAGCGACGGTCAGCCATTGCGATGTCCTCATCGCCGTCTGGGACGGCAAGCCGCCGCGGGGTCGAGGCGGCACGGGAGAAGTCGTCCAGCTAGCGCTCACGCGCGGCACTGCGATCGTCCACGTCCCGCTCGATCCCAAAAGCGAAGTTCGACTGTTATGGGCGGCGTTCGACCCCACCGTCGTCACCGTCGCCGATGATCCCGGGGTGTCGCGAGCGCTCGACCGGCAGGATGTCGACGCGTTGCTGACCGGGCTGCTGATGCCGCCCGCCGACGAGCAGGAGCAGAGCTTTCTCAAACGCTTCACATTCGAGCGGCTGCGGCACTTCCGAGCGCGGATTGAATATCCGCTGCTGCTTGCCGCCGCAGGCGTGAAGCGGTTCAGGCCGGCGAGTTACACCGACAAATATTATGCCGCGCAGATCAAGGATGAGTGGCAGCGCTATCGCAGTGGTTGTGCGGACGCGCATAATATCCTCGCGCCGATCGACCTGCTTGAAGAGGCCTATAGCTGGGCCGACCGCCTCGCGACGCATTTCGCGCAGACATATCGAAGCGGGCACATCTTCAACTTCGTCCTCGGCGGCGTTGCGGTATGCCTCGGGCTCAGCGCGTTCATGGCACCGCACCTCAAGTTCGAGGAGGCGGCGGTCGAAATGCTGATCACCCTCGGCATCATCGTCAACGCGCATATCGGAACCAAGCAGGAGTGGCACCGGCGGTGGCTCGATTACCGCCAGCTCGCCGAGCGGTTGCGGCCGATGCGGACCTTGAAACTGCTCGGGATTGCGGCCCCGGACCCACCGGGCACCGAAACCAACCCGATCTCCAACCGCTGGATCGAATGGTATGCCGGCGGAATCTGGAGGGGCATGGGCTGCCCGTCGGGAACGATCGACCGTGACTGCGCTGCGCGCCTCGCCGGCGCCATCGCCGATCACGAGGTCGAGCCGCAGGTTACCTATCACGAACGCCACGCAGAGCAGATCGAGAAGCTCGACCATAGGCTGGAACAGGTCAGCATGACCTTGTTCGGGGCGACGCTGATCGCCTCGATCGCGACGATCGTCGCCTATGGCCTCGATCTTCCGTACGTGAACATCTACGGCAATTGGTTCACCTTGGTGTCGGCCGGCTTCCCGGCGCTTGGTACCGCAATTTTCGGCATCCGCTTCCAGGCCGATTTCGGGGGCGATGCCGTACGCTCGATGGCCACGTCCAATACGCTTCGCCAGATCGACGGGGAATTGCGGAAGGATGTCACGCTGTCGCGTGCAGCAGACCTCGCCGAACAAGCCGCCCGGATCATGCTCGCCGATCTGGATGAGTGGCAGCTGGTCAACCAGCAGCGCGATCTCTCGGTCGGTTAGCGCTTCACGAACTCGGCGATCGCGTCGACCAGCTCTCCATCGATCGGCAGCGACGGATCGGCGTACGTCGCCACATTGGCGGCACGATCGTCGCTCGGCACGTCCTTGAGCACATGGTTCATCGCCCGGATGAGCACCAGCTTCGCCTTCGGCTGAGCCGCTGCGAGCGCTTTCGCGTCATCAGTCGAAACCTGGATGTCGCGTTCGCCCTGGATAATCAGCAACGGCACCTTCAGTGACGCCGCGAGCTTCGCCGGATCATGGCGGAAATCGTCGATCAGGAAATCCTGAACCTGCGGAGCGAATAACCTCAGCAGGGCAGGGTTCATTCCAGTGACGTCGACATGCTGCCCCTTTTCGAGGGCATCGAGCGCCGCATTTGCAGAATCCAGAAGCGGCGCATTTGCCGGATTGGCCCGTAGCTGTTCCCGGATCACGTCGCTGAGTTTGCGTCCGGCGCCCGAGACCGAAAGCACGCCGCAGATTCCATCAGGGTCCTGTGCTGCCGCGAGCGCAATCAGCGAACCTTCACTATGCCCAAGCACCCAGACACACTTGGCAGCGGTCTGCTTCTGAATTGCAGCAACCCACGCGTACGTGTCGGTCGCATAATCCGCGATTGTCACCTTGTTCGGATCAGGGATCGCACCCTTGCTCCCGAACAGGCCGCGCTTGTCGATCCGGACGGTGGACACACCCTTGCCGGCCAGCGCGTCCGCGAGCATCCGGTACGGTGCAGCGGTAATACCCATCGGATTATTGCCGTCACGGTCGGTCGGCCCGGAGCCCGGGATAATTAGGACGACGGGTGCGCTTTTACCCGCATCGACGAATGTGCCCGCGAGCGGGCCTTTTGGACCCGATGCAGTGACCGGAATGGCAGCAACTGCGGCTGCGGCAATGAACCAGCTCAACATCAGTCGTTATCTCCCCAGCGCCAGCGCAATCCGCCGCGAGTGGTGCGCGCGCAAATGACGGTGAATGCTACGATAATCGGAACGACGATGGCGATCAGTTGAAGCGGTTTCCTGGCGAAATTGACCGAAGCCAGGATGAGGAGGCCGACGAAGCCAAGCGTCAGGGCCCATCCCTGCCAGCTGATTGGAGTCGCGCCATAGCCGTAGCGCTTTGGTGCGAACCATTCGGGGCCGTCGCTCATCTCATTTCTCCTTTGGCGGCCGGCCCCGCTTTCGAGGTGCCGGCGCCTTTAGCTTAACCCCGCGCGAGCCGAGCGCTTCGCGTAAGAGGCATTCGACCTGGGCGTTGACGCTCCGCAATTCCGCTGCGGCGCACCGCTCGACCGCGGCCCACAATTGAGGGTCGACGCGAAGCGGAAACGCTTTGCGGTCATCCGGCATCGGCCGCGCTTACTGGTAGAGCGTGCCGGTGTTGACGACGGGCTGCGTGTCGCGCTCGCCGCACAGCACGACCATCAGGTTCGAGACCATCGCGGCGCGGCGCTCGTCATCGAGCTCGACGACCTTCTTTTCGGACAGAGACGCAAGCGCCATCTCGACCATTCCGACGGCGCCTTCGACGAGCGTCTGGCGAGCAGCGACGACTGCCTGCGCCTGCTGCCGGCGGAGCATCGCGCCGGCGATCTCGGTCGCGTAGGCGAGATAAGTGAACCCGCACTCGTCGATGGTGATCCCGGCGACGGTGAGGCGGGCCTGCAGCTCCTGCTTGAGCTCGGCGCCGACCTGGTCGTGATTGCCGCGCAAAGTCACTTCCTGGTGCGAGAAATCGTCATAGGGATAGCGCGCCCCGATCGCGCGGATCGCGGCCTCAACCTGGACGCGGACGAATTGCTTGTAATCGTCAACGTCGAACAACGCCTGCGCCGTATCGACGACGCGCCACATGATCTGGGCGGCGATGTCGATCGGGTTGCCGCGAAGGTCGTTCACCTTGATCTTGTCCGAGATGAAATTGTTGGCGCGGACGGAAAGCTTCTTCTTGCTCATCCACGGCCAGGTCCAGCGAAGACCGGTCATGCGGTCGGTACCGCGATAGTCGCCGAACAATGTGATCGCCGCCGCCTGGTTCGGCTGGAGCATGTAGAAGCCCGGCATCACCAGGATGAAGATGATCGTGGCGACGATGATCGTCACGACGTTCAACGTTCCGCCCGGCCCTTTGGGCAGTGAAGTGATCGAGTAGACGTCAGCCGCAATCGCAAACAGCAACACGATCAGCATGGCATAACCATTCGATGTCGCCGCCGGCCGTTCGCTCGTCGCAGTGAGCGCAATTGTCTTTTGATCAGCCACCTTTGCCTCCATAAAAATATGATATCATAATAATATGACCGATCGTCGTCGTCAACTGGCGCCCGCGAGAGCCGCCAGCTAAGGCCCGCCAAATGAGTGAAATGAAGTGGCGGCTAATGGTCCACGGAGGCGCCGGCTCCGAACGGATAGCGCATGACGATCCCGAGCACGAGGCGGCGGCCCGTGAAGGGCTGAAGGAGGCCCTCGAGGCCGGGTGCGCAATCCTCTCGAGCGGCGGCTCGGCGATCGACGCCGTCGAGTCGGCTGCGCGGATGCTCGAGGAAAATCCCTGCTTCAATGCCGGGCGCGGAAGCGTGCTGACCGAGCAAGGCGAAGTCGAGCTCGATGCGGCTATCATGGAAGGACGTGAGCGTCGCGCTGGAGCGGTCGCCGGCATCAAGACGACGCGCGCGCCGATCAGCCTCGCGCGGAGGCTAATGGAGTCAGGACCGCACGTCTTCCTTGCCGGCATGGCCGCCGACAAATTCGCGGAACGGGCCGGCCTCGAGCAGGTCGAAAACGGCTTTTTCATCCTCCCGGCGCGCAGGCGTCAGCTGGAGGAAGCGCTCGCTGCCGGCAGCGCTGCGGATCCGATCAAATATGGAACCATCGGCGCCGTGGCGGTGGACGTGCACGGCAATGTTGCGGCGGCAACCTCAACCGGCGGCATCACCGCAAAACGCTGGGGCCGGATTGGCGATTCGCCTTTGATCGGCTCCGGGACCTATGCCGACAATCGCGCCGCTGCAGTCTCGGCCACCGGTTCAGGGGAGTATTTCATTCGCGCGGTCGCGGCCCATGAAGTCGCGGCCCGGATGCGGCTCAGCGGCGAATCGCTTCAGCAGGCGATCGACGGGGTTCTCTCGGATATTGCTTCGCTCGGGGGAAAGGGCGGGCTCATCGCGGTGGCTCCAAGCGGCGACGCCGCCTGGGGCTTCACGACGCCCGCCATGTACCGTGGAAAGGCCGACGAGACTGGTCTCGGCGTCGCAATCTATTCGGTCGAGGAGGAGTGGTAGGGCAGATCGCGGCTCAGCCAGTCGGCTTCCGCAGCCACTCCCTCCCGCTCGGCTTCGAGGAATTCAGCGACCGCCTTTCGGAAGCTCGGGTTCGGAATGAAATGCGCGCTCTTGGTGATCACCGGCTCGTAGCCGCGCACCACCTTGTGCTCGCCCTGCGCGCCCGCCTGTACGGACTTGAGCCCATGGTCGATCGCCCACTTGATCGCTCGATAATAGCACAGCTCGAAATGGAGGAACGGCACCTCCTCCGTGCAGCCCCAATAGCGGCCGTAGAGCGTATCCGCGCCGATGAAGTTCAGTGCGCCCGCTATCGGCTGTGAGTCGCGCAATGCCAGGAACAGCAGCACCGAATCGCCCATCCGCTCGCCGACGAGGTCGAAGAACGTGCGGGTGAGATAAGGCCGGCCCCACTTGCGCGAGCCCGTGTCCTGATAGAATGCCCACATCGCGTCCCAATCGTCGGCGCCGATCTCGTCACCCCGAAGCGCAAGGATATCGAGCCCGCGGCATGCCTCACGTCTCTCCTTGCGGATCGACTTGCGTTTCGAGTGCCTGAGCGCGCCGAGGAAATCGTCGAAGCTTCCATAGCCGCGATTGAACCAATGGTACTGCATGCCGTGGCGGATCAGCCAATTGCGGCGTTCCGCTTCGGCGACGGCGGCATCGTCGGCAAAGGTGATGTGCGCCGACGAGATTTCGTTCTTGACGGTCACCGCCTCGATGGCGGCGAGCAGCTGCTGCGGCCGGCTGCCGAGCAGCCTCGGCCCCGGGACCGGTGTGAACGGCACAGATACTTGCAGCTTGGGATAATATTGCCCGCCCGCGCGCTCCCAGGCGTCCGCCCAGGCGTGGTCGAACACATATTCTCCCTGGCTGTGGCTCTTCAGGTAGGCGGGAGCCGCGGCGATCAGCCGCCCCTCTTCCTCGACAAGGATCGGCGCGGGGGTCCAGCCGGTGCCCGGGCCGACGCTGCCTGAATCCTCAAGCGCAGAAAGAAAAGCATGGCTGAGGAACGGATCGCCATCACTGAGCCGGTCCCAGGCGAAAGCATTCAGCCCGGAAATGCCGGAAGCGATCTTGGCGATGATCTCCGATTCGCGGTCGGCCATGCCCCTAAATGGGTAAGCCGTTGAAAATGAACTAGGCCTTCACCGCGACGATGGCGTCGACCTCGACCGCGACACCGAGCGGAAGAACCGCGACTCCGACGGCACTACGGGCATGACGTCCGGCTTCGCCGAACACTTCCTGCATCAGCTCGGAGGCGCCGTTGGCGACCTTGGGCTGGTCGGTGAACGAGGGAGCGCTGTTGACGAAGACTCCGAGCTTCACGATTCGCTCGACGCGGTCGAGCGATCCGAGCGCCGCCTTCATCTGCGCGATCAGCATCACGCCGCAGCGACGCGCCGCCTGCTGACCCGCTTCAAGACCCATGTCTTCGCCAAGCCGGCCTTTGATCAGGCTGCCGTCCTCGGCGAAGCTGATCTGGCCGGAGATGTGTAGCAGGCCGTCACGCTCCACCGTTGGAACATAAGCCGCGACCGGCGCGGCGGCTTGCGGAAGGTTGATGCCGAGTTCGGCGAGGCGGTTGTCGATATTCATGCCGAAGCCCCAAGCACCGCGAGTGGCTCGAATCAACCCTCGCGCGTGACGGTGAAGCCGGCAAAGCTCTGGCTGACGGGCATCAGCTCCACGGTGTTGATGTTGAGGTGCGGCGGCAGGTTTGCGAGCCACCAGAAGAGCTCGGCGAGGTCCTCCGATGTCATCGGGTTCATGCCGGCATAGAGCTTGTCGGACGCCTCCTTGTCGCCGCCCGTGCGAACGATCGTGAACTCGGTCTCGGCCATTCCGGGTTCCACGGACGTGACGCGGACGCCGGTTCCGGCGAGATCGCTGCGCAGGTCGAGCGAAAACTGGCGGACGAACGCCTTGGTCCCGGCGTAGACCGCGCCGCCTTTGTAGGGATAGGTTGCCGCGACGGACGACAGGTTGATGATCTGGCCCTTGCGCTCGACCAGCTTCGGCAACAGCGCGCGGGTCAGCGCGACCAGGCCGGTGATATTTGTGTCGATCACCGTCTCGATCCGATTCCAGTCGGTTTCGGTGAGCGGATCGGTCGGCGGAGCGAGGCCGGCGTTGTTGAGGAGAAGGTCGATCTCGCCCCAGCGTCCCTCGAGCCTGGCAAGACTCTCCACCGCCTCAAGGTCCAGCATGTCGATCTCGAGCGGAAGGAAGGCGTCACCGAGCTCCTGCTGAAGCGCCTTCAGCCGCTCACCGCGCCTTCCCGTGCCGATCGCCCTCCAGCCGCCGGCGATGAACTTGCGCGCCGCGGCCTCGCCAAATCCCGCCGTGGCGCCGGTAATCAGGATCGTCTTCATTTCTTCCCTTCTTCAAGCTCGCGCCGCGCCTCTACGAGGACAGGGGGTTCAACGCCAAGCTCCTCCGCCACTGCTAGTAAATCCGGCTCGTGCGCTTCGAGGAAACGCAGCAGTGCGCCAAGCAGCGCCGGATCGGCCGCCCTTTCTCGAAGCTCGTCCGTCCCGATTCCGGTCAAATCGATGAACCGCTGAGCCCGCCGCTCGGACCCAAGCGTTGCCGCAAGCGCGGCGAGGGCAACAGCTACCGGATCGTTTGGACTATGCTGCGGCACGGCCTAGAAGTCTGGGCGCTCGGATAAGGGAAGCGAATTGGCGAAGATTCTGATCGTCGAGGACAATGCGCTGAACATTAAATTGTTCTGCGACCTGCTTGCCGCGCACGGCCACCAGCCGGAGGCTGTGACCGACAGCCGCAACGCGCTCGACGCCGCGCGCGAGTTCGATCCCGACCTCGTGATCACCGACATCCAGCTGCCGCATGTCAGCGGCCTCGATCTCATTCGCCTGATCCGCAAGGATGAACGGCTCTCCGAAGTCCCCATCATGGCGGTCACGGCCTATTCAGCGCACGGTGATGAGGAGCGGATCCGTGCAGCGGGCGCGCAGGCCTATGTGTCGAAGCCGATCTCCGTGGTGAAGTTCGCCCAGACGGTCGACGAGCTGCTGGCGCCTGCAGCAGAGCAGCCAAGCGAAGATTCAGAAGAAAATCCGGATCCGGGATCAGGTTCCGAATGATGAGCCTAACGGCTCGTCACTTGATCTTGGATTCCTTGAACTCGACGTGCTTGCGCGCGACGGGATCGTACTTGCGGAAGCTCAGCTTCTCGGTCTGGGTGCGCGGATTCTTCTTGGTCACGTAGAAGAAACCCGTATCCGCGCTGCTGACGAGCTTGATCTTGACGGTTGCCGGCTTGGCCATTGCCCTGGTCCCAATAGGAAAAAGAAAAAGCGGCCGCGGCCGCTCGAAGTCGCGCGCTCCAATGACGAAGGGCAGCGATTCTGTCAACTGAAGCAGCGCCGTAACGAGCTATTAACGACTTTGGGCGAACCTCCGTTAAACCAGGAGGACGCAATCATGGCTACCGATCCGCTCGCCAAGGTGAGAAACGAGATCGGACTGCGCGTGGCCGAGATCCGCGATGCAGGGCCCCGCCTCTCCCCGCTCGATCTTTATGCGCGGATGGACGCGATCCGGCGGCTCGCCGCTCTTAACGGACTCGCGACACTGGAAGGCCTCGCGCGTCATTCGACGCAGCTTGCATTGCTGCCAGGCCACCGCGTCGCCGTGCAGAGCTGCCTCGAACATGTCGGCGAGGCGCTGGACAGCGAGTCCGAGACCGATTGCGCGACGATCCTCGCCGCACTCGCCATCCGCCTCCACTGACACCGTAACGCAGTTCATGCATTAGAGGCGCAATGCGCGCCTTCTCGCAGCTGCTCGACGATCTCGTCTACACGCGCTCGCGCAACACCAAGCTCAAGCTGATCGGCGATTATCTCAAGGAAACGCCCGACCCGGACCGCGGCTATGGACTCGCCGCGCTTACTGGGACTCTCGACATCCCGCATGTGAAGCCGGCAGCGGTCCGTGGGCTCGTAACGGAGCGCATAGATCCCGTGCTCTTCACCATGAGCCGCGACTATGTCGGGGACAGCGCCGAAACCATCTCGCTGCTGTGGCCGACGTCGGCCACGGGCGTACCTGAAACGGACGATGCGACGATCCGGATCAGCGATGCGATCGACCGGCTGCGCTCGGCATCGAAGATGGATGCGCCGCGCGTGCTCGCTTCGATGCTCGATCATCTCGACGCATCGGGCCGCTACGCGCTTCTGAAGCTGGCGCTCGGCGAGCTTCGCGTCGGGATCAATGCGCGGCTGGCCAAGCAGGCACTGGCGCAGGCATTCGGGCTGGAAGTCGAAGCGGTGGAGGAGGTCTGGCACGGGCTGAGTCCGCCCTTCACCGAACTGTTCGACTGGGCGGAAGGCCGCGGCGAGCAGCCGACGGCATGCGACGTGCCGGTGTTCCGACCCTTCATGCTCGCCCATCCGCTCGAGGAGACAAAGGTCTCGCTGGACGATTATGC